>DASSZA010000226.1:0-33724 GCA_035703005.1 Candidatus Limnocylindrales bacterium | reverse complement strand
CGACACGATGGCCACGCCGGACGCGATCAATAGGACCGGTTTCCGCCCAAGGGCGTCGGACAGCCCGCCGGTCGGAAGCTCCAGCGCGAGCACGACGAGGCCCTGCGCGGCGAAGACGACGCCGATCTCGGTCAGCGATAGGCCGCGCGACAGCGGGACGAGCACGAAGATCGGCATCAGGAAGCCGACCGGCAACCAGCGGAGCGAGACGAGGGCGAGGAAGCGCCGGCGAAGCGATCGCGCGTCGAGTTCCGCGGTCACGCCTTCGCCCCCTCATCGACCGGCGCGACGGGGAACGTGTGGAAATAGACGGCGACGCGTCGGGCGTCCCGGTCGACAGGGGAGGGTCGTTGATACCGCTCGATGAGCGTCTGCAGCTCGGCTTCGAACTCGCGCAGGCGCTCAGGCGAAACAAGGATCTCGGCGTCGCCGGACTCGGCGGCGTCGCGCCATTCGACCGCCTCATCCACCACCGCATCCAGCCACCGCTCGTACCGCTCGGCGAAGGCCTGGAAGTAGTGACGGCGGAGCCAATCGCTCGCGGCCTCGGCGTCGGGATCGCCGACCAGGTCGCGTTCGCGCCATTCATGGCTGGCGGTGCTCGCGCGCCACCACCGCTCGCGACCTCGACCGTCCTCGGTCTCCTCGACGAGGCCGACCGACGCGAGTTTCCGCAGGTGATAGCTCGTGGCGCCCGTATTCGTATCGAGCTCGCGGGCGAGGGCAGTGGCGGTCGCCGGTCCCTGGATCCGGAGCGCGGTGAGCAGGCGTGACCGAAGCGGGTGCGCGAGTACGCGGAGTGCCTTGGGGTCGAGGCGGATCGAAGTCGACAGTTGGTTCATGACGGCCCGGACCGTAGCATGCACAGAAGTTATGCACAAGTGTTGTGCACCTCTGGATGCAGGCGGGTCGCGAGCGCGGGTACAGTGGTGCCGCATGATCCTGCGCATCGTCTTCGGCCGGTTCCCGACCGACCTCGACGCGAATGCTCTCGTCGACGCCCGCGGCCGCCTTGCCCAGGCGGCGCTCGACGTGCCCGGGCTCGAAAGCCTGATCGTCGGAGCGCGTCGGTCGTCGGTCCCGGGGGACCACGGCATCGAGGCAGCCATCGTGTCCGTCTGGACGGACGCGACCCTGATGGCGCGGGCCACGGGGGTGGACGAGCAGGACCGTTTCCTTGCGACCCGCCTCCAGCTTCCTCTGCAGGTCGATGAGGCCGTCCACTACGAGATCGTCGGCCGGACGTTCGCGGCACTCCCTCCGGACGAGACCGTCTACCTGCGGATCCTGACCATCCAGTCTCGGCCGAACGAGGAGGCACGGCTGGTCGAAACGCTTCGGCAGCAACAGCGCCGGTTCGTCGACCTCGGTCTCGTCGCGTCGCACCTCGGGCGAAGGGTGATCGGCCGCGAATGCGAGGCCGTGACGGTCGGTGTGTGGCCCGACCTCGGGACCATCCGAAAGGCGACCGGCGGCCGACCGGAGCGACCGCTGTTCGAGCGAGACCTAGCCGATTGGTTGGATCGGTTCCACCTCGAGACGTACGACGGCATCGAGATCGCTCCACGCCTTCCGGCGATCAGCGGGCCGCCGATCTACGTCATCGATGATCACTTGCGGATCGTCGACATCACGGCGAGCGCTGCCGCGACGATCGGGTGGCCTGCCGAGGAGCTTGTCGGGAAGTCCGTCAGGGAGATCTCGGTCCTCGATGAGCACGCCGCCGCCGCGGCGTGGGAGAGATTCCTCGACGAGGGACGGTCGGCAGGGGAGACGTCGTACCTGGTGCCCGATGCGGGCACGGTCTTCATCCGGTTCATCGCGCAGCGCGATGTGCCGATCCCGGGTCGTCATACGGTCCTCGTCCATCGTTGGCACGAAGCGGCGCCGACCGACGACGACCTTGCGCGAGCCGTACAGGAGGCATTCCCGCTTCGTGACCAACGCGGGGCCGGGGACGTCTCAGGTCACGGGGATACGACGAAGTCCCCTGCGTCGCCGCAAAAGACTTCGTAGGAACGTACTGCTCAACCCTCGTCGCGGAAGGGCCCAGACCGGGCGAACGGGCGTTTCGGGGCATACTGCCGGGCAACCCCATGAACCCCGTCGCGTCGCGCCGTTCCCGTCACACCATCCGCGTGGTCGCGGTGATCTGGCTCGTTGTCTTCGCCGCGGCGTGTACGCCGAACGACGGACCCTCGGCGCCGACGGTCGCGCCGACATTGGCCGCGGCATCGCCCGTCCGAGGGCCCGTCGCGTCGCCGATGGCTGCGACGAGAGCGTGAGGCGGATCGCGAGCTTCGCCCTCATCGCCGTCCTCCTGGGTGGCTGCGGGACGATGACGCCGACTCCGTCGTCTGCTCCGGCCACCGACTTCGCCGTCGCGCCGACATCGACTGCGCAGCCCAGCGCCATCCCTGTGCCGAAGCACGAGGTCTATGGCTTCGTGCCCTACTGGGAGATGGACGACACGATCGCCGACCACGTCGCCGCGACCGACCTGACCACGCTCGGCCTCTTCTCGGTCACGCACAAACGGAACGGGACGATCGATGAGCAGACCGGGTTGCAACGCATCCGCGGCGATATCGGCCGTTCGATGATCCGCGCGGCCCACGATCGCGGGACGCGGGTGGAGATCGTCTACACGAGCTTCGGCGCGACCAAGAACCGGCGCTTCTACGACGACCCGAAAGCGCAGGACCGCTGGATCGACGAGCTCGTCAGGCTGGTGCAGGAGATCGGCGTCGATGGGATCAACGTCGACGTCGAGGCGATCCCGATCGACCTCGTGCCGCAGTACGGGGCGTTCGTCGGGCGATTGCGAACGGCGCTTCGCGATCGAGTCCCGGAGGCGCAGCTGTCCGTCGCCACCCAGGGCAACGAGATCGGGGCCGCGATGGCCGCGGTCGCGGCCACGGCCGGAGCGGACCGGATCTTCCTGATGGGCTACGACTACCGGACGGCCGGTACCCAACCGGGAGCGTCGGCACCGATCGATCGGATGGACGGCCAGGAGAAGGACCTTCTCTGGTCGCTCGATCTCTACGCGACGCTCGGTGTCCCGCCCGAGAAGCTCCTGCTCGGGTTGCCGCTGTACGGCCTCATGTGGCCCGTCATAGCGCCGGGGTTCCTCGCACCGTCGAGCGGGCGCGGCGACGCATGGGTCCCGCGGCGGAATCTCGGTGTCTTCGAGGCTCCGGACTTTTCGCCGACCTACGAGCCGACCGAGAGCGTCGAGTTCTATACGGTCCCGACGGCGTTCGCGACCGCTGGCACGACGAGCGCGGTCTCGCCCAGCCCAGCGCCGGCGAGTCCGATCCCGACCGCGTGGGATGCCGTCTACTACGACTCGCCGCGCAGCCTGACGCCCAAATTGCGTCTCGCCGACGACCGCGGTCTTGCCGGGGCCGGGTTCTGGGCCATCGGCTACGAGCGCGGCTTGCCCGGCTATACGGAGATGATCGCGGCGTTCCGGGCCGGGAAACTGCCGCGCGAGTGACGGTCACGGCCGATGGCCCTGTCCTGAGCACGCGGCAGCTCGGCCGGGCGACGCTCGCGCGGCAGCTGCTTCTCGAACCGTCGACGCTCGACGTCGTCACGGCGGTCGAAGCCGTCGCCGCGCTGCAGGCTCAGGAACCCGCCTCGCCGTACATCGGGCTGTGGGCGAGGCTCGCCGGTTTCGACTCGGAGAGCCTGGACCGTGCGCTCGCGGAGCGTCAGCTCGTCAAGGGCACGCTGATGCGTCGGACCGTTCACATCGCATCGGCTTCCGATTACCGAGCGTTATGGATCGCCACGCAGGGATGGCTCACTGGCACCCGCCGGACGGACCGCCGCGACGTACCTGACGGCCGCCTGCTTCGAGAGCTGCGCCAGTTCGGTAAGGGATTTGCGTCGGAACCGCGGTCACTGACCGAGCTGCGTGACGGCTTGGGCGAACGCGATGGGCGATCCGCGGACGAACTCCTGTGGTGGCTGCGCTGGGTCCACCCGTTGATCCACGTTCCGGCGGACGTCGCGTGGTCCTTCGGGCGACGACCGCTGCTGGTCGACGCGGACGCCTGGTTACCGGCCGGGGAGTGGCCGGATCCCGCTTCCGCGATCGATCGCCTCGTGCGCAAGTATCTGGCCGCATTCGGACCCGCGACCGTCGCCGACATCGCGCGATGGGCGGGCATCCCGGTCGCCACGGTCCGGCCAGGGGTCGATGCGGTCGAGGCCGCCGGCGACCTCCGCCTGTACCGCGCCGAGACCGGGCGGCTCCTCGTGGACCTCGCGGACGCGCCGCTGCCCGACGAGGAACTCGCGTCGCCCGGGCGCCTCCTGCCGATGTGGGACAGCACGATCCTCGCGCATGACGACCGGACTCGGATCATCAGCGACGACGAACGAGGGCGAGTCGTCGCCCGCAACGGCGATACGCTGGCGACCATCCTCGTCGACGGCGTCGTCGCCGGGCGATGGTGGGCGGCCGTGGAGGACGGGCGGACGCGACTCGAGCTCGAGCCGTTCCGTAGGCTCGCTGTCGCGGACCGCATCGCCCTCGACGAGCTCGCGGAGCGGCTCGCCCGGTTCGTCGAGCCGCTCGAACCGGCTGTGTACGCCCGATATCGGCGCTGGAGGAAGGACGACGCATGACATCGATCGAGGAGCACGCCGCCGCCGCGGTCCGGCTGGCGATACGGAACGTCGCCGCCGGCCAGTCGCCGTTCGCCGCTCTGGTGGTCGCGGACGGCGGGGCAGGCGAGGTCCTTGCGACCGGCGTCAACGCGACCCATCGCGACGCCGACCCGACGTCACACGGCGAAGTCGAGGCCATCAGGGCCGCCTGCCGGCGGCTCGGCACGTTGGACCTGACCGGCGCGATCGTCGTGTCGAGCTGCGAGCCGTGTCCGATCTGTCAGGCGACGGCCGGGATGACCGGCATCTCGCGGATCGCCTACGCCGCCACGCGCGCGCAGGCCGCGGCGGCCGGGTTCGGATTCAGCGAGTCGATGGCCAGTCGACTCGACCGGATCGATGGCGTCATGGTCGATCTCGAGCACGTCGCGATCGACGGCGCCGATGAGCCGTTCGAAGCCTGGCGCGCGGCGACGCGTGCGCCGGATACCCGCTCCCGCCCGGTCCACGAGTTGCGCGTGGCCGTGACGGCTCCCGACCACGACGCCGCACTCGCGTTCTATCGCGACGTGCTCGGCATGCCAGAGATCGCGGACTGGACGTCACCCGATGGCAAGGTCGTCGTGCTCGACGGGGGGCGCGCCACGCTCGAGCTCATCGACGAGGCGCAGGCGAGCTACATCGATCGCGTCGAAGTCGGTCGCCGCGTGGCGGGTCCGATCCGGCTCGCCCTATCTGTCGACGATCCCGCCGCGCTCGCCGAGCGCGCCCGCGGCAACGGCGCCGTGCTGCTTGGGACGGGCCCGGTCGAGACGCCGTGGGGAGATCGGAACGTTCGTCTCGCGGCGCCGGCCGACCTGCAGCTGACGCTCTTCACGTCGATGGACTAGGCGCTAGCCCTCGACCGGTGGCGCGACCTCGCGGGCGAAGCGCTCCATCAGGCCCACGAGCTCTTCGGGGTCCGTCGCATCGAACCACACGGCGAGATGGTCGACGCCGAGACCGGCGAACGCGCGGATCTCCGCGACCATCTCGTCGACCGTGCCACGGATCGCGTAGTGGTTGCTCGTCGCATCACCGAACTCGGTCCAGGCACGGGCGGTCAGACGCGGCATCTGCCGGCCCGCCGCCTCGGCGGCTGCGCGGATGACCGGCACACGCTCTGCGTACTTCGCGGCGCTGGTCGCGCTCGAGTGGTACCAGTCGCCTTTCGTCCCGGCTCGGCGTAACGCCGGCTCGGCACGCCCACCGACCGCGATCGGCACCGCGGCTCGTTGCGCCGGCAGTGGCGCGAAGACGAAGTCGTCTGATCCATGGAAGCGCCCATGGAACGGCTCCTTTGACCCCGACCAAAGGTGCCGCCACAAGTCGATCGTCTCGTCGAGGTAGGCGCCGCGAACATGGAATCGGTCCTGGACCCCAAGATTCGCGAACTCCTCCTCGTTCCAACCCGCGCCCACGCCCGCGATCAGGCGGCCGCCGCTCAGGGCGTCGATCGACGCGAGCTCCTTGGCGAGCACGACCGCATTGCGCTGCGGGACCACGATCACGCTCGTCCCGAGTCTCAGGTCAGGGAACTTCGCGCCGATCCACGCCAGTACCTCGATCGCGTCGTAGTTGGTGCCGTAGTCGTCGGCTGCTGACGAGGGGACCATCACGTGGTCCGTCGTCCACACGGTCGACCAGCCCAGGCGTTGGGCCGCCTCGGCACCAGCTTCCATTCCCTCTCGAGCGGCACCCTCGCGGAAATTCGGGAGACACAGTCCGTAGTCCATGCCGCGAATGCTAGGTGGTTCGCTGTCGCCGTGGACCAGGGACGGCTCGGGATCGGACTGCAACGTCGGTTTGCGCTCAGGCTCAGCGCTGTCACCTCGTTCGTAAGCGGTCCGCTGCTGGAATCCGTCGCGTCCCTGAAACCACTTCACCGGAGGCCGCGATGGATGCCCTGACCCTGCTCAAGGACGACCACCAGAAGATGCGCAAGCTCCTTGACGAGCTCGAGTCGACGACCGAACGCGGCGTCAGGACGCGCGAGGAACTCTTCGCCCGGATCAAGGGCGAGCTCACCGTCCACGAGATCATCGAGGAGGAGATCTTCTACCCCGAGCTCAAGGAGCATCCGAAGGCGAAGGACATCGTCCTCGAGGGGTACGAGGAGCACCACGTCGTCGACACGGTCATGGCCGAGCTCGAGGATCTTCCCGTCGATGACGAGACGTGGGGCGCCAAGGCCAAGGTCATGAAGGAGAACGTCGAGCACCACATGGAAGAGGAGGAGGGCGAGATGTTCCAGAAGGCCCGCCAGGTGTTCGACAACGCCGAGCTCGAGGAGCTCGGCACCCGGATGGAGCAGCGGAAGACCCAGGCCCAGGAGGAGCTGAACGTCCCGGCGGGGCGCTGACGACGGCGTCGCCACGGTGGATGACGTCGGTCGGCCGAGGTGCTGCCAGACATGGAGGAGCCCGGCCCAGATGCGGGGCCGGGCTCAGGTCGACGATCAAGGCGGGGAGGCCGATAGCAACGATCGTCGCCGGACCCAGACGTTAGGGGCATGCCTCGTTGGCGATGTCGCCGCCGCCGGGTCCGACCTTGCAGATGCGTAACGCAGGGTCGCCCGCGACCAGCGTGGAACGAGCGTTCATCCGGACCCGCGCCGAGGCCGCGGTCTGCCGGCGCTGCGAGCTCTGGGAGCGAGCCACACAGACCGTCTTCGGCGAGGGTCCGGTGCCGGCTCCACTGATGCTCGTCGGCGAGCAGCCGGGCGACAAGGAAGACATCGAGGGGCATCCGTTCGTCGGCCCGGCCGGACGCATCCTCGCCGAGGCGCTCGAGCGCGCCTCCATCGACCGAGAGGCCGCGTTCGTCACCAACGTCGTCAAGCATTTCCGCTGGCGACCGAGCCCGAACGGGAAGCGGCGTCTCCACGAGAAGCCGACTCGTGCCAACGTGACGGCGTGTCACGTCTGGATCGAGCGGGAGCTCGAACTGGTCCATCCCCAGGTCCTCGTCGCCATGGGGGCGACCGCCGCGGAGGCGCTCTTCGGAAAAGGCCTATCCGTGACCCGTGATCACGGGCGACCGATCGAGTCGCCGCTAGCGCCAAAGGCGCTCGTCACGATCCATCCGTCGGCGGTGCTCCGGGCGCGAGACGACCGCGACGAGATGTTCGAGGGGCTCGTCGCCGACCTGCGGGTCGCAGGGGAAGCGCTCGCGGGGACGGCTTAGGGGCCTTCGGCCAGCCCAAGCAGCCGCCGAGCGTTCGCGCCGTAGACCTTTCGCAGCACCTCGGCAGGCAGGTCGATCCCGTGGATCTGCCAGCGACCCTGGGCTGGCACGTCGCCAGACCCATAGTCGAATGATTCGTCCCGTGTCTCGAGGAATCGATACCAGCGTCGGTACTCCCCAGGGTCGGGGTCGCCGTCCGTACCGAACACGATCCGGTCCTGGTGGCGGATGAAGAACTCGCGCGAGGTGTATGGCTGGCGTCCGAGTTCCCCGAGGCGCGCCGCGAGGTCGACGGCGTAGTTGGGACACGCGTCCAGCATCGCCGACACCCAGTCGAGATCCTCCGCGGCACAGCCGACGTGTGCCCCGATGAACGTCGTTCGCGGATGGCGTTCGACGACACGTCGGAAGGCCGCCATGATCTCGTCGAACGGCGGGTAGCCGGGATCGTCCGCCCCACCGCTGGGCGGCCGAGGCGGCCAGAAATGCCAGTCGGGATGCTCGACGAGCTCCTCGTACCGCTCGTTGGCCGCGTCGAGCGGCTCGAAGAACGCGATCGGGTCGCCGACATGGATCAGGATCGGCAGCCTGAGCTCGCCGGCTGTCGACCAAAGCGGGTCGAGCCGCGGATCGTCGACCGCGACGAGCCTGCCGCGTGAGTCGCGCGCCCGCAACCCCAGTAGCTTCCAGACCTTGAGCCCGCGTGCGCCGGCGGCGGCCGCGTCACGCAGTCGCCTCGCGGCGCGCTCGCCGAAGTCGTCGTCGAGGGCGAAGGCGTCGTAGTCGACCCCCGCAAAGACGATGACTCGCTTGCCGGCGGCCGCGAAATGGTCGACCTCGGCTCGAAGGTGGTCGTCCCAGCCGCCGTCGAGATCGACGATCGTCTCGACGCCGACGGCGTCGAGTACGTCGAGGAGCTCCGTGACGGGCCGCTCGAACCAGCCTCCCCCGAACGGTGTCGAGCCGAGGTGGGCGTGGGCGTCGACCACCGGGAACGCGGGCCGATCGACCACGTTGACCGGTCGCCGCAGCATCGACTTGGGGGCGTAGTCGACGAGGCGAAGATCGCCGCTCAACCCTTGAGGCCAGTCAGGGCGATCCCGCGCACGAAATACTTCTGAGCGATGACGAAGAGGATGATCATCGGGAGGAGGCTGACCATGGCCCCGGCCATCATCTCGGGCCATTTCCCGACGAACTGACCCTCGAAGAACGCCAGTCCGACGGTCGTCGTGTACTGGTCGATGTGGCGTAGGTAGATCAACGGGTTGATGAGGTCGTTCCACGACCACATGAACTCGAAGATCGCGAGCGTCGCGATCGCCGGCCGGGCGAGCGGCAGGTAGATGCGCCGAAAGATCTGCCACGGGTTGGCGCCGTCGATCCGAGCCGCATCGGCCAACTCGACCGGGATCGCCAGGAAGAACTGCCGAAGCAGGAATATCCCGAACGCCCCGCCCAGGAATGCTCCGACCCACAGTGGCTCCTGGGTGCCGATGAAGTTGCCGCTATCGCTCGTCGGGTGGGGGATGTTCCGCCAGAGGATGAAGTTCGGGACAAGGACGACCTGGAACGGGATGATCAGGGTCGCCAGGAGCACGCCGAAGGTGAGGCCGCGCCCCCGGAACGGGATGACGGCGAACGCGTAGGCGGCCAACGAGCAGGCGATGATCTGGCCGATCGTGTTCAGGGACGCGAGCTTGACCGAGTTCAGGAAGAAGTTCCCGAAGGTCACCTCGCCGAACGCGTTCCACATCCGCACGTAGTTGTCCCAATGGGGACCGCTCGGCAGCGACAACGGCGGGGCCGCGAAGACCTCCGCCCGGGTCTTGAGCGACGTGAGGAACATCCAGAAGAAGGGGATCATCATCAGCAGCCCGCCGAAGACGAGGACCGCGTACAGCGACACCCGCCGGGCGATGATCCGAGCCCGTCGCGCAGAGGACTGGCCGAGAGTGCTGTCGACCTGCAGGGTCCGCGACCCGTCCGCGCGCTCGGCCTTCACTGGTAGTGGACCCAGCGGTTCTGTGACCGAAAGTAGATGAACGTGAGGACGGCCACGATCAGGAACAGGATCCACGACGCGGCACTCGCATAGCCCATCTTGAAGTTGCGGAAGCCGGCCTCGTAGATGAAGTAGACGAGCGTGATCGTCGCGCTCGTCGGCTTCCCCGGGTTGGCGAGCACAAAGACCTGGTCAAAGACCTGTACAGAGCCGATCAGACTGAGGAGTCCTGTGAAGAAGATGCTCGGTGTCAGGAGCGGCAACGTCACGTACCGGAGCCGCGCCCACGGGCCCGCACCGTCGACACTCGCCGCGTCGTAGTACCCCGACGGGATCGCCTGGAGGCCGGCCAGGAAGATGATCGTGTTCGCCGGCAGGCCCTGCCACACGGACATGCCGATGATCGCCGGCATCGCCCAGAACGGGTCGGCGACCCAGCGTTGGGGCGGTAGTCCGAACACCCCCAGGAACTGGTTGAGCAAGCCGCTCGATGGGCTGTAGATCCACGACCACACCAGCCCGATCGCGATGGTCGAAGTCACGATCGGCAGGAAGTACATCGTCCTGATCCACGAGATCCCGGCGATCGCCTGGTTGAGCGCGAGCGCCAGGCCGAGCGAGATCGCCATGCCGAGCGGCACCGACACGATCGTGTAGAACGCCGTGTTGCGGAATGCCGTGAGGAACCGCGGGTCGTTCACAAGCTTCGCGTAGTTGTCCAAGCCGGCCGGGTCTGGCGCGGTCAGGAGGTCCCAATGGGTGAGGCTGATCGCGAACGTCGCGAGGATCGGTGCGGCTGACAACAGGATCAGCCCGGCGACCGCCGGGCTGATGAAGAGCCAGCCCCACTTCTCCTCGCCCGCGCGTGGTCCCCGCGGCTTGCCGCCGCGGATGCGACTGAAGCGCAGGCCGATCCAGCCCGAGCCGAAGGAGGGGCGGCGGGCGGTATCGGTCACGGATGCGTCATTGGTTTTCGGTGAGGATCTGGTTGAGCTGAGGGTTGACGGCCGCGATCGCCTCCTTCGCCGTCTTGCTCGGGGTGTTGAAGACGTTCTCATCGAGCTCCGTCTGCAACGTCGTGTTGAAGTCGTTGTAGCCCTTGAACGATGGCTTGAGGTGGCCGTACGAAAGGGCATCGGCAAAGACCTGCGCACCGTCGAAGGCGCTCGCATAGGTGGTGCTGAGGATCTGCTTGTTGACCGGCACTGACGCCTTGAGGGCCATGATCTTCTCCTGGGCGACTGGGCTCGCGAGGTACTTCACGAGGGCCCACGCCGCTTCAGGTGACTTCGTGCCCTTATAGACGACCGCGCCGGTCGGGTTCACGGACGTTGCCTGGCTCGCGGGTCCCTTCGGCAGCGGGGCGATCCCGAAGTCGAGGCCGGCGGCTTCGTGCGTCGCGACGAGCCACGACCCGTTGATCTCCATCGCCGCCTTGCCCTGCTCGAATGCATCGCCGGTCTCAGCGAAGATCGCCGGGTCGGGCACGACCTTGTCCTTCCAGATCAGGTCCTGGAGGAACTGGATGCCCTGCGCGGCCTGATCCGTATCGAGCGCCGACTTCGTGCCGTCCGCGGACAGGATGTCGCCGCCGGCCTGCCAGACGAAGGACGCCCAAGCGTTCTCCATGTCGGTCGTCTCGGTATAGACACCCCACTGGTCGGGCGTGCCGTCACCGTTGGTGTCCTTGGTCAGCTTCTTGCCGACGTCGACGAGTTTGGCCCAGTCCCACGTCTCGTCGGGATAGGCGATCCCGGCGGCGTCGAACATCTTCTTGTTGTAGTACAGCGCGATGACATTGAGGTCCCGCGGCAGGCCGAACTGGGCACCGTCGGCCGTGGTGAAGTCCTTGACGGCGTTCGCGTCGAGCTGGCCAAGGTCGTAGTTCTCACCTTGGATGTACGGCGTGAGGTCGAGCAGAGCGTCTCGGGTCTGGTAATCCGGTCCCAGGGGACCGTCCATCGCGAACACGTCGGGTGCGGCGCCGCCCGCGAGACCGGTCTGGAGCTTGTCCCAGTACGGCTCCCAGTCGGAGACCGTCACATTGACTTTGATCGTCGGGTTGGCCTTGGTGAAGTCGTCGACGATGGCCTGCTGGTTCTTGATCTCGGCCGGATCTCCCCAGATCGAGTACTCGAGGGTGGCGGGCGGACCGGAGTAGGCGGTCTCCGCACTTCCTGACGGCGATCCGGCCGACGCCGGCGCAGAGGCTGACGCCGGCGCCGACCCGGTGGCGGAGCTGGCCGGCGACGATGTCGCGCTCCCACCGCACGCGGCGGCGATCAGCGCGATGGCCGCGACAGCGACGCCTGGCAGGCGCCCTCGCGGCGATCCCATGAACGTGCTCATCATGTCCTCCTCCTATCGGGGCCCGGAGACCTACATGCCCGCTATTACGGGCGCTGCGCCACCGAGCCAGGCTGGGAGCCACTCGGCTTCGGCTTCGATGAGTTCGTCGGTCATGCGCCAGGTGTCGTCGAGCGTGAGCCGCGCCTGGACGATCGGGTCCTGCATGACGGCGTGATAGATCGCGTCTCGGTCCTGCTCCAGGACGGCCTTGACCGTCAGGCCTTGGGCGTCGACGGCAGGATGGATGTACGCGGCGAGCTGCGGCGGCAGCGCCCCGGTCTCGAGCGGCCGGAGACCGCTGCCGTCGACGATGCACGGGACCTCGACGCAGGCTTCGGCGGCGAGGTTCGGGATCAGCACGCCCCGGTTCGGGACGTTCCCGACGATCCGCGCCTGCTCACCGGTGGTGAGCGAATGGATGATCACCGCGGCGTACTCGCCACTCCGTTCGATCTCGAACGGCTCCCCGGCTGCCAGCTTCCGCTTCGTCTCGCCGAACTCGTCGAGGTTCCGCGCGACGCGGTCCAGGTACTCGCCGATCGGGATGTGGAAACGCTCGACCTGGCCCTTGGGGATGAACCACGGGTTGTATTCGGCGTGATGCTCCGACGACTCCGTCGGGTAGAAGCCGAGCCGTTTGTACAGCTCGGCGCGGACCAGGTCATCGTCCGGGATGCGGCCGTCGCGGACCGCTGAGTCGAGGCGCGGGTACAGGTCATCGCCGCGGTGCTCGAGGCGCAGTAGGAACGCGAGGTGGTTGACGCCCGCCGACGTGTGTTCGATCTCGGAGAATGGTGCGCCGACGTAGCCCGCGATCGCATGGACCGTCCAGTAGACCGAATGGCATAGGCCGACGGTCTTCACGTCACTCGCGGACGTGACGGCCCAGATGATCATCGACATCGGGTTCGTGTAATTGAGGAACCACGCCCCCGGGCAGAGCTCCTCCATGTCCCGGACGATGCCGAGGATGACGGGGATCGAGCGCAGGCCGCGCATGACGCCGCCGACGTTGATCGTGTCGTTGATCGTGTACTGGAGCCCGTAGCGGCGCGGGATCTCGAAGTCGAGCTGCGTTGCCCGGGCGCCACCGACCTGGATCGTGTCGATGACGAAGTCGGCACCTGTCAGCGCCGCCCGTCGATCGAGGTGTGCCTCCAGCGTGGGGTTCGCGCCAAGCGCGCTTGCGGTCCAGCGGGCCATCTTCTCGGCGGTCGCTAGCCGGTCGCCGTCGATGTCATGAAGCACGATGTTCGCGTCGGCGAGCTCCGGATAGCTCAGGATGTCTCCGAGCAGATTCCGGGTGAACTCGACGCTGCCGGCGCCGACAAGGACGATGCGTGTCACCGTGCCCCTCCGGCGCCGATCACGTGGGTCAGACCCTGGCTGCGATAGCGCTCGGTCCACCCCGGCTCGTCCGGCTCGATCCCGCGGGTGCGTGCCAGGGCTTCGGCGAGGAGCACGAGCGGCGGGAGCGTGTCGAGGCTCGCGAGGTCCTCGTTCGCCGTGCCGGCGATGGGGAGGTGGTCCGCCCCGACGATCGACGGCTCTGCCGCGATCTCGACGACGCGGGCGCCCCAGTCGAGGCAGTGTCTGCCGATGTCGACGACCGCCTCGCGGCCCCGGCCGGGTGGAGCAAGAGCGATCACCGTCGACGTCGTGTCGATCAACGTCGCGGCACCCGAAGCCATCTCCCACGACTCGGAGCCCTCGGCGTGGACCAGTGCCGTTTCCTTGAGCTTGAGCGCTCCCTCGAGGGCCGCGACATGGGCTCCGCCACTGCCGACGACGAAGATGTGCCGGGCGGTCGCGAGGTCGGCCGCGAGGGCTTCGACCCTCGACTCCGCAGCGGCGATCGCGATCTCAGCTGCAGCGGCGGCCGTCACCAGCGCGTCCTTGATCGTCTCGGCTTCGTCGTCAGGGAGTAGTCCCGCACCGAACAGGATCGCCGCCGTCAGCGTCGACGCGAAGGTCTTCGTCATCACAGGGACGGAACTCGGCCCGCCAGCCGACATGATCACGTGGTCGGCGAGTCCGGTCAGTGATGAGCCTGGGTTATGGACGATCGCCACGGTGCGGATCCGGCCCCGAAGCGACTCCGTGACCGCAACGACGTCGCGAAACTCGCCGGACGCGCTGATGCCGACGACGGCGTCACGCGGCCCCAGGGCGGGCTGGTAGTGGCGGAACTCGCCCGCAGTCATGGCGAGGACCACCGGATCGTCGGCGCGTGCGTGTCGACGATGCACGAGCGCGGCGGCAAGCGAAGAGTGATACGACGTCCCGTTACCGATGACGTACACGCGTCGGACACCACCGGTGATGAGCGCCCTCGCCACCTCGGTCGCGTGGTCCAGCGAAGCGGCGATCGTCGCCCGGATCGCCTCGGGCTCGTCGCGGATCTCCGTCGTGATCCGACTGGTCACGACGGCGCCTCCGAGCCGGCGACGATGACCTCGACTCCGCGTGCTCGCAGTGCATCGATCGTTTCGGGTCGTGCGGTGTCGTTGGTCACGATCGTGTCGACTTCGTCGAGCCCGAACACGTACGCCGGCGCCACGAGGTCGAACTTGCGGGCATCGGCGAGGACGACGCACCGCCTCGCCATGCGGCGCAGGGCTCGGTCGGACACGATCTCCGGGACGGAGTCGTTCATCAGCCCGTGGTCGAGACTGATCGCGCCGATGCCGACGAATAGTGTGTCCGCCCGCAGCTCGCGCGATGCCATCTCCGTCAGGTGCCCGAGCATGCTGTGCATCCCGGGCCGGATCGCGCCGCCGAGGACGATCAGGTCGATCCCCGGGCGGTCCACGAGCGTCCACGCGACATCGAGCGCGTTCGTGATGACGGTCAGGTCGTCGCGCTCGACAAGGTGGCGCGCGAAGGCGAGCGTGGTCGAACCGCTCGCGACGACGATCGTCGACCCATCGACCACGAGCTCCGCAGCGCGTGCCGCGATCCGCTCCTTCGCCGCGGCGGCGGGGTCGATGATGTCGGCCAGCCGCGGCCCGGGGATCGTCGCGCCGCCGTACGTCCGGACGACGCGCCCGCCGTCGGACAGGCGCTGGAGGTCGCGCCGTATCGTCGACGTCGTGACACCGACCTCGCTGGCCAGGTCCTCGACGGTCGCTCGGCCGCGCGCTCGAAGCAGGGACACGACGCGGTCGTCACGCTCGGCGGCTCGCACGGGGCCGATCGTGGCCGTTCGTGCGCAGAGTGTCAAGCCATCCTGCGCGATCTGCGCAAGATGCGCGAAGGAGCGCGTGTTTCGCGTTGCGCGCTGCGCACGGGGAGCGTAAAGTCCCCGTCGTGGCCCGGACCCAGGATGCCGTCACGACCGCCTTTCGTCCCGGGGTGAGACGCGGTCTCGATGCGTGCGCATCGCCGCGCGGCGTGTTCACGGTCCTCGCCCTCGACCATCGCCAGAACCTTCGTCGCGAGATACGTCCGGAGGACCCGGGATCGGTATCGATCGACGAGATGGCGGAGCTCAAGCGCAATGTCGTTCGCGGCCTGGCCGGGCACGTCAGCGGCGTGCTCCTCGATCCCGAGTTCGGCGCTCCGCGGGCAATCGCGGACGGTTCGCTGCCGGGCAGCGTCGGGCTGATCGTCGCGATCGAGGCGACCGGTTACGACGGGTCGCCCACGGCCCGGCGCAGCCGCGTCCTCGAGGGCTGGAGCGTCGCCAAGGCTAAGCGGATGGGCGCCTCCGCCGCCAAGCTGCTGGTGTACTACCACCCACAGGCGTCGACAGCCGGCGAGCAGGAACGGTTGGTTGCCGATGTCGCCGACGAGTGCCGTCGATTCGACATCCCGCTGTTCCTCGAGCCCATCACGTACTCCGTGGACGCATCGAAGCCCTCCCTGACCGGCGAGGATCGGCGCCGCGTCGTCATCGAGACGGCGCGCCGCCTGACCGCGATCGGCGCAGACATCCTGAAGGTCGAGTTCCCGTACGACGCGTCGATCATCGACGAGGCCCGCTGGGCCGACGCCTGCGCGGAGCTCGACGAGGCGTCGCCCGTGCCCTGGGTGCTGCTATCGGGTGGCGTTGATGACGCGACCTTCGAGCGCCAGGTCGAAGTCGCCTGCCGAGCGGGGGCGAGTGGCGTGCTGGTCGGCCGGTCCGTCTGGGCCGAGGCGACTCAGCTGAACGGCGCGGATCGGAGGGGCTTCCTCGCGACCGAGGCGATCGCTCGGCTCGGCCGACTCGTCGCCACGATCGAGGCTCATGGACGACCCTGGTTCGAGCGATCGCCCGGGCTGCGCGATGGGCGTGTCGGAGACGATTGGTACCGCGACTATCCGGAGAGCTGAGTGGCGGACGTCGATCTGCTCGTCGCCGGCGAGCTGAACCCGGACATCATCGTCGCCGGGGTTGACGTCGAGCCGGCATTCGGCCAGGGCGAGCGCGTCGTCGACCGGATCTCGCTGACCGTCGGCAGCTCGTCCGCGATCACCGCCTGCGGGGCAGCGCGTCTGGGGCTCCGGGTCGCGTTCGTCGGCGTCGTTGGCGACGACCCGTTCGGACGGTGGATGCTCGATGCGATGGCGGGGCGTGGCGTGGACACCAGCGCCTGTCGGGTCGACCCGACCCTCGCCACCGGTGCCAGCGTGATCCTCGCTCTGCCCGACGACAGGGCGACTCTGACCTCGGTCGGCGCGATGGCGGCGCTCAGCGCCGGCGACTTGCCAGACGCCCTCCTCGTGCGCGCGCGCCACCTCCACGTCGGGAGCGTCTACCTCCAGGACGCGCTCCGGGCGGACCTCGCGCAGGTCTTCAGGACAGCTCGGCGGCTGGGGCTGACGACGTCGGTAGACCCCGCCGGGGACCCTAGCGGGAGGTGGGACGGCGGAATCTGGGCGATCTTCCAGGCGGCCGATATCGTCCTGCCGAACCGCGAGGAGGCGCGCCATTTCGCCCGTACCGAAGACGTCTTGGAAGCCGGGCGCTCGCTGGCGGCGCAAGGCCCGGTCGTCGGGGTGAAGCTCGGTCCGGAGGGCGGGCTCGTGGTGGCCGGCGACATGGCCGCGAGGGTAGCCGCCCCACAGGTCGACGCCGTCGACGCGATCGGCGCGGGCGACGCGTTCGACGCGGGTTTCCTGGCCGGCTGGCTCGACGGTCGGCCGCCAGAGGACTGCCTCCGGCTCGCGGTCGCGGCCGGCTCGCTCTCGGTTCGGGCGAGCGGCGGCACGGACGGTCAACCCGAACGCGCCGAAGCGGAGGAGCTGGCCGGCCGCCTCGACGTCGAGCCGCTCTCCCCCGCCCCCAGGTGAGCCGCCTCGTCTGCGTCGCCCCGAATCCCTCGATCGACCGGCTCTACGTGGTCGACCGGCTGCTCCCGGGCGCGATCCACCGCCCGACGCTGTCGGTCGCCGTTCCCGGAGGCAAGGGTCTCAATGCGGCCCGCGCCGCGCACACGCTGGGCGCGGACGTCGTTACGGTGACGATCCTCCGAGGCCACGCCGGCCAGTGGATCGAGGACCAGCTCGCTCAGCTCGGCGTCCGGTCGCGCGTCGCTTGGGCGTCGGGTGAGACCCGAACCTGTATCTCGATCCGGGACCCCGAGACCGAGGGTCTGACCGAGATCTACGACCGCGGAGAGCCGCTGACACCGTCCGACTGGGCTGGTCTGGAGGAGCTGGTCGCCCAGGAGCTCGCCGCTGGGGCCGAGTTGCTGACCATCTCAGGCGGCGTTCCGCCGGGCATCGACGACGACGCGTTCGGCCGCATCTGCCGCGTGGCGCGGCGGTCGGGTGCGAAGGCACTCATCGACGTCTACGGTCCCGGACTCATCGGCGCGCTCCATGAGCAGCCATGGCTCGTGAAGGTGAACGCTGCAGAATCTGCTGAGCTGCTGGGGCGGCCGGTCGAGGCCGAGCGCGACGCTGTCGAAGCCGCTGCCGAGATCCGTCGCCGTGGCGCCGACGTCGCCATCGTGACGATGGGCCGATCGGGCGCGGTCGCATCGATGCCGGATGGCGAGCTTCGTCTACCACCGCCAGCGATGATCGGACCGTATGGCGTCGGCAGCGGCGACGCATTCCTGGGTGGGCTTGCCGCAGGCCTTCTGGCGGGTCAGTCGCTCCCGGAAGCGCTCCAGCTCGCTTCGGCCGCGGCCACCGCCGCCGCACAGAAGCCAGGGCCCGGCAACCTCGACGTCGACCTTGCTCGGCGTTTGTTCGGCGCGAGCTCGAGCTGAGACCGCGCTGGCAGCCTAGTCGAGGTCCTGGAGCAGCTCCGCCAGCATCAGGGCGTTGGTGGCCCCGTAGTTGGCATAGCAGTTGTTGAACAGCACGTGGGTCTGCTTGGCCTGCGCAGCGGCGTCGCGGACCCGCGGCACCCACTCCTCGAGCTCACCCTCGTCGTAGAGGTAGCGGAATCGCTCCACGGTCTTGATGTTCTGCGCCTCCCAGGTCTCCGCGCGACGCCCATGGAAGCGGACGACGGCGAGATCGGGCGAGGTCGCCGCCACGATCGGCGGGACGCTCGACTTGAAGCCCTGCGGCCCATCGACCATGACGAGCGGGATCTCGCGGTCACCCAGGAACTTCAGCGTTCGCTCGATGTTCTTCTCGTTGAACCACGTCGCGTTCCGGAACTCGACGGCCGGCGTCATCCCGACCTTGCGCAGGCGGTCGACGGCGTCCTCGATCGTGTCGCGGTTCTCGGAGGACGTGAAGAACCAGCGCGGGTACTGGAGGAGGATCGAGCCGAGCTGACCTGACTCGGCGAGCGGCTCGAGCCCGTCGGCGAACCACGCCCAGACATCGTCCTTCAGCTCGTCCGGCAGATCCTTCGCGTAGATCCGACGTTTCTCGGCGACCTCCGACGGGAGCGCTTCGCGGAGGTCCTTCGGCAGGCGCTTCGTCTCCGTCGGCTGACCCGTCATCAGCGCGTGCGCCTTGATGTCGAAGGTGAAGTCAGGCGGCGTTCGCTGCACCCACAGCTCCGACGTGCGGCGCGATGGCAGCGAGTAGTAGGTGGCATCGACCTCGACGAGCGGGAAGCGCGACGCGTAGTACTGCAGGCGCTCTTCGGCGCTATCGGCGCCGCTCGGGTAGAACACGCCCGCTGCGGTCATCGTCGGGTCCGTCCACGACGCCGTCCCGATACGGATCGTGCCGCCATTCGGCGCCGGGAACGGGTTCGCCGCGACGTCGTCCGAGCCGTCGAAAACGGTGGCCGCGGCGTCCGGCCCGGGGTCGTGTGCGTTCGTCGCCATGGCACTCAGGGTACCCCTCGAAAGCGGTTGCAAGCCGCCTGTCACGCGCCCGAAAGCCGCCCCTCCCTGTTCGATGAGGACACCCTGACGGGACGCGCGCGACGATGGCGGCACAAGTGGAAAGCAGCGAACCGAGGAGGTGCGCGCATGCGTGGTGCCGAGCGTTATCAGGACGAGCAGCAGCGTGACGAGTCACGATCGATGACGACGCAACGCGAAGGGCAGGGCGACTGGACGGGCTATGTCCAGCCGTACCGGTATTACGGCCCTGGCTATCGTGGCGTCGGCTACTACGCCGTCTTCTACCAGGGTCAGGACGCGTCCGACGCACCCGAGTCGGATCAGGACGAAACCGGTCAGCAGCAGTCCCAGTTCGATCAGCGCGACGTCCAGTACGGGCAGGGGCAGGGGACCGGTGCCGGGTGGCGGCGCGGTGGCCGATACGGGCGATCCGGCTGGGGCCAGGGCTCCGGTTGGGGTCAGGGTTCCTCGGGCGGCCGAGGCCGTCAGTCCGGGCAGTTCGCCGGTCGTGGCCCGAAGGGGTATCAGCGATCGGATGAGCGGATCCGCGAGGACGTCAGCGATCGCCTGATGGAGCATGGTGACATCGATGCCTCCGGGATCGAAGTCGTCGTGGTCCAGGGCGTCGTGACACTCAGCGGCTACGTCGACGACCGCTGGGGTAAGCGACTCGCGGAGGACGTCGCCGAACGGGTGTCCGGTGTCCGCGATGTGATGAACCAGCTTCGCGTCGGCGGCCAGATGGACACGAGTTCGTCGAGCGGCGCCGGTCAGCAGATGACGGGCACCGAGACGACCTCAGGGTCGAAGCCGCAGGGTCGCAACGGCCGCCGCGCGACGGCGTCCACCACCGGCTGACACCGACTCGGAGATCGATGCGTATGATCGGGTCGATGACCGATCGAACGCCAAGAACGGTCGAGCTCCGACTCGACCTCAGCGACGCCGAACTCGCCGAGCTCGAGCGGGCACTTCTCAAGGCCCGCGCCACCGAGCTCGGCGAAGTTCGTCGGCGCCAGGTTCGTCTGTCAGCGGGCTATGGCGACACGACAACGCGCGAAGTCCTCGACGACGAAGCCGATCGCGCGCAGCTTCGCTATGACGCGCTGTCGAGCGTGCTCGAGGCACTGAAGCGCGCGCGCGATTAGCGTTCCGGTGCGCGGAAGCGCCCCACGCGGCGACAGGCTCCGACTTACGTACCAGCAAGCACGTCGACCATCGGCCGCTTGACGGAACGCGCCTTGGGCGTGAAGGTCTAGGTCCCCCCAGGCAGCTCGAGTCTCGGATGCCCTACCGTCACCCGCGCCCCCGTCTCGCCGACTCCGTCACGATCCGCGCATCGGTCCGTGGTGTCCTGCTCGCCGGCGTGTTGTCGGTGGTGGTCGCGGGACCGTCGTTCGCCGCCGACCCGAGCGCGACGCCGGATCCCGGCGCGACGCCCACGCCGACTGCCTCGCCGTCGCCGACGCCTTCACCGACCGACGCGCCGACGGCGACCCCGACGCCCCCACCGACACCTGCATCGACCGCGACCGGCACGCCGGCACTTGCTCCCGCCGCGTCGGCGACACCGACGCCGACGCCTGCCCCGGGGGCGCTCAGCGTCGCGATGTCACAGAGCGGCGTCAGCTACGACTCGACCACGAACAAGGCACGCGTGCGCGTGACGATCACGCCCGCGAACGCCGTCGACCCATGGCGGTACGCGGTCGCTGTCCGAGGCACGACCGTCGTCAGCGGCTCCGCGTCGGGCAGCTCCCTCAGCGTCACGATCACCAACGATTGCTCGATCACGACACAGAGCGTCACCGCGACAGTCACGGATGCGCAGAACCGGACCGCAAGCGCGGCGTCAACGCTTGATCGGTCGCTCTGCCCGCCACCACCGAACTACCCGCACGCGCGAGACCACATCATCGCCGGGCCGACGTTGACCGAGGACTCGTTCGTCGATCGACTCCGCGCGGTGTCGTCTCCGGCCCTGTCGGAGGGACGATCCATCTACCGAGCGATGGTCGCCGGTGGCGTCAACGTGGCTTTTGCCCTCGGGACGTTCCACGCGGAGAGCCACTCCGGCACGCGCGGCTATGCGACGTACACGAAGAACTGGGGAAACATCCTGTACTACGCGTGGACGGCGGACTTCGGGGCGACCCGGTACGCGCCGGGCAACGGGTACACGTACGCGAAGTTCCCGACGTGGTTGGCCAGTGTCCGAGCCTATGTCGACCTGCTCCAGCGCTATGACCGCAGCGGCTATACGACGGTGAGTTCCGCCTCGGCGCATTGGCTCGGCACGATCGAGGGCAGCTCTCGACACCTGACCTACCTGAACAACATCACCAGCGTCATGAGCATCCTTCCGGACGATGCCGTCCCGGTGATGACGGCGTTGTCCGTGCCGACATACAACGATGCCAGCGTGCCGGTCGCCTATGCGGCCAAGGACAATCTCGGCGTCACCGGTTACCAGATCCGCAAGAAGCGCGGTTCGACAGGCACCTGGTCGTACCAGACCACGACGTCGAAGAGCGCGGTGCTGACGCTCGTGAGCGGCTGGTGGACGATCGGCGTTCGTGCGACCGACGCCGCGGGCAACTGGTCGTCGTGGAAGTACGTGCGGATCTCGGTCGACTCGGGCGCGCCGGTCATGACCGCGCTGAAGAGTTCCTACCTCGTCGTCCGCTCGGTCGACGGTCGGTTCAGCGCCTCGTGGTCGGGGATCGACACCGTCGGCGTCACCCGCTACCAGTACCGAACACGGTCACGACCCGACGGCACCCCGTCGAGCGCGACCAGCACGACCGCGAAGAGCGCGACGTTCTCGCTTGCGCCGGGCACCTGGGAAGTGCAGGTCCGGGCGCTCGACGCGGTGAACAACGCGAGCCCCTGGCGGATCATCTCCGTGCTGGTACCTCGTGACGATCGCGCGTTCGCGTTCTCGAGCGGCACGGTCCGCCACACGGCGACGACGACGTACCGCCGCACGTTCACCGAGAACAAGACGCCCGGCTCGACGCTGACGTTCACGACGGACGACGGCGATGCGCTCTACGTCATCGGCCGCGTCGGACCGGCCTACGGCCGCATGCGCGTCACGGTCGACGGCGTGTCGACGACGGTGGACACGGGCTTCTACGCGGGTCAGCGGGCGACGACGATCCGTGAGCGAGTCGTCCTCTACAGCACGTCGCTCGCAGCCGGTCCGCACACGGTGTCGATCACGAATACGGGGTCGGCAGGTCGGATCACACTCGCCATCGACGCGATCGACGTCCGCCGCTGACCGCGAACGGCCCCAGGGCGGTCTCGGACGTCCCACACAGGCCTCGTCCGGTACGCGACCATGGTTCGATGCAATTTCTCGAAGGGTCGCAGGCGACGATCGCCTACCAGCAGGTCGGCGAGGGTCCGGACATCGTCTGGATCAGCGGCGGTGGCGACGCGGGGGACAGCTGGGACACGTACCAGCTCCCGCATTTCCGCAGATCATTTCGGAACACCACGTTCACCAACCGCGGCATCGCGCCGACCACGTGCCGGCAGCCGCTGCCGTGGACGATCGGCGACATGGCGGCCGACACGGCCGAGCTGATCCGAGCCGTCTGTACGCCGCCGGTCGCGGTGGTCGGGCTGTCGATGGGTGCCGCGATCGTGCTTCAGCTCGCGCTCGATGCGCCGGAGCTCGTCCGCACGGGCATCGCGATGGGGATCGGGCCGCGATCTCACGGGTGGCTCAGGTACTACATGCAGGCGGAGATCGACTACCGCGCGGCTGGCGGTTCGCTCGAGGGCGACATGGCCGTCGCTCACTACGCGGCGTCGCTATACCCGGCGCGCGTGCTCGGGGACCCCGTGTTGTGGCCGCGCATCCGGGACGAGCTGACCGCCTGGATCCGAACCGGGAGCAACGAGGAGTCGCTGATCCCGCAGTGGGATGCCTGCCAGACGTTCGACGTCACCGACCGACTGCCACAGTGCGTCGTCCCGCTCCACGTGTTCTCGTTCGCCGAGGATGTCCAGGCGCCACCCCAGCTCGGTCGCGAGATCGTCGATCTCTGCCCGACCGCGAAGTACCACCTCTTCGAGGGTATGGGCCACTGCTCGATCTACGGCCACGAGCACGACCGGCTGAACGGGGAGATCGAGTCGCTTATCCGCGCCGCGTAGGGCGAGATACACCCCCGGAGTATTGACAGGCTCTTGACAGGAGCGCGATCCCAGGCGGAGACTACGGACTGATCGGGCTTGTCAAGACTTGACAGGCCCATAGGCATGTTCGGGACCGTGCGGGGCGTTCTGGATAGGGAAGCGCGGCGTCTGGACCGTCACGCGGTAAGGAGCGGGACTTGTCGGTCGGCGTCACTGCCGAGGTCAAGAGCAAGTTGTCAGTCGTCGACGTCGTCGGCGAGAGTGTCACCCTCAAGAAGGCCGGCACGACCTACAAGGGACTGTGCCCCTTCCACGGCGAGAAGACACCGTCGTTCGTCGTCACGCCCGCCCGCGAATCGTGGCACTGCTTCGGGTGTGGCAAGGGCGGCGACATCTTCAGCTTCGTCATGGACCGCGACGGCCTGACGTTCCCGGAGGCCCTTCGAACGCTCGCCGCGAAGGCAGGCGTCGAGATCGATGAGCGCACGAAGCGCGAGGACGCGCGAAAGGCACGCCTTCGCGGGGTGCTCGACACAGCGATCGCCTTCTATCACGCGGTCCTGACGAGTTCCAAGATGGGCGAACCGGCCCTGGAGTATCTGCGCGGCCGCGGCTTCACCGACGCGACGATCGAGACGTATCAGCTCGGCTGGGCGCCGGCCGGCTGGGACGTGATGGCACGTCAGCTGCAGGCGAAGCGGAACGTCGACCCGAGCGACCTCGTCGAGGTCGGACTGGCCAGCCCGAGCAATCGTGGCCGCGGCGTCATCGACAAGTTCCGGGCTCGTGTCCTGTTCCCGATCCGCGATCAGAACGGCCACGCCGTCGGTCTGGGCGGACGCCTGTTGGAGGGGGAGGGGCCGAAATATCTCAACTCCCCGGCGACGCCGCTGTTCGACAAGAGCCGGACGCTCTATCTGATCGACAAGGCGAAGGGCCCGATCCGCAAGAGCGAGCAGGCCGTCATCGTCGAGGGCTACACCGACGCGCTGATGGCCCACCAGGCCGGCTTCGAGAACGTCGTCGCGAGCCTGGGGACCGCGTTGACGCCGAACCAGATCGGACTGCTGACGCGATATGCGAACCGGATCGCCCTCGCGTATGACGTCGACCCCGCCGGGGAGAAGGCCGGCACCGTGGGTGTGACGGCTCTCGCGGGCCTCATCACCCAGCTCCAGGGCGACGACTCAGGCGTCAAGCTCGAGGACGTGCGCGTCGCGCGCCTGCCCGATGGCAAGGATCCCGACGAGGTCATCCGCGACGACCCATCAGCGTGGGAGTCCGCGGTGGCGCGCGCGAAGCCGCTCGTCGAGTACCTGATCGACCATCATGCCTCGCGACACGACCTCAAGACGGCGACCGGACGGATCGCCTTCGTCGACGCGGTGATCCCGTCGATCCGCGACATCGCGGACCCGCTTCGTCGCGACGAGGCGCTCCAGCAGATGCATCGCGTCTCGGGCGTCGACGAGCGGGTCCTTCGACAAAGCCTCGAGAGGCGGCTCGCAGCCGTCGGGCCCGGGCAGCGCGACGGTTCGACGCGCATCACGGCAGACGCGGTACTTGCCTCGCCCGACGCGCTCCCGGTCGGCGACATCCTGAAGGCGGTGACCCCGGTGGAGGCAGAGCTGCTTCGCCTCCTGCTGTTGCTCCCGGACCAGCAGCTCCGCGTCGCGGACGAGCTCGGGCCGGACCAACTGCCCAGTACGCTCGCCCGCGAGCTGTTCCGCGCGATCGTCATCGCACGTGCGCCGAACGACCAGGGCATCCACCCTGGGTTCGATCTGAGTGTCTTCGTGGCCGGTCTCCCGGACGACGAGGTTCGCTCGCTCGCCCAGGCCGTGATGGCGATCCAGAAGCCGCCGCCCGAGGCGCGCGAGGTCGCGGGGCTCCTCCTCGACATCGAAGACGACGGGATCCGCGAGCGCAGCGAATACCTCGAGACCGCGCTCGCCGAGGCGGAACGCACCGGCGACACCTCGACCATCGATCGTTTGCAGCGCGAGCAACGCCAGATAAATGAGAGCCGTCGTTCGATCGACCGACGGCGTGAACAGACCCGACTACTCGCACGGCCCGTCGCGGCCGCGCAGATCTGACCCAGCAAGGAGGCTCGGATGCCAGCAGATCCACTCGATAAGCAACTCGTCGAAGCCGTCCTCTCGCGGCCCAGGCGCGCCAAGGCCGACATCGAGGAAGCCAAGCTCGCGGGGCTTCGCCCTCGACGAGCGGCGGTCGCGGTCGCCGAGCCCGAAGACGAAGACGAAGACGATGACGACGACCTGGATCTCGGTCCGGTCGGGGAGGGTGAGGACGAGCCCGAAGGCGAGGTGAGCGTGGAGGTCGTCGCGGAGGACGGCGCCGACGCTTCCGCGGCACGACTTCCGACGGAGGGTCCGACGAAACTCGACCCGAAGGAGGTCGAGGAGCCGACGGCCGAGGACCTGGAGGCCATCAGCGCCGACATGATCGGCATCGATGACCCGGTCCGGATGTACCTCAAGGAGATCGGCAAGGTCGCACTGCTGACCGCCGAGGAGGAGGTCGTCCTGGCGAAGGCGATCGAGCTCGGCGAGCAGATGGTCGAAGAGCCGTGGAAGGCGATCATCTCGCTCCACGAGTGGACGCTCCACGACACGGAACGCAAGACGCGCACGGCCAAGCCGCAGCATCGGCTGCCGTATGGCGAGGAGGCGCACGCCATGGTCCGTGCGGGGATCGCGGCGCGTACCACGCGAAGCCTGATGACCCAGACGCCGGACTTCCACCTCATTCGTGCGGCCAAGGATGCGCAGTCCGAGGGCACCAAGGAGCTGCTCAAGGAAGGCAAGAAGCTCGTCGCCGCGTACAACGCCGGGCCGAAGACCGACACCTTCCTCCCGGTGCTCGACTGGGCGTTCTTCGCCGTCCACAACGGCGACCTCGATTCGCGCGACAACGTCGGCCTGCGCGCGATCTGGGACTGGACGCGGGAAGGCGTCGCGTGGCCCGCGCTGGAGCGCTACATCCTCGCCGGCAATGACGCCGAGATGCTGAAGAAGATGGGCTACGACCCGGAGGTTCCGCTCGAGACGAAGCTGCGCGACCGCAAGGGCGTCATCGTCGAGATCGGGCGCGACGCGCGCGAGCAGCTGACGTCGGCGAACCTGCGGCTGGTCGTGTCGATCGCGAAGAAGTACATCGGCCGCGGGATGTCGTTCCTGGACCTCATCCAGGAGGGCAACATCGGCCTGATTCGCGCGGTCGAGAAGTTCGACTACGAGAAGGGCTTCAAATTCTCGACGTACGCGACGTGGTGGATCCGGCAGGCGATCACGCGCGCCATCGCGGACCAGGCGCGCACGATCCGCATCCCGGTCCACATGGTCGAGACGATCAACCGGCTGATCCGCGTGTCCCGAGGCCTGTTGCAGGAGCTGGGCCGCGAGCCGACGGTCGAGGAGATCGCCGAGGCGATGTCGAAGGGCCAGGAGGTCCAGGTCACGCCGGAGAAGGTCCGCGAGATCATCAAGGTCTCGCAGGAGCCGGTGTCACTCGAGACGCCGATCGGTGAGGAGGAAGACTCCCACCTGGGTGACTTCATCGAGGACCGCGGCGCCCTGGCGCCGGCGGAAGCCGCGTCCCACCAGCTGCTCAAGGAGCAGGTGGAGGCCGTGCTCGACTCGTTGACCGGCCGCGAGCGGCGCGTGCTCCAGCTCCGTTTCGGCCTCGAGGACGGGCGTGCCCGGACCCTCGAGGAGGTCGGCAAGGAGTTCAACGTGACGCGCGAACGCATCCGCCAGATCGAGGCCAAGGCGCTGCGCAAGCTGCGCCACCCGTCGCGCTCCCGGAAGCTGAAGGACTACCTGGAGTAACGCTTCAGAGGCTGGCAGGGACCTCGCCGACTAGGACGTCCCAGGGCCAGCCTCCCAACGACGGCGCCCTACTATCGTTCGCCAGTCGCGGCAACGGAGAGGGAATGATCGGCGAGGCACTCGCGGGGCTCGGGATGCCCGTCCCGGATACGGCACTCGCGCGACGGGCCCATCGGCTGGTCTCCGAAGCGGCGCCGCCGGTCCTCGTCAACCACTCCCTGCGGGTTTACGCCTGGGCCGTCGAGCTGGGGGACCGCGATCGGCTGCCGTTCGACTCCGAGCTCCTGTACGTGTCGGCCATGCTCCACGACATCGGCTTGATCCCGGCGTACGACCTCGGCGGCTGCTACGAGGTCGATGGCGCGATCGCAGCACGGCGGCTCGCGGAAGAGGCGGGGGAACCACACGATCGCGCTCAGGCCATCTACGACGCGATCGCCCTTCACAACGACCCCGAGCTACCACCGGAGGCCGCGTCCGAAGTCGTGCTGATCTGGGAGGCGGCCGGGGTCGACGTGACCGGCGAACGCATCGGTGACGTTCGACCGGCGATCGTCACCGGGGTGCTCGCCGCGTATCCCCGGATCGATTTCAAGCGCGAGTTCACGTGGCGCTTCGTCGACCAGGTGTCGCGCAAGCCGCGGTGCCCGGCTGCCGCGTTGGCTGCGAGTGGCATCCTCGACGAGATCGTCCAGGCACCGTTCGAAAGCTAGGTGGAGGGAGCCGCCATGAGCGACTACGCAGTCGTGAACCCCGCGACCGGGAAGACCGAGGCTCGATACGACCGGTTTACCGATGCCGAAGTCGAGGAGGCCCTCCGCAGGGCTGCGGCCGGGTTCGAGAGCTGGCGCAGGGTCCCCGTCGCCGAGCGGGCCGAGATGGTTCGTCGCGCGGCCCAGTTGCATCGCGAGCGTCGCGAGGAGCTGGCCTCGATCATCGTTCGTGAGATGGGCAAGGTGAAGGCGGGCGCCCTCGGCGAGGTCGACTTCTCGGCTGACATCACCGAGTACTACGCGGACCAGGCGGCATCGATCACCGGCGATCAGCCGATAGCGATCCGCGGTGAGGGCACCGCCGTCATCCGTCGCAGTCCGCTCGGTGTCCTGTTCGGGATCATGCCCTGGAATCTCCCGTACTACCAGGTTGCGAGATTCGCAGCCCCAAACCTGGTCCTTGGCAACGTCATCGTCCTCAAGCACGCCTCGCAATGTCCCGAGTCAGCCGCGGCGATCGAGACGATCTATCACGATGCCGGGCTGCCTGAGGGCGCCTACGTCAACGTGTATGTCAGCAGCGAGCAGGCGGCGGGGATCATCGCCGATCCGCGGATCCAGGGCGTCTCGGTGACCGGCTCAGAACGGGCCGGGGCGGCGGTCGCCGAGGTCGCCGGACGGAACTTGAAGAAGGTGGCGCTGGAGCTCGGTGGTTCGGATCCGTTCCTGGTTCTGGCAACAGACGATCTCGATGCAGTGGTGGCGGCAGCCACCACGGCGCGGATCGATGGCGCCGGACAGGTCTGCAACGGCGCCAAGCGTTTCATCGTGGTGGATGGGTTGTACGACGCGTTCGTCGAGAAGTTCAGTGCCGCTATGGCGGCGACGCCGATGGGTGACCCGCTCGTCGAGGAGACGGTGCTCGGGCCGTTATCGTCCGTGGAGGCCGCGACGCGACTCGAGGGTCAGGTCGATCGCGCGGTGGCGCAAGGCGCGACGGTCGTCATCGGCGGCCCGCGCGATGGTGCGTACTACCCGCCCACCGTGCTGACCGGAGTCACGCCCGAGATGGACGCGTATCGGCAGGAGTTCTTCGGGCCAGTCGGCGTCGTCTACCGGGTCGCCGACGAGGACGCCGCGGTCAGGCTGGCGAATGACACGAGCTTCGGGCTCGGGTCGTACGTGTATAGCAACGATCCAGACCAGGCGGCCCGCGTCGCCGATCGCATCGATGCTGGCATGGTCTACGTCAACATCGTGATGGCCGATAGCCCCGAGCTGCCATTCGGCGGTGTCAAGCGAAGCGGGACCGCGCGCGAGCTGGGCCTGCTCGCGGCCGATGAGTTCGTGAACAAGAAGCTCATCCGGACCGGCGCTTGATAGACAGGCGGCTCCGTGATGGTCCGGGCATACGCTGGCTCCCGATAGGAGGGCCGCGATGGACCGGATGCACGCCTACGAGCTGTACGAGCGAGCCTGGAACGAGCCGGAGCGGGCCGCCGCGCTCCTCGCCGATTGCTTCACCAAAGATGGCGTCTATGCCGACGACGAGGTGGCCGATGGGGTGGTCGGGCCGAGCGCGCTCGCCGACCTGATCGCCGCGACGCACGCCGAACAGCCGGGCTTCCGCGTCTGGGCGACGAGCAGCGCGCGGATGCTCGCGGGACGCCTAGCCATCACCTGGGCGTCGGAAGGCGGTGACCCACCGATCCGCCAGGCTGGCAGCGACGTCATCGAGTTCGTGCCCGAAGGCCGGATCAGCCGCATCACGGACGTGTTGGATCTGGACTGACCGCCCCGACCCGGATGACCCGACGGGACGACGACGCCTCCCCGATATCCTCCGTCGCGGATGGGGGGCCCGGACGCGTGATCCATCTGTCGGTCGCCCGGATTACGTCGAGCCAATGGCGAACCCGACCCATCAGCCTTGCAGGGAGAGGTCGATGAAACAGGTCGTGACAGTCCTCGTGATGTTGTTGGGGCTGCTCGCATTTGCGCCGGGGGTCGCGGCAGCATCGCCGCGGGAGAACTTCGATAACGCAGGATTCGATGCCTTCGGCTCGCAGTGCGGTCAGCAGACCTGCACGGACACGAATCTCTTCGCCGATCGACAGATCACGGCATCCGGAGAAGTCTTTAGTTTCGCGTGCGTCGACCAGTTCACGTACAACATCCGGACAGGGCGCGGAACGGGCGTCGGCGGTTGTCTCGACGGGGTGGACTTCACCGTCGCCGGCGATCTTTCCTCAGCCAGTCTCCCGGCGACCCAGTTCGAGGTGTGTCAACGGCACAACTGCCGGACCATCACCGTTTCCGCGGATCTGACGGCCACGGGCAGCTCGGCGACCTTCCGCAGCCGTTACACCGAGCGAGACGGAACCTGCACGTTCACGTATTCGGACAGCGGGCAGTCGCGATCCGCCAGCGGGTCGGTCACGTTCGACGGATCCGCGGTGGCCGTAGACGGGTCCATCCGCAGTGGGAAGACGACCGTCACGAGCAAGTGCCGGTAACTGTTCATCGGTGACGATGGGAACGCCCCGGCTCTGGCCGGGGCGTTCGTCTGGATCGTCCAGAACCTGGGTCAGCTTGGGTTTGGTTCTCCCGGTTCCGGTCCCGTCGCGACCGGCCAGCCTTGCTGGGTCCAGTCGCTGTACGACCCGGGGTAGAGCCGAGCGTCGGGCAGCCCCGCGATCCGGAGTGCCAGGGCATCGTGGGTCGCCGACACGCCGCTGCCACACGAGACGATCACCTCGCCGAGCGATCCGTCGGCGCGAAGCTCGCGATACCGTGCCGCGAGCTCGCTTGGCGCGAGGAAGCGTCCGTCCGGAGCGAGATTGCCGTCGGTCGGCGCGCTGATCGCCGTCGGGATGTGGCCCGGATATGCATCGATCGGTTCGATCTCACCTCGATAGCGCGCTGCGGCTCGCGCGTCGAGGACTCGCAGTGACCCAAGGCCAGCCCGCAACTCGTCGCGGTCGACCACGCGCCCCCACGTCCCGCGCAGCGAGAGAAGCGCCCGGTGATGCGCCGGCTCCTCCTTGGACAACGGCAGGCCCGAGGCCGTCCACGCACCGATCCCGCCATCGAGCACGGCGACCGCCTGATGCCCGAGATCGTCGAGCATCCACCACAGCCGCGCGGCGACCCACCCGCCGACATCGTCGTATGCCACGACCGTGTGCTCATCCCCGATGCCGATCCCCTCGAGCCGGTGTCGAAAGACGACAGGGTCCGGCAGCGGATGGCGACCCGGCCCGGCGGGGGCGGTCAGGTCGGAGTCGATGTCGAGGTGCATCGCTGCGGGTAGGTGGCCGGCGTCGTACGCGCGCCGCCCCTCGCCGGGCTTGCCCAGATACCAGCGGCAGTCGACGACCCGGAGGAGGGGATCGTGGATCGCGTCTGCCAGCGTCGCGACGTCGATCAGCGGCCCCGAGAGACTCACGGTCATCGACGCAGCGCCCAGCGCTCGGGCGTAAGACCGATCGGCGCATCGACCAACGGCAGGCCCGAGCCATCGGCCGGTCGAAGCCGGCCGGTCATGTAATCGCGATACCAGGGCGACCACGTTCGCGAGCGCGCCTCGTACTCGGCGTACGAACGCCCGAACGGCGCTTCGTCCACGGAGCGAGTCGAGGTGAACTTCGCGGCGTCGTGCAGCGACGGCAGCTCGGTCTCGGACAACCCAAGGCCGCGATACACCCCTTCGACCTGGTGCAGCCACTCGTGCACGTAGCCCTGCTCTGGGTCGGGATCGTTCGCCAGGGTGTGCCAGTGGTCGGTCGAGATCGACGAGAAGCCCGCGCCGAGGGTCGCCTCGGACGCCCCCTGCGTGCAACCCCAGCCGCATTGGGGTACGCCGGGCTCGCACGGCCACAGGGCATAGATCGAGTCGTACTTGCCGCCGGTAGCGTGGACCTCCTCGAGCTCCGGCCGAACCTCGCGCGGGCCCACCCACCAGTGGCCACCGCCACTCGAGGACAGCGACCTCACCGGCCTGCGCACCTCGATCACGTCGACAGGGTCGAGCGTCGTCAGCCCGGAGCTCCAATCGAGGACGGTGGCCGCCAACCGACCGACGACGCCCATGATCACGTCGCGCTCCTCACGCCCCATCACGCGTCGCGCCCGCTTGCGTGACAGCCCCGATCCGTACCTCGCGTCGAGCACGGGGTACACGAGCACGAGGGTCCGCCAGCGCTGGACGGTCGGGTCCGTGGGGGTCACGCCGGCAGCGTAGCGCAGGCGTGCGCTGGCCCGCGGTCGGCTGCCGGGCGGACGATGGGGCTATGGACTCGCGGGAGGTGATCGAGGCTACAGTCGCCCGATGACCGAGCACCCCCTCGACGCGTTCCCCGACCGCAGCGTCGCGATGGTCCGCGCATTCTCTGTGCTCGAACGCGCGCTCCTGATCTGCGCGACGGTTGCGATCGTCATCGCCATCGTGGTCACGCCGTTCGTCGCCGATCGAGTGCCCGCGCCACAGGTCCTCATCGCCGCTGTCGCCGCAGTGCTTGGTGTCGGCGCCGCGCACGCGTCCGTGCCGACCGAGCTTCGTCGGGCGTTCGAGGCGTACAGCTGGCTGGGCCGGGCGGAGATCGATCGGTTCAAGGCGCGCACCGGCTCGTCGGTCCCGACCAAGCCCGCCGACATCGATCGCTGGCTCGCCTCGACGCCCGTCACCCCCGAAACGCGTCTAGCTCGGATCGAGGTGCTCGCGTTCATCGGGCGGTATGACGAGGCGCGCGCAGAGCTGGCCGACGTCGGGCCGACGACGCCGCAGGAACGGTTCGAGGTTGCATCGCTTCGCCAATACATCGACTGGCTCGCCAGCGGTGAGTACGACAAGACCGATCTGACCTTTGCTGCCGGCGCGCTCCCGCACGGCTCCTTGGAACGACGCATGGCCGACGTGAACCTGGCGCTGGCCGATGCGCGCGTGCGATGGATGGAGCGCGACCCCGCGTGGTCGACGTCGCTGCAGGCGGTTCGCTCATCGCTCGGGCGGGACGCGTCGATGGTCGTCGTGCGCGACACATGGAGCAAGTTCGCCGGGATCGCCTTCGTCGTCGCGCTCGTCGTATCGACCGGCGTCATGCTGCTGGCCTAGCGGGACCTGCGGTATCCTTCCCGGCGGTCACGCGACGTGGCCCAGCGGGCGTCAGCCCGCAACGCGTTCCGGCGTAGCTCAGTGGTAGAGCGGGCGGCTGTTAACCGCTTGGTCGTAGGTTCGAGTCCTACCGCCGGAGCCACTCCCTTACGGCCGACAGCTAGGCTTCGGCGACCCCGGCTGAAACAACGCCTCGCCAGGCGCGTCTCCAACTCAGCTGGCGAGCCCGGGCGTGACCGTCCCGGACACAGGGAGGCCGCGGGAATGCGAAAGGCCGTTGGCGTCGTCCTCATAGCGCTGGTCTTGACGGGGTGTGGCGGAACGCCTCTGCCCTCGCTCTCGCCGTCCATGCCCTCAGTCCCCCCGTCCGCGCCGTCACCGACAGCGGGATGGACGACCTCTCCTGCGTTCGCGTCTCCAACGTCCGCAGCGCCGGCAACCCC
>DASSZA010000114.1:0-29064 GCA_035703005.1 Candidatus Limnocylindrales bacterium | reverse complement strand
CGCGCGTTGCTCCATGCGGGCTTCATGCCGTTCTGGACCGGCGACGACGATCGCGCATCCGTCCTGTTCGCCGATGCGCTGGCGATCGGCCGCGGCATCGCCGACGCCCCGTTGACGTCGCAGGCAATCGGCGGCCTCGCCCGTGTGGCCCTCCGCACGGACGTCGCGAAGGGCCGCCTCCTCGCCCGCGAGGCGCTCGATGTCAGCGTCGCGGCGGATGACGAACCGGGCAGGTCGAACGCGCTCCACCTCCTCGGCGTCGGTGCCCAGATCGCCGGCGACCTTCCTGAGGCGCGGACTTGGATGACCGAGCGACTCGCGCTCGTTCGTCGGCAGGGCAACGATTTTCTCGTCGCGTCGGAGGCCGGCAACCTCAGCATGGTCGAGCGCCAGCTCGGTGATCTCGACACGGCCGAGTCACTCGCGCGGGAAGCCCTCGGCATCTGCCAGCGGATCGGCGACCGGTTCATGCCGCCGTTCCTGTTCAGCGGGCTTGCCGCGATCGCCGTCGAACGCGGCGATCTCGACCGAGCCGCGACGCTCATCGGTGCTGCCGAGGCGCACCTGAAAACCGCGAACATGGCCTGGCCGCCCGACGAGCGCCCCCACTACGAGCGCACGATGGCGGTGCTGACCGAGCGGCTCGCGCCGGATGCGCTCGCAGCCGACCGAGCGCGTGGCGCTGCGATGTCCGGGCAGGAGGCGATCGCCTTCGCTCTCGAGGACGATCCTGTCGACTAGCGACTGGCGGTCTCGGCGACGACCGTCAGGGTGCCGTGCATCCCGTCGTGGATCGTGCAGACGAACGGATAGGTACGGCGCCGGTCCGCCATGGCCGATCGGTACCCGCGACCCTCGCATCGCCGTCCCTCGCGATGCCTCTGCGCGTGCCGCCTTCGGCGGTTGGAGTGCGGGTCAGGCGGTCAGGCGTCGGTCTGCGTGGTCGCCGGCGGACGCGGCGCCGGCCGGCGGTCCCAGCGAGGCTCGGTGAGATCGGCCCAGACCTCGGGCCCGCAGATGAACGGGTGCGGTCGTGGTGTCGGGACGCCTTGATCCAGGAGGTCGAGGACGACCGGTCGGATGTCCTCGAATGTCGACCAATCGCGGTACGGCCAGCCGCGATCGGCACAGATCGCGGCCAGGTGGTCCTTGGCAAAGACGAGGTCCGCATGGCCGGCCGCGTACAGGTCGCTGAACCCGTCGCCGATGAACACGGTGTAGTCGCCGGCCGCCTGGTGCAGGACGATCCGCTGGCGCTTGCACGTGCCGCACACGCGGCAAGTGGGGTGGCCGTCCGGAAACTCGATCGTCACGGCGCCGCTTCCGAAGCTGGTTCGGGCGGTGTACACGGGCAGGTCGCCTAGGCCGATCCGTTCGAGCGATGGCCTGACGAAGAAGCCGAAGCCATCACTAACGACCTCGACGACGGCCCCACGCGCGAGAAGCTCGTCGACGAACGGCCGGAAGGCCGGGTCCAACTCCTCGCCCTCGGTCATGGCCGCGATAGCGGCGGTGTCGCCGTGGAGGACGCCCGCCTGCCGGGTGAGCAGGGTCCGCGAGCCTATCTCGCCGGCCAGGTAGGCCGCCTCCAGCGGCGCCCACGACTCAAGGTCCGCGTAGCGGCGCATCACCTCGTCGCTGAGATCGAGCCGAGCGATCGTCCCATCGAAGTCGACGAGCACCACGAGGCGTCCCTGCCCGCCCGCCCCGGCCACTGTCACCACTCCGGCGAAGGGCCCGGTGCGTCCGCGACGGCGGCGCGGCCCAGCCCTTCGAGGAGCAGCGGGACGTCGTCGCCGATCACCCCATCGCACCCGAGCTCGACGCTCCGCCGTATCGACTCGAGCGTGTCGATCGGCCAGGACCAGACCGCGGTGCCGGCCGCGTGGAGCGCATCGACGACCTCAGGCGGGAGGTCCTCCCAGCGATGCTGGAGGACCGCCGCATCAAGCGCGGCGGCTTGGGCGACCGCGACGTCCGGGTCGGACGGGCCCGCCTCGGGCAGTCGCTCGGGGGCGAGTAGGGGGCTTCCGACCTCATCCCGGGCCGCGGCGAGTGCGGCGTGGTCGAACGATGAGATGAAGACCTGGTCGACGAGGCCGCGATCGCGGATCAGTCGCGCGACGGCGATGGCGCTCGCGGGAGCGTCGGCGGCGGTGCCCTTGATCTCGACGCACAGCATCAGGCCTGCCCCGACGACGAGCTCGATCGTCTCGTCGAGGGTGGGGATGCGCGCGCCGGCGAAAGGCGCGCCGCGCCAGCTCCCCGCGTCGAGCGCCCGGGCCTCGCCCCAGTCGAGCGATGCGATCGGGCCGTGGCCGTCGGTCGTGCGGTCCACCGTCAGGTCGTGGAGCATGACCAGCTGGCCATCCCTGGTCCGCTGGACGTCGGTCTCGATGCCGTCGGCACCCAGCCGGATCGCCTCGACGTACGCTTCGAGGGTCTGCTCCGGGAATGTCGCGCGTTGCCCACGATGCGCTACCGCGAGCGGCGCCGACCGCCGCCACGGGTTGTCGACCCGCCGGCTCATGCCGTCGCGAGGTCGTCCGGTAGGGGTGCCGCCGAGACCGGGATGAGCCGCCCGGACCCAGGCTCGAAGCTGATCGTGACGGGGTCATCGAGGTCGAGACGGACCTCGGCGGTCGCCTCGCCCGGGACGTCGGCGAGAAGGAGCTCATCGCCGACGCGGATGCTGAACCGCGTGACGGAGCCGAGGAAGGTGCGTTCGGCGATCCGGCCGGGCCACCCTTCACCGCCGGCGCCACCGCTCGCCGGGCTCACGGTGATGCGCTCTGGGCGGACGACGAGGATGGCGGACGAACCCGTCTGGAACGCCATGTCCGGCGCGACGCGGACGGGACGGCCCTGCCACTCGACCTGGGTCCCGTCGGCTCCGGTCACCTCCACCGGCAGCCGATTGGACGTCCCGACGAACCCCGCGACATACCCGTTCGCCGGCTTTGTATAGATCGCCTCGGGCGTGCCGAGTTGCTCGACGCGCCCGTCACGCATCACAGCAACGCGATCGGAGATCGACAGCGCCTCCTCCTGGTCGTGGGTGATGTACATCGTCGCGATGCCGAGGCTTCGCTGGATCCGTCGGATCTCGAGCCGGAGCGTCAGCCGAACGGCGGCATCCAGCGCCGACAGCGGTTCGTCGAGGAGCAGCACCGGCGGCTCGATCGCGAGGGCGCGGGCGAGCGCTACGCGCTGCTGCTGGCCACCCGAGAGCTGGTGCGGATAGCGCTTCGCCGCATCGCCGATCTGGATGAGGTCGACGAGCTCGGCGACGCGGCGTTTGACGTCTCCTTTGGATCGCTTCCGGACATCGAGGCCGTACGCGATGTTCTCGGCTGCCGTCATGTTCGGGAACAGTGCGTAGGACTGGAACACGACGCCCATGCCCCGCTGGTTGGCTGGCTCGTTCGTGACGTCGCGCCCTTCGAGCAGGATCCGGCCCCGATCGGCCTGCTGGAGACCGGCGACCATCCTGAGGGTCGTGGTCTTGCCGCAGCCGCTGGGGCCGACCAGAGAGACCAGCTCACCGCGATCGATCACCAGGTCGAGGCTGTCGACGGCAACCACATGGCCGAACGTCTTGCGCAGCTGTTGGAGCTCGAGCTGGGTCACGGTGGCTCCCCTCTTATCGACGGCGGGCGCATCGTTCGCTGGCTTGACACAGAGTGTAGCGTGGGCGAGGTCAGACGTTATACGACATACGTCTTTCCGTCGAGACCATCCGGCAGAGGGCCCAGACGAACGTGACGTTGATCGGCCAGGCGAAGCTCGCCTCGCGGGTCCGCGAGGAGGTCCGCGACCGGATCCGCGACGGGCGATTCTCCGAAGGCGTGCAGCTCCCTCCAGAGGTCGAGCTGGCGACATCGTTCGGAGTCAGCCGGACGACCGTACGTGAGGCGCTCCTCCAACTCGAGCAGGAAGGCTTGCTCAGCCGGCGTCACGGGCACGGGACATTCGTGCGCTCGGCCGCGCGACTGCGCGGCAGCCTCAACGCGAACCTGAGCGCGACGGAGGTCATCCGCGGCCACGGGATGGAGCCGGGCACGAGCCACGCTCGCGTCGAAGAGGTCGGCGCCGAGGATGACGTCGCCGCGGCGCTCGGTCTCGCCCCGGGCGCGCCGGTACTCCGTCTCGAGCGCGTCCGGACCGCTGACGGCCGACCGGTCATCTTCACGGTCGACGTCATCCCTCTTCGGCTCTTGCAGGATCCCGGGCCTGACACCGAGGCGCTGCTCGATCCTGGCCTGTCGCTGTACCGGTTCTACGCGGAGCGACTCGGCCGCTCCATCACCGACGGCCAGGCCTCGATCCGGCTCACCCGAGCCGACGCGCTCGCCGCGGATCGTCTTGGCATCCCCGTAGGGAGCCCGATCCTCCGCCTGGAGCAGGTCGACGCGACGGCCGAGGGGGAGCAGGTCCTCTTCTCGGTCGAGTCGTACGTCGCGGACACGTTCGAGTTCAGCGTCCATCGTCGAGGGCCAGCACTCGAGGCCCTCCCGACCCGGGCCCGGCCGGCCCGACCCAGCGGATGAGGCTGCGCGCCGGTCGCGGACCGTGACGAGGCCGCCGCCGGTACCAGCCCCATCGGGAGATCGCGGTCGGGAGGCCGCGAGCCCGGCACCTGACCAAACCGATGGAACCCTTGGAGGAGGACGAATGCATCGACCACTGACGACGCTCGGCGCCCTGGGCTTGACCGTGATCCTCGTCGCGGCCTGCGGTAGCAGCGCGACCCCGCCCGCCTCGAGCGGCGCGAGCACGGCTCCTAGCACCGGCGCCAGTGCGGCGGCCTCACCGGACGCTTCCGCCGTGATCGCCGACCTCGAGACGAAGACCAAGGCCGAAGGCGCTCTCAACAGTTACGGTATGCCGCCGGACTGGACGAACTTCGGCGCCATCTGGGACAAGTTCCTGCCCAAGTACAACCTCACCCACACCGACACCGACATGTCGAGTGCGGAGGAGATCCAGAAGTTCGACGCCGAGAAGAACAACCCGGTCGCCGATCAGGGCGACATCGGGATCCAGTTCGGCCCCGTCGCGGTCACGTCCGGGACGGTCCAGCCCTACAAGCCGACCCGGTGGGACAAGATCCCCGACTACGCCAAGGACCCGGACGGGAACTGGATGTGCTGGTACACCGGCACGATCTCGTTCGCCGTGAACACCGCGCTGGTCCCGAACGTCCCCAAGAGCTGGGCCGACCTCAAGAAGCCGGAGTACAAGGGCACGATCGCGATCAGCGACCCGCGCAATGCCGCGCAGGGCTCGATGACGGTCCTCGCCGCGTCCTTCGCCAACGGCGGAGACGAGACGAACATCGACCCGGGTCTCAAGTACTTCGACGAGCTGAACAAGGCCGGCAACCTGACGTCGGTCGCGCCGAGCAAGGCGAACATCGAGAAGGGCGAAGCGAAGATCGCGATCCTGTGGGACTACAACGCCCTGCCGGTGCGCGACGACCTCGCCGCCGCAAGCCCGGCCGTGCCGATCACGGTCGTGATCCCGAGTGACGGCACCACGCAGGCGCCGTACTGCCACATCATCAACAAGTACGCGGCGCATCCGAACGCCGCCAAGCTGTTCCGGGAATACATCCTGACCGACGAGGCCCAGATCCTCCAGGCGCAGAAGTACGCCCGGCCGCTCGTCCAGGGCGTCGAGATCCCGGCCGACCTGGCGGCCAAGTTCCCGGAGGCGTCGCAGTACGACGCAGTCAAGCCGATCAAGGATTGGAAGGCTGCCGCGGACGCGATCGCCCGCCTTGCGACCGACTGGACGATCGAGGTCGGCGCCTGACCACCGTGTGCTCCTCCTCCTGCGGGAGCAGCGTCCCCGCCGCCCACCGGGCGGCGGGGACGTCCCGCGTCCTTCGTGGGCCTGGCCCGCGACCACCCGAGGGCAGTCGCTGACATGTCGGGTCGATCCTGGAGCCGGATAGGGCTCGTCCTCGCATTCGCGCCGTTCCTGATCTTCTGCCTGATGTTCGAGCTGATCCCGACGTTCGCGCTCCTGCTGGGGAGCGTCGGTGGGGTCGAGAAGCACAGCCCCGAGTGGATCGCGAAGGTCTTCACGAACGCGACCTTCCAGCGTTCGATCCTGAACTCCCTGCTCCTGGCCGTGACGAGCTCGTTGCTCGGAGCGCTGATCGGGACGGCGATCGGCTATGCGCTGACCCGGACGCGCCATACCCGCCTCCGTGGGCCGCTGATCGGGCTGGCCTCGCTGAGCTCGAATGCCGGCGGCATCTCACTCGGCTTCGCCTTCATCACGATCCTCGGCTCCGCGGGGATGATCACCATCCTCCTCCGGAACTTCGGGATCGACCTGATGTCCTTCTTCTCGATCTACTCGGTGGTCGGGCTGATCGTCGTCTACCTCTACTTCCAGGTCCCGCTCATGATCGTGCTGATGCTGCCGGCGTTCGCGGCGCTCAAGGACGACTGGTCCGAGGCGTCGGCGTCGCTCGGCGGAACTCGGTGGGACTTCTGGCGACGTGTCGGCATCCCGGTCCTGATGCCATCGGTCGTCGCGGGGACCGTCCTGCTCTTCGCGAGCTCGATGGGGGCGTACGCGACGGCGCAGGCGCTGATCGGTAGCCGTATCAACCTGATGACGATCCAGATCTCGATCCTCCGCCGCGGCGAGATCCTCTATCAACCCGCCCAGGCCGACGCGATGGCGACCGTCCTGCTTGCGATCGTCGCCCTATCGGTCCTCGCGTATCACCTCATGCAGCGGCAGGCTCAGCGGTGGACGCACGCATGAGCCTGATGAGCGATGCCCCGGCCGTCCTTGCGACCCAGCAGCCGGAGAACGTCGAGAAGGAGACGGGCCGGGGTCGCGAGATCGGGTTCCTGCTCCTCTTCGCGATCTTTGCCGGCTACACGCTGATCCCGCTGGTCGGCGTTGGTCTGTTCTCGGTCGCGACGACCTGGTTCGACACCGTGCTCCCCGTGGGCTACACGCTCGACCACATCACCGAGACGATCAACGACCCGCTGTTCGTGCCCACCGTCGGCCGGTCGATCATCGCCAGCCTTGCCACGATCGCCGTCAGCGTCGTGTTGATGACGCCGGTGATGTTCCTGATCCATGTCGCGGCCCCCCGCGCCCGGCCGCTGGTCGAGTTCCTGTCACTCCTGCCGTTCGCCCTGCCGACGATCGTCCTCGCGCTGTCCCTCATCCGGACCTACTCCGCACCGCCCGTCGTCCTGTCCGGGACCCCGACGCTGCTGATCCTCGCGTACGTCGTCACGGGCTTGCCGTTCATGTACCGGGCACTGGACAACAGTCTTCGGGCCATCGATACGACGACGTTGAACGAGGCCTCGGCGACACTCGGGGCTTCACGCTGGACGACGCTCCGCCGCGTGATCCTGCCGAATATCCGGACGGGCATCGCGGCGGGCGCTCTCCTCGTCTTCTCGGTCACATTCGGCGAGTTCACGTTGTCGTCGTTCATCGTCGGTGACGCGTGGAAGACGTCCGGCGTCTGGACGGTCGCGATCTGGGACGACCAGCCGCACAAGACGACGGTCATGGTCATGATCGGCTTCGCGATCAGCTGGTTCATCTCGCTGATCATCCTCGTGGGGTTCTCGAAGCGAGCGACGGTCGAGACCGGCCAGCGCTGACCGGCCCGTGAGACGAACTGCGAGGGGGGACGGGGCGACGCCGTCTTCCTATGATGCGCGGGATGCCCAGCTCATCCCGGCCGGATCGATCGTGACGATCGGTGTGACCCGCGGCCGGCCGCTGCTCGCCGACGTCGTGCGAAGCGAGCTCACCCGATTGATCCTCGGCGGCGAGTTCCCGGTGGGTTCGAAGTTGCCGAACGAGGACCGCCTGTGCGAGCGGTTCGGGGTGAGCCGGGTCACGATCCGGGAGGCCGTCCGTGGCCTGATCGAGGACGGGCTGGTCGTGCGCCGCCATGGGTCCGGCACATACGTCACGCGCCGACCGCTGATCCGCAATTCCCTCGACGTGAACTACAGCTATACGCAGCAATTCCAGTCATCGGGTCTGCGGCCGGGCCGGAAGCTGGTCGGTCTGCGGACCCGCCCCGCGACGGATGACGAGGCCGAGGCATTGGCGCTATCGCCCGGGACACCCGTCCGCGAGATCCGCCGGGTCCGAACGGCCGACGGGCGGCCTGCGATCTTCTCGATCGACCGGATCCGCGCGGACCTTCTCACCCAGCCGCTCGATCGGTCCGATTACGCGGGCTCGCTGTACCGCGTCCTCACCGACGCCGGGCATCCCATCTCGCACGCCGAGGCGATCCTCCGGCCGGAGGTCGCGGACAAGGAGCTCGCGCGCGTACTCGACGTCTCGCCCGGAACGCCGATCCAGCAGCTGCGTCAGGTCGACTTCGACGTGGCGGGGAGCCCGGTGATGCTCTCCGACGAGTGGCACGTGACATCGATCATCGAATTACGGGTCTATCGACGCGGGCCCGGGCCAGTCGGCTGATCAGCCCGGGCGGTTCCGCCCACGGGTCGGACCGGCTCGAACCGTCCTGACCGCGACGAGCGGTACAAGGCGAGGACCGTCGCAAGCGCGATATCGGCATCGCCGAGCCCGGGAACCGGCGGTCGGCCGTGCTGGATGGCCGCGACGAAACCCGCGATCGTCAGCGCGAACGGATCGACAGCGGGAGGTCGCTCCCGATGCCAGGCGCCACGCTCGTGATCGCGCTCGTCGGGCACTGGCCGGCGGAACCATTCGAGCACGGGGTGGCGCTCATAGAGGTCGCCGAGGCGCAGCGCGCCACCGTCGCCGTCGATCTCGACCGTCTCGGCGGACCTGGCTCCGGGCGCATGCGCCATGGCGACGAGGCTGCCGAGGACGTCACTCGACCAGGCGATCGTCGCGACCGCGGCGTCCTCGACCTCGACCCCTGGCACCCCGGCCTCGACGAGCCCTGCGACCCGGAGCGGCTCGAGACCGGTGATCGCCCGGACGAGGTCGAGCTGGTGGATCGCGTTCATCAGGACGACGCCGCCACCAGCCCGGGCACGGCTCGCGCGCCACGGATCGCGAACGGCGCCCGTGGGCCCCGCAGCCCAGTAGTCAGCCGGCTTGTCGATCAGGGTGCTGATCCGGATCGACCGAAGCCGCCCGAGTGCGCCACGTTCGATGAGCCGGCGAGCCGCCTGGACGGTCGGCATCTGCCTCAGGTCGAACATCACGCCCACCGAGCGGTCCGCCCGCATCGCGGCCTCGCGGATCGCGCGGATGCCCTGACCGTTCGTCGCGCCCGGCTTCTCGACGACGACGTGCCGCCCGGCGCGGAGGGCGCGCACCGCGGTCGGGGCGAGCCGGTCGTGGGGCAGCGCGATGCAGACGACGTCGACGCGGGGATCGCGTAGGAGTCTGGCGAGCGTCGGGTGCACGGTCGCGGCGCGGCTCGTGGCGAGCTCCGCGGCGTGATCCGGCACGCGGTCGTGAACGGCGACGAGGCGGGCACCGTGCGCTCGATCGATCCCGCGGGCGATGTCTCGGGCGGCGCCTCCGCAACCGACGATCGCGAAACCGAGCGAGCGCTCGTCGCGCGTCACGCCGCTGCCCCCCGGATGAGGTCGGCGAACGCCACGTCCTCGCCGTCCACGCGCCCGAGATCGAACCGCCCGGTCGACGCCATCGGTGAGGCGTGGAAGGCTGCGCCGAAACCTGCGGCGGCGAGCTCTGTCGTGGCCGTCGCGTCGGACGCACCATACGGGTAGGCGAACGCCCATGGGCCCGGTTGGTCGAGCAGATAGCGGGCGCTCGCCCGGATCTCGCCGGCCACGCGCGGGCGCGGTTCGTGGTCGAACCACAGATGGCGCTCGCCGTGGCCGCCGATCGCCTGTCGATGGCCGCGCATCTCGGCGACGTCGCCAGGTGAGAGGTGGAGGGCGTCGGCGACGTCGCCACTCGGTCCGACATGCGCCTCGACCAACCGCTGGAGGATCGGCTCGACGGTGTCCGCCAGGTCCCGCTGCAGCGGACGCTTCAGGACGTCGATCCCCTCGACCCCCGCTGACCGCTCACGAGCCTGGAGCGCGAGGAACCGATCCGCGTCCGCCGGCGACAGCGCCGCGAGGATGGCGTCGCCAAGGCCGTCCTCCCCGAGTGCCGCAAGAAGGACGTGGAGCGCATGACCGACCGTCAACGGATCACCCGGACGTCGGGCGAGCGTGAAGAACACGCCGCTCCACCCTCGCGCGACGAGACGCGGCATCACCATCCGGGCGTGGTCCGCGAGCCCGTCATCGAATGTGAGCAGCGCCGCGTCGACGGGGAGAGCGGGACCGCCCTCGAGGGCTGCGGCGACGGTCGGCCAGTCGACGACCGTTCGGTGTCGGGCGAGGAGATCGAGCTGTCCTTCGAACGCCGCTGGGTCGACCCCGGGCGACGCGACGAGCGGCGTGTCACCGGGATCACGGACGTAATGCCACATGACCGTGATGAGACCGTCGAGCGGATGGCGCTCTGTGCTGGTCATCGAGGGCGCTCGAACCGTAGCGTGATGAGCCGCGTGCCGAGCCGGCGCGCGTGACCGCGCACGAAGCGATCGGGCGCGGCGGCGGGCTCGTCGAGCGCGATCGGCGGTCCGAAGCCCGCGGGGCCCTCTCGTACCCTGATGCAGGCGAGGCCGTCACCGGCCCACGAAGGGTCCAAGCGGAGCCCAGCGGCGACCGCCGTTTCAACCCACCGCCCGCCGTGGGTGACGGCGACGATCCCGGGGCGGGCGAGCGTCAGCACGCCGTCGATCGACGCGATCCGCTCGCCGGCGAACGCTGTGCCGTCGTTCCGTGCGAGCACGACGCGGAGAGCCGGACCGCGGACGTCGCGCCCGGCGATATGTAGGAGGGTCGCGGGTCGTCCGGAGACGTCGACGACCGCGGTCTCAGCGTGGCGGCTCCTGCCCTTCCGGATCACCACACGTCCGGCGTCGGCGCGGACGACGTCAAGAGCTCTCAGCCGGCCGATCGCTGCCGCTGGTTCGCCGAGCGCCGCGACGGTGGCCGACGCGACGACGCGCGGGACGGCGGTCGCGACCCCCTCCTCGATCCATGGGTGACTCGACCGGTCGTGAACGAGGTTCATCCTCCCGCGTCCGGTCTCGGAAACGCCGACACGGTCGAACCCGAGGAGCCGACGGATCGCCACGACGCGTCCGTTGCCGCTGACGCTCGCGATCCCGGCGGCCTCGTCGGCCTCGATCTCGATCGTGTCGTCGCCATCGACGCCAAGAGCCGCACCGCCATCGCGCATGCGGATGGGGGAGGCTCCGGCGACGGCATGGACGCGCAGCTCGACTCCGCCGATCAGCACGACGATCGTTCGGACCTGCGTGGGCCGACGGGTCGGGAGCGCGTAGCGAGTCGTGATCCACCGCGGCCCTGCAGTGCCTTCCTGCGACTCGTTTCGGTGGGCCACCCAGCCTTCCGGATCCGACTCCTTCGTGGCGCTGTCTTCGATGGCCACGAGCGCGTCGTCGGACCCCGCGCTCTGACCCGAGACGACGGGCACGGCGAACGGGAACGCCGAGCGATACGCGAACTTGCCATAGGTCGCCGCGTAGTCGTGGTCGGCGATGTCCGCCGGATGGCCCGCGCGCGCGTTGTGAAGGACCGTGATCCCCGCCGACCGTGCGCCGAGCAGACCAGCCGACGCTGCCTCGTTGACCGGCGGTGGATCCCACGTTCGCCGGTCGACGCTCGCGGACCAGAACGGGTGACTCGCGGGCATCGCGAGCGCGACGAGCGCGTGGGCCGCCCAGGCCGAGGCACCCGCCGAAACGTATCCCTCGACCACCTCAGGCCGCGCCCCGCCGACGCCGATGCGGAACCAGTCCGTCGCCGGATCCAGCCCGCCCTCTTCAAGCGCGTGGCCCACGAGCCGGCCGGCCAGCGTCCGCGCGACTCCCGGCGGAAGCGGATCCAGGCCAAGCAAGGCGGCCTGCGCGAATGGTGCGGCCGTCGCGAACCGGTACCCCAACGATCGCCCGAAGCGCGGGAAGCCACCGTCATCGGCGACGAGCTGCGCGATGAACCGGAGCCAGGCACGGGCACGACGCCGGACGTCGGCGGCCAGTCGCGGGCGACGCTCTCGGTCGATCGCCGCCCACCACGACAGGTGCCAGTGGATGGCCCAGCCGCTGTACAGGTCGAGCGCATGTCCGGCGCCGTCGCTCGTCCAACCGTCACCGACCGTGTGGTCGACCATCCAGTCGAGCGCGCCGTCCAGCGCCTGCAGGTCGACGGACCGGCCGGCACCTCGCCGGACCAGCGCCGGCAGGACGGGGAACAGCACCCAGTTGTCCGGCCAGAGGTCCTTCCCGTCGATACCGGCGAGCCAGTCGAGGACGCGGTCGAACGCGCGTGGATCGGCCACATCAAGGGCGTCGCGTAGCCGCTGACCACCGAGGAAGATCGCCGTCGCGATCTCTGCTGCCTCGACGATCCGCTGGTCGCGGTCCCCGATCGCACCCCACCAGGCACCGCTGGCCGGGTCAGTGGCGTCGGCAAGGCCGCGCGCGAGGAGCGTCGGGACGTCGATCACACGGCCGCCTCGAACGACTTCGGTCGGGTTACTCGGCTCATGCAGCCACGCACCCCAAGCCACGCTCATCCGCGCGAAGCCCTCGATAGAAGGGACCTGGTCGTCCGCCGGCGCGCCCGGCAGTCGCGCCGCAGCGGGCGAACCGCCCGGCGGGATCGACCGGACGAACCCGTCCGTCAGGCGGGCAAGGAGATCGATCCACGCCTCACGGCGCCCGAAGTCGGGACTCACACCGGGGCGGCTCATCCAGTACGCCGGAGATGACGCACGAGCCAGTCGTGCGCGTGCGGCAGCGCGACCTCGGCCGGCGCTAAATCGGGATCCCACGCCCGCTCCCATTCGAGGCTGATCGTTGGGTGTCGCGCGCCGAGCCCCGACGCGGGGCCAAGGCTCGACAGCGCGCGGTGCACAGGCACGTCGCCCTCGCCGAGCTCACAGAGCCGCCACGTGGGTCCGATACCCGTCCCGTCCTTGACCTGGACCCACGCGATCCGGCCCTGGTATGCCGCGATCCCGATCGAGGGATCCTCGCCGACCGACCACGCATTCCCGATGTCCCAGACGACCCCGAGGGCCGGATCCGGCAGTGCGTCGAGGATCGGCCGGATCCGATCCGAGTGGACGTGGTCGTCGTGCGGCTCGAGGGCGACCGTGACCCCGAATGGGCGAACGCGCTCGAGGAGTTCGGCGAGACCGTCGACAGCGCGGCGCTCGAGCTTCGCGGGTGGAGCGTCGTCGTCGCGCTCGCCGAGGAACACGCGGATGGCGGGCGCGCCGAGATCGCGAGCCAGTTCGGCGTGCGCCGCCGCATCGATGATCGAGGCCCGGACGACAGCCGAGTCGCCGCTGATGAGGTCCGTGTAGGTGGTGACGGCGATCGACGCGAGACGGGCGTCGTCCATCGCCCTGCGAAGGGCGACCCGGCGTTCGGCAGTCCACTCGGTCCGGATCGTCCCTTCGGGTCCGCCACGCCATTCGATCCCGTCCCAGCCGCCCGCGGCGGCATGCTGGACCACGGCCGTCGCATCCCATTCCGGGCATGCGAGCGTGCTGAACGCCAGACGCGGACGGCTCGTCCCGGTCACCTTGACATCATACGTCTGACCACTTACGGTCGAGCCGTGGTGGAGGGAGGCGGAGCCGTCGCCGAGCGCGTCGAAGCCGTCGTCATCGGTGGAGGCGTCGTCGGCTGCGCGGTGCTCCTCGAGCTGGCCCTCCGCCGGGTGGATGCGGTCCTCCTCGAGGCCGAGAACGACGTCGGCGAAGGCACCAGCAAGGCGAATAGCGCGATCCTCCACACGGGGTTCGACGCCAAACCAGGTACGCTCGAGGCGAGCCTCCTCCGTCGATCTGCCGAGCGTTGGGCCGGAATGCTCGAAGACCTCGGCGTCCCGTCGCTCACCTGCGGTGCACTGATGGTCGCGCGTTCGGGCGAAGAGGCGGGTCGACTGGAGAACGTGGCCGAGCTGTCACGGTCCCACGGCGTCGCCGTCGAGCTCGTCGATCAAGCCTGGCTCCGGGACAACGCTCCGTATATCGCTCCAGATACGGTCCGCGCACTGCACATCCCGGACGAGGGGATCGTCGACCCGTTCTGGCTGACTCGCGCGTACGCCGAGGCCGCGATCGGGCTCGGCAGTCGCGTACGGACCCGCGCGAAGGTGGTCGGGTTGTCCGTCGATCACGATGCCGTCACCGTCACACTGGCCGACGGCGACAAGGTCCGCGCATCGCAGGCGTTCGACTGCGCCGGGCTTCGCGCCGACGAGATCGCGGCACTCGCCGGTGACACGAGCTTCTCGATCACCCCGCGCAAGGGCGAGTTCCTGGTCAGCGAGCGCACGGGAGACGTCGATCGGATCGTCTTGCCGATCCCGGGCCCGCTCGGGAAGGGGATGCTCGTCACCCCGATCGTCTTCGGCGGCGTCCTCCTGGGGCCGACCGCTGTGGACGGGACGGACAAGTCGGACCGGTCGACCACCGCAGCGGGGCGCGAGCGGATCCTCGAAAGCTGCCGGACGCTGGTCCCGGCGGTCGACGAGATGGCGCCGATCCGTGCGTTCGCCGGCGTGCGGCCCGTCTCGAGCACCGGCGACTACGTCATCCGCCCGTCGACGGCCGGCGACCGACTCACGCTCGTGGCCGGCATCCGCTCGACGGGGATCAGCGCGTCACCGGGGATCGCCGAGGCGGCCGTGGAGGTCGCCGCGGGTCCGCGCCGCTGGGCCTTGCGACGGCCGGGCGTCCGCCCCTCCGCGCCGTCGCCGGAACTCGAAGCCGAAAGCGGGCCGATCGTCTGCATCTGCCGGTCGGTCGGTGAGGCCGAGGTCGCCGCCGCGCTCGCCACGCCCACGCCGGTCACCACGACCGATGCGCTGAAACGCCGGTGCGGTGTCGGGTTTGGTGATTGCCAGGGCAACCGTTGCGCCGCCGAGGCGATCGAACGCATCGCTGCCGCGCGCGGGATCACGCCCGAAGCCGTCGAGAAGGGGCCCGTGGGCTCGTGGCTGATCGATGACTCGGGCGGCGGACCGGTCGCCGGCTCGCCAGCTTCGCCCGACGACGCCCCGGTCACCTCCCCGGATGTGCTCGTGGTCGGCGGCGGGCTGGCTGGGATCGGGGCTGCGCTCGGTCTCGTCGACGAGGGGATCACCGTGCGGGTCATCGATCGTGGCCCATCGCCTGGTGGCGCGCTGCGCGGGATCGACCACGGGCTATGGACCGCCCACGAGCGAGGATCCGTCGCGCGAGCGACGCAGTACGTTGCGGACGGTGCGCTCGGATGGTCGCCGCGCGCGACCGTCGTGGCACTCGACCATGACGGCACGGTCTGGCGAGCCGAGATCGCGACCGAGAACGGATCCGAGACCGTCATGTCGCGCCAGGTCGTGCTCGCGACCGGTGGCTACGTGATGCCGCGCGAGCATTCGGCGATCGACGGTCCGCGCCCGAGCGGCGTGATCACGGCGGACTTCGTAGTGGATGCCCTCGACCGCGGCTGGCTTCCTGCGCGGCACGCGATCGTCATCGGGGACGGGCGGATCGCGGCCGGCCTGGCAGAGCGACTGCGGGCCGCCGGCGTCGAGGTCGAAACGGTCGGCGGCGACGCCCCTCGCGATGCCCGGGCTGTGACCGCCGTTCGCGGTCAACCGCGACTGGAAGCCGTCGACGTCCAGGGGATCTGGCATCAGGCCGACGCGCTCATCTTCGCGGACCGGCTCCAGCCAGCGACCTTCCTCCTTCGCGGGCTGGGACTCGGCGACGAGGGCCCGGGCATGCCGGCTCCTGTCGACAGCATTGGTGCGTTGCCGATGCCAGGGCTGTGGGCGGTCGGGACATGCGTCACACCCGACGTCGACCACTCAGGATCGCTGGTCGCGGGCGGCGCGCTCGCCAAGGCGGTCCTCGTATCGGGCGAGCGGACGGCGTCCGCATCGTCGGGCTTCGGCGTCTGACGGGCCGCTTCGGATGAGCGCGCTCGCGGACGAGACGGTCGTCGTACGGGTCCCGCGCGACCGCATCTGGCAGGCCTTCGGCGATGCGGACCTGCTGGCGCAGGTGCTGCCCGGGTGCGAGACGCTCTCGGCGACTGGCGACGGTGCCTTCCGAGGCGTCCTCGCGACGAGGCTCCAGTTCCTGACGCTCCGCGCCGATGTCACTGCGACGCTGGCGGACCGTGAGCCGCCTGATCGCCTCCGGCTCGAACTCGATGGCAAGCCGCGCGGCCTCGCCGGCGGGTTCCGCGCCGTCATCCCGATCGACCTTGCGGACGATCCGGACGGGACCCGGATCCATTACATGGTCGATCTCGCGACCAGCGGTCGCCTGGCGACGTTCGGCGCGCCGATCTTGCGTGACTCGTTCCGAAAGCAGGTCGCGACGCTGATCGCCAACCTGGAGCGCGTCCTCGGATCCTCCTCGTGACCGGCGATCTCATCCTCGCCATCGACGAGGGCACGAGCTCTGCCCGGGCGATCGCCTACGACGCGGACTGGCACCCCGTCGCCACCGCCACCCGCCGGCTGACGACCGACCATCCGCAGCCCGGATGGGCCGAGCAGGATGCCGAAGCCATCGTCGTCGCTGTCGTCGAGGTCGTGGCCGAAGTGCTCGAGGCGGTCCGCGGTCCGGGACGGATCGCGGCTGCCGGCCTCGCGAACCAGGGTGAAACGGTGGTCGCCTGGGACCGACATACGGGAGCGGCGTTGGCGCCGGCCGTGCTCTGGTCGTGCCGACGCAGCCAGGAGATCGTCGAACGGATCACCGCCGACGGCCACGGAGCCTGGATCCGCGAACGGACCGGTCTTCCCCTCGATCCCTATTTCTCCGCATCGAAGCTCCGGTGGCTCCTCGAAGAGGTCCCGACCGTCGCGAGCGCCGCGGAGTCAGGCCGGCTCGCGTTCGGGACCGTCGACGCGTGGGTGACTGCGTGCCTCGGAACCGAGATCGCCCGAACCGACCCTTCGACCGCGTCGCGCACCCAGCTATTCGCCCTGGCCGACCTCGACTGGGACGACGATCTGCTCGGGGTCTGGGGGATCCCGTCGACGACGCTGCCGATGCTGGTCCCGACGACCGGCGATCTCGGCTCGCTGGCTCACCCGTCGTGGGGCGGCGCGATCCCGCTCCGGGCGATGGTGTGCGACCAGCAGGCGGCCCTCGCCGGTCAGGGTGGACACCGGGCTGCGACCATCAAGGCGACTTTCGGCACCGGGGTGTTCGTCCTCGCGAACGCCGGCGAGGCAGTGCCCCCGCCGCCCGACGGGATCCTCGCGACCGTCGCCTGGGGATCGCCCGGCGGCCCCGCGACCTACGCCCTCGACGGGGGCGTGTTCAGCGCCGGTGCGTTCCTCGCCTGGCTCCACGATGACATCGGTCTCCTTGACGCACCCGCCATGCTCGATCGCCTTGCCTCGCAGGTGCCCGACGCTGGTGGCGCGCGGATGTTGCCGGCACTCGCCGGGCTCGGCGCCCCGTGGTGGGACGCCGATGCCCGCGTCACGATCAGCGGCCTCTCGGCAGCGACGCGTCGCCCGCATCTCGCTCGCGCCGCGCTCGATGCGATCGCGCAACGGACCGCCGACATCGTCGAGGCGATGACGCCCGCGCTGCCCTCCGCCACGGTCCCGCTCCGCGTCGATGGCGGCCTCACCGGCAGTGACCTCCTCGTGGACCGGCTGGCGGACCTCGTCGGCCGGCCGGTCGACGTTGCCGCTGATCCCGAGTCCACCGCACTCGGCACGGCGCTCCTCGCGGCGATCGGGGCTGGGCGCCTCGACGAGGAAGCTGCTGCGGCGGTCGCCGGCACGAAGCGACGCGTCGAGCCGCGCCTCGGCGAGGCGGCACGGCGAGCCGAGCGGTCGGCATGGATCGAGTTCGTCCACGCGGCTCGCGCGCTCGCGCCCGAGCGGCTGACGCGATCGACCTGATCAAAGGAACGAGCTAGCAGGAGGAAGCAACGTCATGTCCGGCAACCCGTGGGGCGGTCGCGACCGGCCCCTGATCATCGCCCACCGCGGCCATTCGATCGCCGTCCCTGAGAACACGCTCGAGGCGTACCGGCGGGCGATCGAGCTCGGCGTGGAGATGATCGAGTGCGACGTGAACCGGACCAAGGACGGCGAGCTCGTGATGATCCACGACTGGACGCTCGACCGGACGACGAGCGGATCCGGTCGGGTCGAGGACCTGACCCTGGCGGAGATCCAGCGACTCGACGCTGGCTCCAAGTTCGACCCGTCCTTCGCGGGCCTTCGCGTCCCGACGACCGCGGCGACCCTCGACCTCGCCCGCGAGGCCGGGATCCTGATGTGCTTCGAGGTGAAGGGCGAGACGCCGGACCACTATCGACGGGTCGCCGAGCAGCTCGTCGAGCTGTTCGTCGAGAAGGACGCCCTGGGCTGGGCGTTCATGTCCAGCTACGACCACGACGCGCTGGCGGCAGCGAAGGCGAAGGTCCCCGAGCTGATGCTCGCGCCCGAGCGGCTGCCGGACCACGTTGCCGTCGACCTGCCGGAGGCGCTGCGTCAGGCCGAGGCGCTCGGTGCCGAGGTCCTCCAGAACCACTGGCGCTATGTCTCGCGCGACCTGGTCGAGACGCTCCACTCGCGCGATATCGCGCTATGGACGTGGCCCACGACCGAGGACGAGGGGATCATCAGGAGCCTCGACGCGGGGGCGGACGGGGTCATGGGTGACGACGTCTCCGCGATGGTCCGACTGGTCGGGGAGCGGTTCGGCACCACCGCGTGACCTGTCGTCGCCCTCAGGGCGGGTCAGGGGTTGGCAGGCCGTTGCAAGCGCGCGGACGTCGAAGGGTCTGCCGACCGAGTAGCTGACCGCGCGACAGTAGCGTCGTGGAACGTCGCGTGAAGCTCCTCGGCCACCAGATCGCGGACTGGTCGACGCATTGATCGCGCTGTTCACCCCATGGCTCGGCGGCGAGCCGGTGTACCGACTGCGAGTCGCCGTCGACGACGACGCCGACCTCAACGCCTCGAATCCGATCTCGCGCGAAGGGATCGCCGAAGTCAGAACCTGACCATGGGGTGGCGCCTGGCCGTCGGTGTCACCGTGATGTGGGTCGCGCTGGCTTTCCTTGGCGACGGCCTCGCCAGCCTGGTCCTCCCCGCGCTCCTCGCCTCGAACCCCGATCGCGCGACAGCCATCGGGCTGATCTCGTTCGCCGGGCTCGGTCTCGCCGTGATGCGCCTATGGGCCAGCGCGACGCCGGACGCTAGACTCTTGCTCTGTTCGCGCGAGGGGTGGACGACATGACCGGGCAGGCCGACGGAGGAGCGCCGCGGGGACCGCGCCGGCTCGCGCGGGCGGCACCGTACGTCGCCGGCGCAGCCGTCGCCTTCGGCGCCGTCGTCCTGTTCAACCTCGTCGTCCCCGCCCCGCGTCCGCTGACGCAGGAAGAGGTCGATGCCCGTGTCGGCCAGGCGCTCGCCTCGGTCACGCCCGCGCCGGCATTCTCGGAGCTTGTGTACCAGGCCGTGCGCCCGTCGGTCGTCCTCGTCCAGATCGAACGACCGCGACCCGACGGCGAGATCGGCACGGAACAGGGCGTCGGCAGCGGCGTCGTGATCAACGCCGCCGGCGACATGCTGACCAGCCTCCATGTGATCGCCGGCGCCAGCAGCATCACCGTGACGTTCGCGGACGGGTCCCGCTCTCCCGCTGATGTGGCCGCCCAGGACCCCAAGAACGACATCGCCGTCCTTCGCGCGACGACGCCGCCGACCGAGATCGTGCCCGCGACCCTCGGCGACCCGGGCAGTGTCCGCGAGGGCAGCGAGGCCTACGCGGTGGGCAGCCCGTTCGGCCTCATGGATTCGATGAGCGCCGGCGTGATCTCCGGGCTCGACCGATCGTTCGAGCTGGAGGACAGCGGCGTGGTCCTGCATGGCCTGATCCAGATCGACGCCGCGGTCAATCCGGGCAACTCGGGCGGGCCGCTGCTCGACCGCGAGGGCCACGTGATCGGCATCGTCGCGGCGCTGCTCAACCCGACGAAGGACGACGTGTTCGCCGGCATCGGCCTGGCCGTGCCGATCACCGCGGCCGGCGGCGCCGCGGGTCTGCCCGCGTACTGAGGAGAGGAGCGCCGCGTGGACCGACCAGGTAGCCAGGACGGAGTCGCCCCGATGGAGCGCCTGCTCTACGAGGTCAAGAAGGTCATCGTGGGGCAGGATCACCTGCTCGAGCGCCTCATCGTCGCGCTCCTGGCTCGCGGCCACATCCTCGTCGAGGGCGTGCCGGGGCTGGCCAAGACGATGGCGATCCGGACGCTGGCCGAGGCGATCGGCGGCGAGTTCAAGCGGATCCAGTTCACGCCCGACCTCGTTCCGGCCGACCTCGTCGGGACGCGCATCTACAACCAGAAGACCGGCGATTTCGGGACGACGCTCGGGCCGGTCTTCGCGAACCTCCTCCTCGCCGACGAGATCAACCGAGCGCCGGCCAAGGTCCAGAGCGCGCTCCTCGAGGTGATGCAGGAGCGGCAGGTGACGATCGGCAAGGAGACGTTCAGGGTCCCGGATCCCTTCCTCGTCCTCGCGACGCAGAACCCGATCGAGACCGAGGGCACCTACGCGCTCCCCGAAGCCCAGATCGACCGGTTCATGCTCAAGGTCCTCGTCGGCTACCCGACGCCGACCGAGGAGTTCGTGATCGTCGAGCGGATGACCGGCACGGTCCCACGTGCCCAGCAGGTCATCTCGACCGACACGCTGCTCGAGATGCAGCGCGCCGCCGACCGCGTCTTCGTCGATCCCGCCCTGATGGAGTACGCGGTCCGCCTGGCGACCGCGACGCGCGACCCCGAGGCGCACGGCCTCGGCGAATTGAGCCGCTACATCACGTTCGGCGCCAGCCCACGCGCCTCGATCAACCTGATCCTTGCGGGACGTGCGCTCGCGTTCGTCCGTGGCCGGGACTACGCGCTCCCCGAAGATGTCGTCGACATCGCCCTCGACGTGTTGCGCCACCGCATCGTCCTGTCGTTCGAGGCGCTCTCGGACGACGTCGACAGCGACCACCTCCTTGCGACCATCATCGACCGCATCCCGCTCCCCGTCGTCCCGCTCCGCGGCCATGGCAGCGTCGTCAGCGCCTGAGCGGGTCCTCCAGCGCCTCGACTGGCAGGTCGTCCGGCGGCTCGACGGCCTGCTTCAGGGCGACTACCGCACCCTCTTCCACGGGACCGGCACCGACTTCGCCGACCTGCGCGAATACCAATGGGGCGACGACGTCCGCTATATCGACTGGAACGTGACGGCGCGAATGTCGACGCCGTATGTGCGGGAGTACGTCGAGGATCGCGAGGTCACGGCGTGGTTCCTGCTCGACCTGAGCCCGTCGGTCGACTTCGGCTCGGTGGATAGCGAACGGCTCAAGCGAAGCGTCCTGATCGACTTCGTCTCGACGCTCGCGCGGCTGCTGACCCGCCGCGGTAATCGCGTCGGCGCGATCCTGTACGGGCGCGCGGTCGAACGGACGATCCCGGCACGTGGCGGACGGATCCAGGTCCTTCGTCTCATCAACGATCTGATGGAGCAGCCGCGCTTGCCGTCATCGCCGTTCACGGATCTCGGCGCGCTGCTCCAGGCCGGGCAGGGGACCATCAAGCGACGCTCGCTCGTCTTCGTGATCTCCGACTTCATCAGCGCCCCGGGCTGGGAGCGGCCGCTCAACCTCCTGACCCAGCGTCACGAGGTGATGGCCGTGCGCCTCTTCGACCGCCGCGAGGTGGAGTTGCCAGATGTCGGGCCGCTGCTGATCGAGGACGCGGAGACCGGCGAACAGCTCTACGTCGACACCCACGACAAGGCGTTCCGGCGGCGGTTCAAGGAAGCCGCGGATCGTCGGGAGGCGACACTCCGGGATGCGTTCCGGCGCGCCGGGGTCGATGCGGTCTCGCTGGGTACGGACGAGGACCTCGTCCACGCCATCGTGCGCATGGCCACGCTCCGACGACGGCGACGGCGGCACTGATCGATGTCGTTCATCTGGCCGGCCGTCCTCATCCTGCTCCTGGTCATCCCGCTCGGGGTGGCCGTCTACGTGACCCGCGAGCGACGGCGTCGCGCCCGGCTCATGGCGGCCCTCGGCCCGCTTCAGCCGGGCATGGCGTCCGGCGGCGGCGGGGCGCGCCAGATGCGACGCCGGATCCCGGCCGCACTGTTCGTGACCGGGTTGACCGTTCTCGTGGTCGCCATGGCGCGTCCGGAGAGCGTCATCGGCGTGCCACGGTTCGAGGGGACCGTGGTCCTTGCGGTCGACGTGTCGGGCAGCATGGCGGCGACCGACATGCAGCCCACCCGCATGGAGGCGGCGAAGGCGGCCGCGCGCGACTTCGTGTCGCGCCAGCCGAAGTCGATCCAGATCGGCGTGGTCGCGTTCAGCGACGCGGGTTTCTCCGTGACGGTGCCGACCGATGATCAGAGCGCGGTCCTCGCGGCGATCGACCGCCTGGGGCCGGAGCGTGGGACGTCGGTGGCGCGCGGGATCCTCTCATCGATGACGGCGATCGCGACGGCGTCACGTGATTCGGAGGCCGGCTACTACACGAACACGTCGCCTGAGCCCGACCAGCTGCCCCCGATCGTGACGCCGGGGACGTTCGCGCCGGCGGCGATCGTGCTGCTCAGCGACGGCGAGAACAACCAGCAGCCGGATCCGATCGGAGCCGCGCAGGGCGCGGCGGAACGCGGGATCCGCATCTTCACGGTCGGTCTCGGGACCGAGGCCGGGACCACCCTCGAGGTCGAGGGCTTCCGGGTGCACAGCGCACTCGACGAGACGGCACTCCGCCAGATCGCCGACATCACGGACGGCACGTACTACACCGCGTCCGAACCAGACCAGCTCAGGAGCATCTACGACGACATCGAGACGCGGTTCGTGATACGCCCCGAAGCCACCGAGATCACCTCGTTCATGGCCGGTGCCGGTCTCGGTCTGCTGGCACTCGGCGGCCTCGCCAGTCTGCTGTGGTTCGGGCGGATGCCGTGAACGACTTCCTCGCGCCGTGGGCGCTCGTGCTCCTCGGCGGGATCGTCGGGCTGGTGATCGCGCGTGCGTGGCTGCTCCGCCGGCGCAAGCCAGCCTTGCGCTATTCGAGCCTGTCGCTCGTGCGCGAAGCGGTCGGCGGAACGTCCCGGGTCCGGCGTCATCTGCCGTTCGCGCTGTTCGCGCTCGGGTTGGCCAGTCTGGTCGTCGCGCTTGCCAGGCCCGTCCAGGTCGTCAACGTCCCCGCCGGGCGAACCACCGTCATCCTCGCGATGGACGTGTCGCGCAGCATGTGCGCGACCGACATCTCGCCGAACCGCCTGCTCGCGGCCGAGTCGGCCGCGTCGTCGTTCATCGCCCGCCAGAGCGATTCGACCCAGATCGGTATCGTCGCGTTCGCCGGGTTCGCGGAGGTCGTCCAGACACCGACGACGGACCAGGAGGTCCTGCTCGACGTCATCGACAGCCTGACGACGGGCCGGCGGACGGCGATCGGTGCCGCGATCATCGAATCCCTCGACGCGATCGCCGAAGTCGACTCGAGCGTCGCGCCCGTGCAACCCGACGCGAGCCCGTCGACCGACACGCCGCCCCAGCTCCCGCGCGGCGCCTATGCGCCGGCGATCATCGTGTTGCTGACCGACGGCGCGAGTAACGCGGGTCCACTCCCCTCCGACGCAGCGTCAGAAGCCGCCGCGCGCGGTGTCCGCGTGTACACGATCGGCTTCGGGACGAACGACCCGAACAGCGAGCGGCCACCGTGCGGCATCCAGTTCCTCGGGAACGAGCCCAACGATCCGTTCGGGTTCGGTGGATTCGGTGGTGGCGGCGCCGGCTTCCGCCGTGCCATCGACGAGCAGACGCTGATGTCGGTCGCGCAGGCGACAGGAGGCGAGTACTACCCGGCGGCAAGTGCCGACGAGCTGCAGAACGTGTTCGCCAACCTGCCGACGAACCTGATCACCAAGCCCGAGATCATGGAAGTGAGCGTCCTCTTCGTCGCGCTCGGGGCCGTCCTCGTCGCCCTCGGCATCCTGCTCGGACAGGCTTGGAGACCGTTGCCCTAGTTTCGCGCCGCCCGGGCGTGGTGCGTGCGGGCGCTGCGACAGCCAGTTCTTGGCAGAAGTTGCACCCGGAGAACGTTATGGCGCGCCAAGCGCCCGTTCTTGGCAGAAGTTGCACCCGGAGAACGTTATGGCGCGCGAAGGGCCAGTTCTTGGCAGAAGTTTCACCAGGAGACGCATTAGCTGGTGTTTCCGCCCGAATCGACCCGGGCCGATGACATAACGGTCTGCCCATGGAAGTTCTGCCAGATCGAAGGCGCAACGGGCCCCGCCGCCGCGCTCGTCGCGTCTCCGTTTGTCGATTCGAGCCCGACCCGTTCGTCGTGCTGATACGGGGCGGTCGATGGTGAGCCGCCGCGAGCGAAGGAGGTCCCCGATGGGAGCCAAGGTCATCCACGTCGAGGTCACCGGCAAGGACGGCGCCGCGCTGCAGCAGTTCTACAAGGACGTGTTCGGCTGGAGCCTCGACACCAACAACCCGGGCGGCTACGGGATGTACCGCCAGGACGATGGTCTCACCGGCGGGATCGGCGCGAGCCAGGATGGTGGCGTCGGCCAGGTCACGTTCTATGTCCACACCGACGATCCCCAGGCCATCCTCGACAAGGCGGCCGCCAGGGGTGGTCGCGTGATCATGCCGCTCACCGAGGTCGCGCCCGAGACCACGGTCGCGCTGTTCGCCGATCGGGAGGGCCACGTCGTCGGGATCATGTGAGCCCGATAGCCGCTTGTTCGACGGCCGGGCCTCGAGGCCCGGCCGTTCTGTGTTCGGCGTCTGCCACCATCTGCCAGTGGACCGAGACGCGAGCACGGCACGGCGACGGACGAACTGGTCGGGCGACATCACGTATGAAGCGCGACGTCTGCTCGCGCCGCGGTCCGTCGAGGAAGCGCAGGCGATGGTGCGCGAGGCACGGCGCCTTCGACCGCTCGGATCCGGGCACACCTTCAACCGGATCGCCGACACCGATGGCGACCAGATCACGCTCGTCGACCTACCCCGCCGGACGCATTTCGACCCGACGGCGATGAGCGTCACCGTCGACGGCGGGCAGCGCTATGGCGACCTGTGCGGACCGCTCGATAAGGCCGGGTTTGCGCTGCACAACCTTGCGTCCCTCGCGCACATCTCGATCGCCGGGGCCTGCGCCACCGGCACGCACGGGTCGGGGCAGCGGAATGGCATGTTGGCAACGGCCATCGAGCGCGTCGAGCTCATCGGCGGCGATGGCGCGCTGCGCACTTTCTCCCGTGAGGACGAACGCTTCCCTGGCGTGGCGACGTCGCTCGGCGCCCTTGGGGTCGTCACCGCGTTGACGCTCCGCGTCGAGCCGACCTTCGACGTCGCCCAATACGTCGACGAGGATCTGCCGATCGACGATGCCCTCGCCGACCTCGACGACATCCTCGGCTCGGCGTACAGCGTCAGCCTCTTCCTCGAGTGGGACCGTCTCGTGATCGACCAGGTGTGGCGCAAGGTTCGTGTCGGGCGCGACGATGAGGCGCGCCCGCGGGCTCTCGCGCGGGCACGGCCCGCGGACCGGGAGCGCCACCCGATCCGGGCCGTCTCCCCGGAGAACTCCACCCCGCAGCGCGGCATCCCTGGTGCGTGGCACGAACGGCTGCCGCACTTCCGGCTCGATCACACGCCGAGCGTCGGCGAGGAGTTCCAGAGCGAGTACTTCGTCGCCCGTGCTGACGGAGCGGCGGCCCTGGAAGCACTCCTCGCGATCCGCGATCGAATGCGCCCTGCCATCCTCGTCTCAGAGGTCCGGTCGATCGCCGGCGACGACCTGTGGCTCAGCCCCGCCTACCAGCGCGACTCCGTTGCGTTCCACTTCACGTGGAGCCAGCTCCCCGACGAGGTCGACGAAGCTCTCGCCGCGATCGAACGCGCGCTCGAGCCATTCGACCCGCGCCCGCACTGGGGTAAGCGCTTCGTCATGGCGCCGGATCAGCTCCGCGCGCGATATGCCGAGCTGCCACGGTTCGTGGAACTGGCAGGGAGCCTGGACCCCGACGGTGTCTTCCGGAACCGATTCCTCGACCGATACGTGTTCGGCAGCGACTGACGTCGCACGACTTCGTGCGATGATGCATACGAGCGACCTCGATGCCTCCATCATCGCGGGCGGGCCGGTCAGCGGCCCGTCTGCATCGATCGATCCTTCTCGCCGGGCTGGCCTGGCTGCTGCTCGCAAGCGCGGGCTCGCCGGTGCTGTCGGTCCTGGCCGCCGATGCGACGTCGGATCCGCACATCGACGTCCTGACGGCGACTGGCACGGTCGACAACGTGATGGCGACCTACATCGAGCAGGGCGTCGCCGGAGCCGTCGACGGTGGGGCGAGCGCCGTGATCCTCACGCTCAACACGCCCGGTGGCGCGCTCGATAGCACGCAACGGATCGTGTCGTCGCTGCTCGAAGCGCGCGTCCCGACGATCGTCTGGGTGGCACCGAGTGGGGGCAGGGCGGCGAGTGCCGGGACGTTCATCACCCTCTCCGGAAACCTCGCCTACATGGCACCGGGCACCAACATCGGTGCCGCATCCCCGGTCGGCGCGCAGGGCGAGGACCTGACCGGCACGATCGGTACCAAGGTCAAGAACGACGCGATCGCCAACATCCGCTCGATCGCCGAGACCCGTGGCCGGAACGTCGACTGGGCCGTATCGACCGTCGACAAGGCCGTCTCTTCACCGGCGAGTGAGGCGGTCTCCTTGCACGCCGTCGACGGCATCGCGCGGTCGCTCGAGGAGGTCCGCGACAAGGCCGACGGTCAGACCGTGGAGGTGTCCGGCCAGAAGGTGACGCTCGAGCTGACCGACGTCCCGTTCGTCGACGTGGGCATGAACCCGTTCCAGCAGATCATCCATCTCCTGTCCGACCCGAACATCGCGTTCATCCTGCTGACGCTGGGCTTCTACGGTCTCCTGTTCGAGCTCCAGAGCCCGAACTTCGTCACGGGAACGCTCGGCGCGATCGCGCTGATCTTGGCGTTCATCGGCTTCGGGAGCCTGCCGCTCAACGTCGCGGGCCTGATCCTCATCGGCCTTGCGGTCCTCCTCTTCATCCTCGAGACGACCGTCACCAGCCATGGGCTGCTCACGGTCGGTGGCGTGGTCTGTTTCGTGCTGGGCGCCGCCACGCTCTACACGGCTCCTGGGACGCCCGCCGCCCCGGAGGTCGCAGTCGCGGTCCCACTCATCGTCGCGATGGCCGGCGTCACGACGGTGTTCGTCCTGACGGTCCTCGTCACCGTTGCGCGTGTCCGGCGGCGGTCGCTGGCGTTCGCCGGCGAGTACGGGGCCGGCGGTACGATGAAGGTCCCGAAGGGGACGGCCGGCGTCGCGCGGACTGCCCTCGAGCCGCTCGGTGTCGTCTATGCCGCAGGCGAGGAATGGAGCGCGCGCGCCAGCGGCGATACCGCGATCCCACCCGGGCAGCCGGTCCGGGTCGTCGGGCAGAAGGACCTGACACTCATCGTGGAATCCGGTCCGGCGCCGTCGCCGGAAGGTGCGTAGGAGGAAACCGTGGAGCTCCCCACCATCCTGGCGGCCGCGTTCGTCATCCTGATCATCGCGGTCATCGCCGTCGCGTCGATCAAGATCGTCAACCAGTACGAGCGCGTGCTCGTCTTCACGCTCGGTCGCACGAGCCCCACCGAGGTCAAGGGCCCGGGCTGGGTGTTCATCGTGCCCATCGCCCAGCGCGCGGTGAAGGTCGACCTCCGCGAGCAGTTCATCGAGGTCCCGAGCCAGACCAACATCACCAAGGACAACGCGCCGATCAATATCGATTTCCTGATCTACTGGCGCATCGTCGAGCCATACAAGAGCGTCGTGGAGGTCCAGAACTTCAACGGCGCACTGCAGAACATCGCGACGACGACGCTCCGGGCCGTGATCGGCGACATCCTTCTCGACGACGTCCTGTCGAAGCGCGAGCAGATCAACGAGGTCCTTCGTCTGAAGATGGACGAGGTCACCGAGCGCTGGGGCGGCAAGGTCACGACCGTCGAGATCCGCGAGATCATCCCACCGCGGGAAGTCCAGGACGCGATGAACCGCCAGCTCTCCGCCGAGCGGACGCGGCGGGCGGTCATCACCGAGTCGGAGGGCACGCGCCAGTCCGCGATCAACGTCGCCGAGGGCACGAAGCAGGCCGAGATCCTCAAGGCCGAAGGCGACCGGCAAGCCGCCATCCTGCGAGCCGAGGGCTTCGCGCTCGCCCTGACGCAGATCTACAACGCCGCCTCGCAGGTCGACCAGAAGACCATGGCGCTCCAGTACCTGGAGGCGTTCAAGGCACTCGGCGCGAGCCCGTCGACCAAGTACGTCCTGCCGCTGGAGATCACCCAGCTCGCGGATACGTTCCGCGGGTACCTGGCGGCGTCGAACGAGAGTGACGGCGATAGCGGGTGAGCACCGCCGTCACCACCACCCTCCGCGCCCCCCGCCGTGCCAGCCGGACCGTCGTCGAGCTAGCGAGTCGCCGTCGTCAGCCGCCGGGCTTCGCTCACCCGCGGAGTCGTCAGCGTCCATCGCGCCACGGTGATGCATATCCACCCCGCCGGCGCGGGGTCAGCCGAGTGATGCACTTCGCCTGCATCGATCGCGGCGCGCACCGCCGCCGCCCGGCGCAGGGTTCGCCGAGCCATGCACGTCGCCTGCATCGGCTGACGGGGCGCGCCGCGTCCGACGGTCTCCTGATGCAGGCGAGCTGCATCAAGCAGCAGATCCCCGCCGGGAGCCGCCGCATATGTGCATCGCCCGTATGCATCGCCCGTATGCATCGCCCGAGCCCCGGGCCGAGCCGCGCAGCGCGCATGCGATACATGCCACTGAAACGCACGCGCAAGGGCGGGTCGCGGGGTGTCGTGACCGACTGATCGACTGAGTGACGGACCATCGAAG
>DASSZA010000026.1:0-12539 GCA_035703005.1 Candidatus Limnocylindrales bacterium | reverse complement strand
TCGTTGCCAGGGCGCAACGGCCCAGGCCTCGCCGGTCGGCGGGTCTGCACCGGACCCCCGTACCATTGCTGGCCCTGATCGCGGACCGGCATCCTCGCCGACAGGATGCACCGCCCCGCCCGTCACCCCGGAACCCCATCGCGGTCCCGCGTCGGCGGCGGACGACAAGCACGGATCGTCGCGTCGATCGCGGCGTTCGTCCTCGTCCTGTCCGCCGTCGTGCCCGCGTGGGCGGCGGCCGGTCCGACGAAGCTGTCCGACCCGACCGTGTCGCCGCTGACCGGATACCCGACGACCACCATCGTCGTCACCGTGTCCTATCGCAATCGCGAGGGCACCCCCGCGAACTGGGTGCGCGTGAAGCTGGGCGCAACGACGCACGCGATGACGAAGGGCTCCGGGGCGGACTGGAAGCGCGGCGTGACGTTCCGCTGGTCAGGCAAGCTCGCGGTCGGGTCCTACCCGGTCACCATCTCGGCCCTCAGTCGCGATCGATTCGCAGACCAGATCACAGCGGGAACGGTCACGATCAAGCCGACGCCGAAACCCGACCCGACGCCGAAGCCGACCCCCAAGCCCACGCCACGGCCGACACCGAAGCCACAACCGAGGACGACGCCTCGCCCGACCGAACGCGTCACACCCAGGACGGCCCCGACACAGCGCCCGACCGCATCGCCTACTCCAGGCGTCGTCGTGATCGGCGGCGACCCCGTCCCCACGCCGACGGCATCATCGAGCCCGTCGCCGAGCGATGACCGCGTCGCGTTCGTCGTCGGTCGCTATGGGAGTGGCCCAGGCGGCGATGACGTCGCCGGTGCCGGCTCGATCGGATCCGGTGGCCCCAGCGCAGATGGAGGCAACGCTGGGACGTGGGCCGCATTCGCCGCCGGGATAGATCTACTGACGGGTGGCCGACCGACGGTCCCGCTGGGACTCGTCGCGACCATGGTCACGACGTCGGGCATCGTCGGGGCGACGCTTGCCTTCGGCCTGTTCGGGAAGCGGCGACGCGACGGCGACCCGCCCGCTCCCGACGACGTCCTTGCGCACGCGGCGGGCAGCCCACTCGCGGTCGCGGCCGCCGCCGGCTACGCCGACCGACCTGGTCGTTCGGTCGCCGTCGACGAGATGGATCCGGTCCCGGGCGTGACGAACATCCCGAACCCACACGACGCCGAGCTCGCGCTGCCGCGCTGGCGTCGGCCCTCGCTCCTCGAAGCGCGCAAGGCGGACCCCATCCGAGACGCCGTCGAGGCGCCGCGGCTGACCTTCGCCCACGGGCTCGTCGGACCGATCGATGGACGCGAGCGGCGGCTGATCCGCTACAACCTCGTCCGTCTGCTCGACATCCCGGACGAGCTGCGTGGCACCGAGCTCGCGTTCCTCGACCAGGGCGACGAGGTGCAATTGCTCGAGAAGCGCGGGGCGTACTGGCTGGTGCTGTGCCCCGATGGGCGGCAGGGCTGGATCCACAAGATGACGCTCGGCGAGCAACTCGGCGATCCGCCCGCCCAGAGCACCCCGACGGCGACGATGCCGATCGCGGCGGATACGTGGACGATGGGCGACGACGTCGACGGCGACGTCCTTGCGGCCTACTTGGAGAGCCGCCGCCGAGCCTGACCCGATGCGGCCGGTTCGCGCCGCAGCACCAGGATGTGCTGGTGGGCGATGTTCGGGACGAAGACCCGCGGATAACCGTACGGCCGTAGCCGCGTCCCGGCCTGGTGCCAGATCAGGTCGCCTTTGGGTACGAGCCCGGCCAGATCCGCGCGGGAGGCGAGGTCGGCGCCGACGAACTGGTAACGCCCATCCTGGTACGCATCGCGAACGATCACGACGGCATACCGACCGGGCCTGAGGACGCGTGCGATCTCAGCGAACGTGCGACCCATGGCGTCCAGGTAGGCCGGATAGTCGGCTGCATTGGCGACATCAGCTGAGGCGTCGCTGACCATGGCGTAGTCGGTCCGCCGATTCGCGTGGGTCTCCGCTAGCGCTCCGCCCGCCATCGTGAGCGGCAGTTGGATGTTGTAGGGCGGATCGGTGGCGACGAGATCGACGGAGTCGTCGGCGAGGGTCGGGAGGACCTCGAGCGCGTCACCCTGGCGCATCTCGAGCCCGCTCGGATCGAAGACCCGCGGTGTGCCCGGATCGCCCGTCCCGAGCTCGGCGATGTCCGGGCCGCGGCCGTCGTTCTCGGCCAGCAACGTGGCGACGACGTCCTGGTAGACACCGACCCAGCGCGCGTCGAGCTCGATACCGAGCGCCCGTCGCGGCCCTCGAGCGATGGCCGCGCCGATGAGCGTCCCACCGACGCCGGCGAACGGGTCGAGCACCAGCTCACCGGTCCGGCTGAAGAACTCGATGAGGCGCGCCATCAGGCGCGGCGGCTTGTTGGCGCCGTGCGCCTTCCGCGCGGCGTGACCGAGCTCCGACGGGTACGCCGTCGTCAGCACCGACTTCGTGAAATAGAGCCACTCCTCGCCGGACAGTTCGTTCAGCGTGTTGTCCGGATGCGGCGCGGGCCGGGCGGCATCAGTCACGCCAGCAGCGTAGCGGGTCGTGTCGCCCTCATCGGATAGCCGCCCATCAGCGCGGATGGTGCGCCGGGGAAGCAGTGTTCGGTCCAGGGTGGATGACGGCCCCTCCCCGGCGTGTACGATGCCAAGCGATGCCCGCCAGGTACACGAGCGCGCGCTTCGTGGGACGGGAGGACGCGTTCGCGAAGCTCGCTACCGTCATCCGTTCGTCAGTGGCCGGCGACTCTGCGACGCTCCTGATCGACGGGACCGCGGGGGTCGGGACGAGCCGCTTCATCGACGAGGCGATCCGTCGTGTGTCCGGCCTGCAGGAACCGATGACGGTCATGCGCGGCGCCGCGTACGGGACCGCCACCGACGCGCCCTACGAGCCGCTCGTTCGCGCCCTCCGGCCGGCGCTCGAGCAGCTACCGGACGACGTCCTTGCCGATGTCCTTGGGACGGCGACCGATGAGATCGTCCGACTGATCCCGGCCCTGGCGTCGCGCGTCGAGGGGCCGCGCGGAGGCACGCGCGCGCTTGGCGCGGTCGTGCCCGAGCGACGTCAGCCGCGCCTCCTCGAGGGAGTCCTTGGTGTCCTCGGTCGCCTCGGCGAGCGACGACCGGTCCTGCTGATCATCGAGGACCTCCACCGCGCGGATGCCGGGACGCGGGCCCTCTTGACGTTCCTGGCGAGGATCGCCCGTTCGCATCGGCTGGCCATCGTCGGGACATACCAGGCGGACGCGATCCGCCGCGAGGACGCGTGGTCGCTCGACCTCGCCGGTCTTGCCGCAGCACCGCGCCCACCCTCGGCGCTCACGCTCCCACCGCTGACGCGTGACGAGCTCGCACGGCTGATCGCCGCCATCGAGGAGGAGCGCCCGTCGGCCAGCGTCCTCGTCGTCGTCGCCGAGCGATCGGGCGGGAGGCCGCTCGTCGCTGAAGAGCTGCTCGCGGCCCGCCGCGAACTACCGGGTGTCTCGCTGACGTCGTCCTTCCAGGATCTCGTCCTGGCGCGGATCGCCGCCCGTTCACCGGAGGCCCGTCGCGTCCTCCGCCTCATGGCCCCAGCCGGCCGGCCGCTAGAGCGGGCCGGCCTGGCCGCGATCGCCGAGGAGTTCGAGGCGGAGCTCACAGGCGGCCCACCGCGCTCGTCGAACGCGCCACGCCGCGGCGACGGGGTCCTCGACGCCGACCTGACCCATGGACTCGACGAGGCGATCGAGTACGGGTTCGTCGGTGAAGACGACGACGGCCTGGCACTTCGGCACGAGCTCGTCGGGCGAGCGATCGAGGCCGACCTGCTGCCGTCGATGCGCATCCGCCACCACATGGCGGTCGCACGAGCGCTGGCGGACCAACCGTTCGTCGGCATCCATCACTTCGACGTCGCCCTCGACCCTGTAGCGCTTCGGCATGCGGCCATCGCGGCGGCTGATGCCGCGGCATCGGTCGACGCGCCACTCGACGAACTCCGGGCGCTGGAGCTGGCGATCGCGGCGGGTAGCGCCACGGGTGTCACCTCACGTCAGGGTGGCCGCCGGCGGAGCGATCCACCGGTCCTGCCCCCGGCCGAGCTGAATGCCCGGGCCGCGGAAGCAGCCTTCGCGGCCGGAAGACCGGTGCGTGCGGCCGCCTATCTGGATGCTGCGATCGGCGCGACGGACGGCCGCCGCGAGCGGGTAAGGCTCGGCCTGTTGTACGACCGTCTGGCCCAGTTCAGGCGCGCGACCGGGGATGCGGACGGCGCCCTCGCTGCTCGGCGCCGTGCCGTCGACCTCGTCCCGACGACGCCGTCCGTCGCTCGGGCCACGGTCGTCGCTGGACTGGCGCAGCTCCTGATGCTCGAGGGGACGTTCTCGGAAGCCGAGAAACTCGCCCGCGAGGCGATCCGCGTAGCCCGGGCGTGCGACCCGCCCGCCCGTGGCTGGGAGCTGCATGCCACGACCACGCTCGCGGTCTCACTCGGCTGGCGCGCCGATCCGGAAGCCGCCCTGGCGATGCTGTCCGAGGCGCGCTCGATCGCCGAGGAGATCGGCGACCTCGATGAACTGTTCAGGGTCCATGCGAACCAGACGACCGTGCTCGAGCTGGCCGGCCGGCACGAGGAGGCGGTCGACGTCGCCAAGGCGGGCATCGCGGCAGCAAAGGACGCCGGTCTCGAAGCGGTCTACGGGAACGTGCTCCGTGGCAACGCGGCGGACTCGCTCTTCCTGCTGGGCCGATGGGAAGAGGCCCGGGCGATGAGCATGACCGCGCTCGAGTGGCTGCCGAGCGGGATCAACTTCCTCAACGCGCTCGTGTCGCTCGCGACCGTCGAGATCGAGCTCTCGGCGGGCGAGTCCGCCGGACGGCTGCTCGGCCAGACGCTGCTGGAGCTGGAAGCGGTGCATGACGCGCAGCAGGCCGTCCCGCTCCACCTCGCGGCGGCGTCGTTCGCGCTGTGGCGCGGCGATCAAGCGGACGCTCGGCGCGCGACGGAGGTCGGGTGGGAACTGGTCCGCGACACGGAGGACTGGATCCTTGCGGCGCGGACGGCAGCGGCGGCGATCGAGGTCGAGGCCGCGAGCGCCGCCGAAGCGCGCGAGGGACGCGATCTCGCCGGGCTCGCCTCTGCCCGAGAGCGCGCTCGCGAGGTGATCCGCGCCGCTGAGACGATCGTCAAGAAGCACGGCGTCGATCCGGCTCTCGGTTCGCGGCGTCTCGCGGACGCGTGGCTCGCAACGGCGCGCGCCTACCGACGGCGTGTCGAGGGCCGCGATGACGCCGCCGTGTGGCATGACGTCGGGGATGCGTGGCGATCGCTCCATATCCCGTACGAGCAGGCTCGCGCTCGGTGGCGCGAAGCTGAGGCGCAGCTCGGGTCGGGTGCGGGGCGTGCGGGACGAGCCGACGCCAAGGCGCCGCTCTCGGATGCCGTCGGCATCGCGCTGCGACTCGGAGCGCTGCCCCTGCTCCGTGAACTACGCGAGCTCGCCGGCCGCGCCCTGATCCCCCTGCCCGCCGATGTCGATGCTCGCCTCGCAGGTCCGGAGGACCGCCCCCGCGAACTCGTCGGCGTGATGGCCGGGTCCGCGCCCGTCGTCGCCGTCGCCGCGGCGACCTCCGAAGCGAACGGCGAGGCCGAGCGCTCCGAACTGGTCGACGCCCTGCGTCAGACGGGGAGTGACCCGGCGCCGAAGCGAGACACGTTCGGCCTCAGCGGCCGCGAGCGAGAGGTGCTCGTCCAGATCGCTCGTGGGCGTACGAACCGTGAGATCGGCGAGCGGCTCTTCATCAGCCAGAAGACCGTCGGGGTGCACGTCGGCAACATCCTGGCCAAGCTCGGCGTGTCGGGCCGGGTCGAGGCCGCCGCGGTCGCGATCCGCCTCGGGCTCACGGAGGGCCGCTAGGGCCGAGCCTGACGAGGAGCGGAAAAGAAGAGACCCGGAGGGAGGTCTCCGGGTCTCGATGAGGACGATCGCCGGCCAGCAACGTCCGGCGAGCGAGATTCGATGTTCGGTGGTCGCGAGTGCGACCTTCGCGCGGCCTCGAGGCCGCCGGGATCACCAGCGGCGAGCGGCGACGAGCACGATGGCGATGGCGATGATCGGGCCGAGCGTGATCATGACGCGCCAGGCTCGATCGACGACGTTTCGCTTCATCTGGGCGGGGGCTCCGGACTTCCCTGTGGTGCGTCGGTCGCACCCGTCTGGGGAAGGTGCAGGCTAGTCGCGATATGGTCCCGGGACAATCCGGACGATGGTACGGGTCGAGTACTAGTCCCCTGGTACTGGTCGGCACTCGTCCCACGCCGACGCGGTAGCATCTCCCCCGAACACCCGACCGCGGTCATCCGCGCCCATGTGATGAGGTCCCCCGAACCGATGCGAAGCGTGCGCTCCCTGTCCGTCATCGCTGCGTTGCTCCTGGTCGCGGCGGCCTGCACCTCAGCCGCACCCGGCTGGACGTACGCACCGGCTCCCTCAGTGACGCCGCTCCCAAGCGGCTCGGCCGGTGCGAGCGCGTCAGCCTCCGCCTCGGCTTCGACCGCGCCGTCCGAGTCCGCGTCGGCGTCAGCCTCGGCCTCGGCATCCGCCGGCGGTGGTGGCGAGGTCCTCAAGATCGCGGCGCAGAACATCGCGTTCGATACGACCCAGGAGGCGGTCCCGGCGAACACGCCGTTCAAGATCGACTTCACGAACAACGACGACGGTGTCCCGCACAACGTCGCGATCCACGACTCGTCGAACACGGAGATCTTCAAGGGCGAGATCTTCCCGGGTGTCGCCACGAAGACCTATGACGTACAGGCTCTGCCCGCCGGTGCGTACACGTTCGTGTGCGACGTCCATCCCAACATGACCGGGTCCCTCACAGCGGAGTGACACCGACCGGCGAGCAGATCGCCTATCGCGACGCCTACGCGAATTCCGTCGAGGCCACCGTTCGCCATGTCGAAGCCGGAGACTCGACGCTCGTCGTGCTCGATCGCACGGTGTTCTACCCGGGCGGCGGCGGACAGCCGGCCGATCGTGGGCTGATCCTGCGGACCGCCGACGGTCGAGGCTGGGCGGTCCGTGGTGCACGCAAGGCGGGCGGTGAGATCGTCCACGAGCTCGAGGCGGCGTCGGGCGAGCCACCTGCCGTCGGTGATGTGGTCCAGGTGGACGTCGAATGGGCGCGTCGGTACGCGCTGATGCGCACGCACACCGCCCTCCACGCGCTGTGTGGCGTCGTCTGGCGCGACTACGGCGCGCAGGTCACGGGCGGCAACATGGAGCCCGGGGCGGGCCGGATGGATTTCGAGTTCGCGTCGATGTCGGGCGACCTCGTGGACGCGATCGAGTCAGCGGTCAATGTCGAACTCGCGGCGGAACGCGACGTACGAGTCAACGTCCTGCCTCGCGCTCAGGCCTTCGCGATCCCGGACCTGATCCGTACGAAGATCAACCTGCTGCCGGAGGGCATCGAGGAGATCCGCACGATCGAGATCGTCGGGCTCGACCTTCAGGCCGACGGTGGCACGCACGTCGCGAACACGCGCGAAGTCGGACGGATCCGCGTCACGGGTTACGAATCCAAGGGTCGGATCAACAAGCGGATCCGGATCGAGCTCGTCGATCCAGACTGACGCCGCCGCGAGGCGTATCGTCGGCCGCCGACGAGGTCGATAGAGGAGGGTGGCAGCCCTGTGGATGGCCTGATCTTCGGTGCGGTCGTGGCCGCGCGGATCCTCGTGCCGCTCGCGATCCCGAAGTTCCCACTGCCCGCGATGCTCGTGGCGCTCGTGATCGACGGCATGGACCAGACGATCTTCCAGACCTTCACCAGCCTCGATCTCGAGGGGTACCAGACGTACGACAAGGCCCTCGACGTGTACTACCTCTCGATCGCGTACATCGCGACGCTCCGGAACTGGACGAATCACACGGCGGTCGGGGTCAGCCGTTTCCTCTACTACTACCGGATGGTCGGTGTCGTGATCTTCGAGATCACCCAGATCCGCGCCGTTCTCCTGATCTTTCCGAACACGTTCGAATACTTCTTCGACTTCTACGAGGGCGTCCGGGCGCGCTGGGACCCGCAGAAGCTGACCCGGGGGCTGATCATCGGAGCCGCGGCGTTCATCTGGATCTTCATCAAGCTCCCGCAGGAGTGGTGGATCCACGTCGCGCAGCTCGACGCGACGGACCTCATCAAGACCCGGATCTTCGGGGTCGCCAAGGACGCGTCCTGGCTGGACGCGATCGCCAACCGGCCGCTCGTCATCGTCGCGCTGGTCGTGGCGCTCGTGCTTCTCGCGCTGGTCGTCCGCTGGCTCTTCACGAAGCGCTTGCCACCCGCCGACCACGCGTGGACGTTCGACGCCGACAAGCACCAGGCCCCTGTCGACCCCGCGCGCGTGGAAGCAGTCCGCCGCCGACTTGCGGAGCGCCTGTTCGATCGCGAGCTCGTCGAGAAGTCCGCACTGATCGCGCTCGTCATCATCATCTTCGGCCGGATGCTCCCCGGCGTCGACGCGACCCCGCTCCAGACCACGATCGGCATCGTCGTCATGATCGTCGCGAACACGCTGATCACGGAGGCGCTCGTCCGACAGGGTGCGTCGTGGTCGTCGGCCGTCCGTCAGTTCATGGTGATGCTCGCGATCAACCTGCTCATCGTCGGCGTCGGCCAGTTCATCCTGGCGTCGCTCACGGATCGACGGCTCGAGCACGCGCTCGTGTTCGCCGGGCTGATCACGCTGATCGTCACGCTGTACGACCGCTACCGACCGATCCATGTCGCCCGCTTCGAAAGCCACGATGAGTGACGACGGTCCGCTCCGCGGCCGCATCGCACTGGTGACTGGTGCTGCATCCGGCATCGGCCGTGCCACCGCCATGCGCCTCGGCGCGCAAGGCGCATCGGTCGGGTGTCTTGATCGCGACGGCGACGGTGCGGCCGTCGTTGCCCACGCGATCGCCACGGCCGGTGGGCGCGCTGTCGCTGTGGCCGCCGACGTGAGCGATCCTGCCGCGGTCGCCGCTGGCGTCGACCGGCTCGGGGCGGAGCTCGGCCGTCCGTCGATCCTCGTCAACAACGCAGGGATCCCGGGCGGTGGCCGGTTCATGGACGTCACCTTCGAGGACTGGCGGCGCGTGCTCGACGTCCATGTCGATGGCGCCTTCCACGTCACCCAGGCCGTCCTACCCGCGATGACCGAAGCCGGCTGGGGCCGCATCGTCAACATCTGCTCAGAGGCGGTCTGGCTCGGGAACCAGAGTGTGCAGTACGTGACAGCGAAGGCGGCGCTCGTCGGGTTCACCCGAGCCCTCGCATACCAGCTGGCCCCGTCGGGCATCCTCGTCAACGGCGTGGCGCCCGGACCGGTCGATACCCCGATGTTGCGCGACAACGACCCCGCCGCCATCGAGGCGGAGCTCGCGAGCGTCCGGATCGGGCGATTTCTCGAGCCCGACGAGATCGCCGCGACGATCGCGTTCCTCGTCGGCCCGGGGGGCGACGGCTACGTCGGCCAGGTGCTTTCGCCGAACGGCGGCACGGTCTTCATCGGATGACGGTCGGCGATGGACGCTGACACACCCGCGACCCTGGCGATCGCCGCGGCCGGCGTTCCCCATCGCGTCGTTCGCACGCAACGCGCTGGCAGCGCGGAGGAAGCGGCGAGCCTCCAGGGGATCCCACTCGAAGCGCTGTTGCGGACGATCGTCGTGCGCCGCGGCGACGACGATTACCTGTTCGTGCTTGTGCCGGCCGGGCGTCGCTTCGACTGGCCGAAGCTGCGGTCACACCTGGGTGTCCGCCGGATGACGCTGCCCGACGCCGACGAGGCACGTGCCGCGACCGGGTACGAGCGCTACACGATCACGCCCTTCGGTTCGCAGCGTGCGTGGCCCGTCATCTTGGACGCGTCGGTGGTCGACCAGCCGATGGTGTCGGTCGGTGGCGGCGCATTCGGCGTGAACTTGCACCTGGCTCCCTCGGACCTCGTCGGATCACTCGGCGCCGATGTGATCGACGTCTCGAACCCGGATCAGTAGAGAGCGAGGGCTGGCCGTTTCCTCATGCCCAATTCGGCGACGCCGATCGCGTGGTGGGTCGGTCTCTTGAGCTCGAAGCCCGCGCGTAGACTGCGCCGATGATCGACGTCGGCCTCGATTGGGCCTATGCCTTTCGGCTCATCGTCGCGGCGGCACTCGGGGCGCTCATCGGGCTCGAGCGCGAGATCCACGACCACCCGGCCGGGATGCGGACGCACCTCCTCGTGTCACTGGGGTCAGCCGGCTTCACGGTGCTGTCGATCGCGGCGTTCCCTGCCCCTGGCGCCGACCCGGCGCGGATCGCGGCGCAGATCGTGACCGGCATCGGCTTCCTCGGCGCCGGCGCGATCCTCAAGGAGGGCGCCACGATCCGAGGGCTGACCACGGCCGCGAGCCTGTGGGCGACAGCTGCCGTCGGGATGGCCGCGGGCGCAGGGGCCTGGATCACGGCGGTCAGCATCACCGTCATCGTGATCGTGTCGCTGTGGCCCCTGCGGCTGGTGGCGAACCGGGTGATCGGGCGTGACCCCCACATCGTCCGCATGCGCCTGCTCGTGGATGACGCGCAGTCGCTGTCGAACGTGGTCGCGGTCATCACCCGGCACGGCGGAAGCGTCTCGCATCTCGCGACGACCATCCGGAAGGGCTCGCGCCTCGTCGCCGAGGTGGAGGTCCGGGCGCCCGATCTCGCGTCCGGGGCCGCACTGACAGCGGCCGTCGCGGAGACGAAGGGCATCGAGATCGCCGAGAGCAGCTCGCGGGACGAGTGAGCTGTGGCACGATCGGAGCCATGAGGAGGCCCCACGTGCCGCGGTCGGTCCCGCGGTATCGACCGTTCCTCGATTCGCCGGTCGTCCGCCGGGTGGCGTGGCACGTGAAGCGGATGGTCGGACAGCTCGACAAACGCTTCTTCATGTCGCTCGCGCAGGGCATCATCGGCTTCGTCCTCGCGGCGGCCGTCCTCATCACCCTGTTCGAGAAGTCGTGGACGATCGAGTCGGTCTTCGACTCCTTCAACTGGGGGATCGCGACGGTCCTCGGGCAGGGCGATTCCAGTTATGTGACGTCGCCTGCGGGTCGCCTCATCGGCTGGTTCCTGATCCTCTTCGGCGTCGCGATGCTCGGCATGATCACCGGCGCCCTTGTCGCGATGGTCATCGATTTCCTGCTCAAGGAGGGCCAGGGGTTGGGTGCGTCCGGATACAAAGGCCACATCGTCGTCTGCGGCTGGAATTCGACGGCTCGTGATCTCGTCGCCGAGCTTCGCGGTGACGAGTACGCAGCGAAGGTCGTCGTCCTTGCCGATGTCGACAAGAACCCGGCAGGCGACGGCGTGTACTTCGTGCGAGGCGACTCGACCGACGACGACGACCTCAAGCGCGCCGGGATCGAGCATGCCGCGGCCGCACTCGTCTTCCCGCGCGACGCGTCCGACGAAGCGGACATGCATTCGATCCTGACGGTGCTGGCGATCGAGCATGCAGCCCCGGGCGTCCGTACCGTGGCGGAGGTGAACAACCCCAAGAACGAGCCGCACTTCAGACGGGCCGACGTCGACGAGCTCCTCGTGACGTCGAAGATCGCGTCGCACCTGCTCGCTCGCTCGGCGTTGTATCCCGGTCTTTCGGGGATCGTCACGGACATCGTGTCGGGCGGCGACGGGTCCGAGCTCTATCGGATCTCGCTACCCGAGGAGTACTGCGGCATGTCGATCGACGACCTCGCCGCGCGACTCCGCCGCGACCACCACGCGACGCTGCTTTCGGTGAACCGAGGCGGGCACTCGTTCGTGAACCCGGACACCGCGTTCATCCTGCAGCCCGGTGATGACGCGATCGTGGTCGCGGAGTCGCTCGGGACGCTCGCGCCACTCGAGGTCGCCGATGCCACGGTCGTGCCCCAGACCGCCGCGGTGGTGCCGTCGGCCTAGCGGCAGCGGCTCGGAGGGCGGGTTGGCGACCCAGCGAGCGACGCGGTCCGCGACGCACGGCGTGACGCGGGTCCGCGGCGGGCGTGCGGGGCCGAGCTGCCCCGGGCGACTTGCCGACCTGCCCCGGGCGAGTCCCCGACCTGCCCCGGGCGATTTCCGTCATTTGGTCGTCCTGACGAGCATTCGACAAAGGGCGACGGAGTATCCATCCAGCTGCCGGCATCGATATGCACAGACTCCGCGCGTCCACGCACAACCTTTAGCGTGGGCTGGATAGACATGCACCGATGCGCACCGCACGACGAAGGAGTCCTTGGCCATGGCTCGCCACATGAGCAGTTGACAAAAAGATCCAGCACCCCGGCTCGCGACACGGCCGAACCGGTCCCCTGGTGGTGATGAGCGCGAACCGCGGAACCAACCTCCACCGGCGGCGAGCGCGAACCGCCCGACCGGCCTTCGGTGGCACGTCCGCCTCCCTGCCTAGAGCGCCTTGACCGCCGCCGTGAGCGAGGCCAGACCCTCCTTCGCGTCCGCGAAGAGCATGCCGGTCTT
>DASSZA010000141.1:0-8330 GCA_035703005.1 Candidatus Limnocylindrales bacterium | reverse complement strand
TGCCGGGCTGTCAGCCGGGTGATGCATATGCGACGACTTCGGGCGCCCTGTTCCTCGTTGATGCAGCTCGGCTGCATAAAGGGATCAGCGAAACGGACTCCGGACGCGGGCCCGATCGAGACCCTCGCCGACTTATGCAGGCGAAGTGCATCACCAAGGACCCCCTCGGACTCCGCCCAGACATATGCATCACCTGAGCCTTGGGGGGCCGGGCGCAAACAGCATGCTTAGAACGACCGTTCTATACTCACCGACCATGCGCCCGATCTATCGCGACGAGCCCTGCCGCTCGGCCCTAAACCGCGTGCGGGGCATGAGCTTCAAGTGGTCGCTGAATCCGTACATGGGTTGCGTCCACCAGTGCACCTTCTGTTTCGTGCGCGCCTTCGAGAAGATGGCCGACCGACCCTCGGACGCCCGGTACGGCACGTCGATCCGCGTCAAGTCCAACGTCGTCGAAGTCCTGCGCAAGGAGCTCGCCCGGAAGTCGTGGAAGGGCGAGCAGGTCGTCGTCGGTACCGCGACCGACCCGTACCAACCGGCCGAGGGGCATTTTCGCCTGACCCGTGGCTCGCTCGAGGCACTCGGCGACGCGAGGACCCCCATCGGCATCATCACGAGAGGGCCGCTCATCGTCCGTGACGTCGATGTCCTCTCGTATGCCTCAGCGCAGGCGAAGGTCGGCGTGACCTTCTCGATCCCGACGCTCGATCCCGACATCTGGCGCAAGACCGAGCCCGGCACCGCCCCGCCCCGCCAGCGCCTCCGCGCGATCCGGACGTTGATCGACGCCGGCATCGACGCGTCCGTCGGCATGGCGCCGATCCTTCCCGGCCTGTCGGACGACCCGGCAAAGATGGCAGAGGTCGTCAAGGCAGCCCGAGACGCTGGCGCGACGGCCGTATGGACGAACGTGCTCTACCTCAAGCCTGGGACGCGCGAGCACTTTCTCGAGAACCTGGCGCGCGACTGGCCCGAACTCCTGCCCTCCTACGAGCGGCTATACGACGGCCGGGCCTACGTCGCCAAGGAGGTCCTCCACCCGGTCAAGCAGCAGGTTCGCGAACTGGCGAAGCAGCACGGGATCGCCGACCGACGCCGGCGCGGGGCGACGGCGCGGGCGGGACACGGGGGTGTCTCTGACGACCGCGACGTTCCTTCGGCTGCGCCCGTCGTGCCACCGAGCGCCGAACAGCTGTCGCTCGCGTCGGCGTTGCGCTAGTCCGCGATGTCGCCTGCGTCCGCGGTGTCGCCCGCGTCAGGCCAGCGGGGCGGCCGCGGCGCCGACCGCGGGAGGGCATCCCAGTCCGAACGGATCGGCGAGAAGATGTCGACCACGATCGCGCCGTCGGGGCCGGCCACCCCGTCGTGCAACAGGTTCGACGGGATCCGCCACGTCCCGCCTGGACCGAGCGTGCGCCGCTCGCCGTCGATCGTGAAGGTGATCGACCCCTTGATGCACATGCCGAGCTGCTCTTGTTCGTGATGGTGCTCGGGCACGATGGCGTTCGGGCCGAGCTCCACGACCGCCAAGCTCGCGTTGTTGCCGACGATGACGCGCGCCTGGACGGTCTCGCCCCAGACGTCGAGCGCCGGGACGTCGGCGATGTCGCGCAGGTTGGAGTCGGTGGTCGAGTCGGCCGTCACGGTGACAGCCTACGTCGCCGAGTCGTCGCCGGAGCGACGACAACGCGGCTACGCTTCGTCGCGTGAGGATCTCGCCACAGACGGCCCGTCGGTTCATCCTCGGACGGCAGGGCCTCTGGCCCGGGCGTCGCTGGCGTGGCCTCCAGGGGACCGAGCGCGCGATGCGCGCGATCGAGCATCTCCAGCTCGATCCGCTCGCCATCATGGCGCGCGCCCAGGACCTGATGCTCGCCAGCCGCGTCATCGACTACCAGGTCGACGACTGGGCGCGGCTGACGTATGAGCGGCGCAAGTTCTTCGACTGGGGTGGTTGGCTTGCGGTGCGCCCGATGGACGAGCTGCCGTACTGGCGGAACCTGATGCGCCGCGAGCGCGAGATGGGGCACTGGCGCGAGGTCGAGCACGAGCACCACGAGACGATCGTCGAGATGCGTCGTGTCCTTCGGGAGCGAGGCACGGTCGCGAACCGCGACTTCACGATGGCGAGCCGGAAGCGCACCGACTCGTATCGCGGTCGGAAGGACAGTGCGGTCGCGCTGTACTACCTGTGGCGCATCGGCGACGCGATGGTCCATCACCGTGAGCGGTTCGAGCGCGTATACGCGCCCACCGAAGCGGTGGCCCCTCAGGCCCTCCTCGAGGAGGCGTCCGATGAGGAGACCGACGACTTCATGCGCCGCAAGCACGTCGCATTCGAGGGGATCTCACCGCTGACCGGCTCCTATGCGCTGTACCACAAGGGGGAGCGGCAGGCCGTCGTTACGTGGCGCGACAAGGGGGTCAAGGAGGGGGTCCTCCTCGAGATCGAGGTCGATGGTTGGCGCGGGATGCGCTGGGCGCTCTCGGAGGACGCCGACGACATCGCGACGGTGGAGCGCGGCAAGGTCCCGCGAGCGTGGCGACCGCTCGCGGAAACGACGACGCAGGAGGCCACGTTCCTGTCGCCGCTCGATCCGGTCAGCGCGCGCAAGCGCGCCGCATTGCTGTTCGACTTCGACTACATCTGGGAGGTGTACACGCCGGCGCCGAAACGCAGGTTCGGCTACTACGCGCTCCCGGTCCTGTGGGGCGACCGGCTGGTCGCGCGGTTCGACGGCCGCCTCGAACGCTCGACGTCGACCTTCGCGATCCTCGGCCTGTGGCTCGAGGACGGGGCACTCGCGACCGACCCCGCCTTCGCTGAGGCGTTCGCCTGTGGCATCGAGCGGATGTCGCGGTTCCTCGGCGCCGAGCACCTCGACGTCAGGGCGGTCCCGCAGCCGCTGCTTCGTGACCGGTTGACCGCATCACGCCCCTGACCAGCGCCCGCGGGCCGATGGCCAGCCCGTCGGTGCAGTAGCCCTGCGCGATTCGGGAACCTTTCGCGACGCCCGTGACCCATCGTTCCGTGAAGGCTCAGGATGCGCCTGACCCGGAGGGACGATGGATCGAGAGCTGGTCCGATCGGCGATGGCCGGCGACCGCGACGCGTTCGATGCCTTGGCATCGGCGTCGATCGGCCGGCTATACGCGGTCGCAGCGCTGATCCTGCGCGACCCCGATCGAGCCGCCGACGCGACCCAGGACGCGCTCGTCACCGCGTGGCGCGACCTGTCGGCCATCCGCGACCCCGACCGGTTCGAGGCGTGGCTCCACCGCGTCCTCGTCCGGTGCTGCTATCGCGAGGCCGGCCGCGAGCGCCGGCGGCGGCTCGTCGAGATCCACGCGGTCGTCGATGAGCGAGGCGGCCCCGACGCCCTTCCCGGCCTGATCGACCGCGACCAGCTCGACCGTGCCTTCAGGCGTCTCGACATCGAGGAGCGCACCGTCATCGTGCTGCACCACATCGAGGGGTTCCTGCTGACCGAGATCGCGGATGTCCTCGGCATCCCTGTCGGCACCGTCAAGTCCCGGCTGCACCGCGGCAAGCGGACGATGCGCGCCGCGCTCGACGCCGACGCCCGCGTCGTCCCCATCGAGCGAGGCCGGACGGCATGACTACCGTGAGCGACTTCGACCGCAACCTCGAGACCTGGCTGGTCGACATCCGCCCAACGTCACCGCCGACGGGACTCCTCGACCAGGCGCTCCACCGCATCGCGGAGACGCCACGGCGCCGCGCCTGGGTCATCGCAGACCGGTGGATGTGGGGTCCGAGGGCACGGCGTGCCGTCGCGGGAGGTCGCTTCCTCCTGGTGGCGGCGACGCTCCTTGTCCTCGTTGTCGCGATCGTCGCCGCGGTCATCCTGGTCGGGTCGCCGCGCCCGGCTCCGCCGTTCGGGCTGACCGCGGCTGGGTTCATCACGGCGGACTCGGCTGAAGGCATCGTCGTCGCCCGGATCGACGGGTCGCAGCGCCATGTCCTCGTGCCGAGGGATGGCCCATCGGTCAGCCCGATCTGGTCGCGCGACGGACTCCACCTGGCGTTCTGGCATCGCACCGGTGACGGACAGCCGTGGCAGCTGACCGTGGTCGACCAGTACGGCGCGGGGCGCCGCGTCATCGCGGACGGGATCACCCTGCGCGAGCGCGAGGAGCAGTTCTCCCAACCGAGCGCGATCAGCTGGTCACCCGACAGCCAGCGCATGACCTACGCCGCGGATACGCCGGGGGGGACGGCGATCTTCGTCGCTGATCTGGCCGCGGGCGGCTCGACGCGGATCACGGACCCAGCACTCAAAGCCATCGATCCGGCGTGGGCACCAGACGGGAAGTCGATCGTCTTCGTCAGTGAACGGTCGACCACACTTCAGAGCGTCGCTCCAGACGGGACCCGGGAGCACGAGCTGAGCTCGCTCAAGGACATCGTCCTCTGGCCGGATTGGTCTCCGGATGGCTCGTTGATCGCGGTCAGCGCAGTCTCCAAGGAGCAGCTCGACATCTTCACGATATCGGCTGATGGGTCGACGGTCACGGATGTCTCCCACGACCCGAGCGATGAGTTCTCTCCGAGCTGGTCGCCCGACGGCGACCGCCTCGCCTGGGCCCGAGCACCGGCCGATGAGTCGGCTCGCGCCTTTGTCGTCGTGGGCAGCAGGGACGGGACACGGGTCGTCGAGCTGCGGACGCCGGCCGACCTTGCTCCTCCTGTCTGGTCACCCGACGGGACGCGTCTCTACAGCTACGTGATGGACGACAACAAGTTCCACCAGGTCCTTGTGCTCGATCCGGAGGGCAAGGCGCCGCCCGTCCGGATCGAGGTCGAGGGGAACGTGGGGAATGGGAGCTGGCAGCGGCTGCCCTGACGACGACGGGGGAAACATCGATACGTGGAGGGTTCGACATGCGTAGACGTTCGATCGCGCTGCTCGGCGCTGTGGTCGCCGTGCTGGCGCTGCCTGCCGCAGCGTCGGCGACGATGCCCGGCGAGAACGGCCGGATCGTGTTCTCGGCGGAGACGTCGGGTGGCGTTCAGATGTTCACGGTCCGCCCAAGCGGGGGCGGACTCCGTCAGATCACCCATCTCGACGGCGATGCGCTCAACCCCGATTGGTCGCCGGATGGGCACCGGATCGTATTCTCGATCGGGACCGAGACGTCGTCTCGGATCGCGATCGTCCGAGGCGATGGGTCACACATGACGATCCTGCCTCAGCCCGCCGGCGTGTTCGACGACCAGCCGTCGTATTCGCCGAACGGACGCTGGATCTACTTCGAGCGCTATACGGAGGCCTCGAACGACGACGCGATCTGGCGCATGAAGGTCGACGGGAGCCATCAGGCCCGCGTGCTCGGACCATTCCCGAACGGCTTCGTCACCGACCCGAACGTGTCGCCGGACGGCCGGCGGCTCAGCTTCCAGGGCTGGGACGGGTCCGTGGTCGGGCCGGCGCCGAACGAGGAGCCCGCGCGGGGACTCTTCACGGCGTGGATCGATGGCAGCCACATCAAGCAGATCCGCCCATACAGCGCCGATGAGACGGTCAAGGCCGACTGGGCGCCGGGCGGGCTCCGGATCGCGGTGACCGAGAACGCCAACCACTTCGATCCCGACGACTCAGCGAACATGCTGACCATGCGTCCCGATGGGACCCATCGTCGCTACTTGACGCATCTCCATGACGGCGTCACGAATGCCTACCTCGGGTCGTATTCGCCCGACGGGCGGTGGCTGGTCTTCCGCTTGGAGAAGGACGGCAAGTTCGGGTTGTACCGCATCCGCCCGGATGGGACCGGCATGCGGGTGATCCTGCCGCTGTCCGACTTCCGGCCGCGGTACATCGACTGGGGTGCCGACGACTGACGTCCGACGACTAACCTCCGACCTCGCTAGGCGAGGCGCGTCGCTCGAGCCTCCAGGTCAGACGCTCCGGGAGGCTCCTCGCGACGGCCCCGCACGAGGCGGCGTACGAGGCGGCGTAACACGGGGCGTTCCTACCGACGGTTAGACCGCCGTCCGCTCCTCGATCGGAACGTGCCGCGTTACGCTGAGCTGCTCGGCGGCCCTCTGGGGCGGGCGATCGCCGGTTCGTTGGACAGTAGGAACGTGGTGCGTTACGGGTCGGGGTACGGCCGGGCCCCCAGGCCCCGCCGAAGGCCGCGAACGCCGCACGTTCCATCCCAACGGCCCGTGGCGTAGCGGCCGTGTCGAGGAACAGACGGACTGAACTAGGTTGCCGTCTCGACTAGCCTGCCGTGCCGATCGCGGTCGCGAGCAGTCGGACGCCCTCATCGATCTGCGCCGCGGACACCTGGCCGTAGCCGAGGATGAGCCCGCCGCGGGCCGCGTCGGGATCGTGGTACGTGTGCCGTAGCCCGGTCACCTTGACGCCCGAGGCGAGCGCACGCTCGATGACCGTCGCCTCGTCGACGTGACGTGGCAGGAGCGCGAGGACATGCAGACCGGCCGACGCGCCGGTCGTGCGGACATCGGGGAGGTAGCGCGCCAGCGCGTCGAGCATCGCGTCGCGGCGCTCCCGGTAGATCGGCCGCATCCGGCGCAGGTGGCGGTCGAACTCGCCCTTCGAAAGGAAGTCAGCGAACGCGAGTTGGTCGAGGCTGGCCGATCCTCGATCGTTCGCCTCCTTGAGCGCGGCGAGCGGATCGACCAGCTCGTGCGGCACGACCATCCAGCCCAGCCGCAACCCGGGCGCCAGCGTCTTGCTCGCCGAACCCGCGTAGATCACGCGCTCGGGTGCGAGCCCGTGGATCGCGCCGATCGGATCGCGGTCGTACCGGTACTCCGCGTCGTAGTCGTCCTCGAGGATGAGCGCGTCGCGCTCGTCGGCCCACACGAGCAGCTCCGCGCGCCGATCGGGCGCCATCACGGCGCCCGTCGGGTAGTGGTGCGCGGGGGTGAGGAACACCGCGTCGGCGTCGGACGCGCGAAGCGCCTCCACCGAGATGCCACCCTCGTCGACGGGGAGAGGCACAGTCTGGAGGCCGTGGCGGATCACGGCCCCTCGACCGTCGGCATCGCCTGGATCCTCGATGGCGATCCGCCGACCGCCGCGCGCCTTGACGAGCTGCGTGACGAGGTCGATGGCCTGGGCGAACCCGTTGCAGACGATGATGTCGTCGGGCTGTGCGGCTGTCCCACGAACGCGGTTGAGATACGCGGCGAGCGCATCGCGCAGCTCCGGAGCGCCGCGACGGTCGAGATAGGTCAGGCGCTCGCTTGGCGCCTCGATCAGGACGCGGCGGAGCGACCGTAGCCAGACCTGGCGCGGGAACAGGGTCACGTCTGGCCGGCCGTACGCGAAGTCGATGTGGATCGTCGAGGTCGTCTCGGACCGTCGCGCCGGCGGGATCGCAGCTGCAGCGCGCGTCGCGACCCTCGTGGCTCCGCCCGGGACGCTCGTCAGGTAGCCCTCGGCGAGGAGCTGCTCGTACGCCTCGACGACGACGCCTCGCGACAGGTCCAGCTGATCGGCGAGGACGCGTGTCGACGGCAAGGCGGTATCGGGCTGCAGCCTCCCGGCCCGGATCGCGCCTCGGAGCTCCTGTTCGAGCTGGCGGTGGAGCGGCAGCGGGTCGTCCTTGTGAAGCTCGACGAGGAGCTCCGTCGGGAATCTGGTACTCGTCCTAGCCATCGATGTGGACCTTAGCAGATGACCAGTTAGCCGTCAGTATCGGGTCAACGAGATCCACCGCCCCAGATGAAGGAAAACGACATGGAGTTGCTGACATTCATCGTGACGATCCTCGCGATCCTCGCCCTGGTCGACGCAGGAGCGGTCCGCAAGGGCGTCGACTCCCGCGACCAGATCGGTGACGACTGGACCCGACGGACCTTCGTGTAGGTACGCGCCGCCCGCCCTCTCGCGGCCGGACGTCCCGTCGGACGCCCGGCCGCATCCGTGCCCCTCATGCCGCGTTGATGCCGCCGTTACGCGACCGCGCCTAGCATCCCGGGCCATCAGGGGAACATCCTCGCGATCCACAGCGAGGAACCGCCTCCCGGCTGATCGGCCGGCGGGTAGGCTTCGATGATGTCCTACCCACCGCCTTCGCCCCTTTCCGAGTATCCACCGCCGAAATACGACGGCGAGCCCGGGCTCGTGAACGCGCGGCTCCGGCGTGCGGACACCTCGCCCGAGGTCCGCAACAAGAACGGCGTCACGGCCGACTACCTTGCGACGGGCGCTTCGACGAACGGGCAGTTCGGGCTATACCGCTGGAACATGTCGCCGGTCCGCAGCGGGCCCGACCCGCACTTCCATCGGTCGATCTCGGAGTCGTTCTTCGTGATCTCGGGGTCGATC
>DASSZA010000096.1:0-7882 GCA_035703005.1 Candidatus Limnocylindrales bacterium | reverse complement strand
GCCCGGCCAAGCAGTGGCGGCAGCGACCGCACACGACGTGGCCCTCGCCGCTGACGACGTCGCCGGGCGCAAGATCGCCGACATTGCTGCCGACCTCGAGTACCTCGCCGACGAACTCGTGACCGACGATGAGCGGCGGATGGATCGTCTTCTGTGCCCACGGATCCCAGTCCGTGATGTGCAGGTCCGTCCCGCAGATGCCGGTCTTGTGCACCCGGATCCGGACGTCGTTGATCGACATCTCGGGCTCCGGGACATCCCGAAGCTCGAGGCCCGGACCGGCCGTCGACTTCACGAGCGCCTGCATGGCCCGAGCGTACAGCGATGGTCCGGTGTCGGGCGGAGCGGTCCGAGGTAGTGGTGCGCGCTCGCCCCTAGTTCGCGTCCGACCAGTCGATGATCGGGTTCTCGACCGACCCGATGCCCTCGACGTCGCACCGGACACGATCACCCGGTTCGAGGAATACGGGCGGGTCGCGAAAGACGCCGACGCCCGACGGTGTGCCGGTCGCGATCACGTCACCCGCCTCCAACGTGATGGCGGCCGAGATGAACGCGATCAGCGACGGGACGTCCCAGATCATGTCGGTCGTCGAAGCGTCCTGCATCGGCTGCTCGTGGCCGTCGGGCGTGATCCGCCAGCTTCGGAGGCGCAGGCCGCGCCGGGGGTCGATCTCATCAGCGGTCACGAACACGGGTCCGATCGGCAGGAAGGTGTCGCTGCCCTTGGCGCGCAACCACTGGCCGTCGCCCTTCTCGCCCTCACGCAGCGCGACAGGGATGCCCTGCCAGTCGCGCGCGCTGACGTCGTTCACCACGATGTAGCCGGCGACGTGGTCCATCGCCTCCGCGGCGCCGACGCGATGGGCCTGCTTCGCGATCACGACCCCGAGCTCGACTTCGAGATCGAGCGCGTGGGTGCCTTCCGGACGGACGATCGGCTCGCCATCGGCGATCACGGTGTTCGCGAACTTGGCGAAGAGCAGCGGGCGATCGGGTCCCGGGCGGCCACCCTCGGCGACGTGATCCCGGTAGTTGAGCCCGACGCACACGATCTTCCCCGGCCGGGCGATCGCCGGGGCGGGCGTTAGCTCGCTAGGGTCGATCGCGGTGCCATCGACGATGACCCGCCCGTCAGCATCGACCGTCCCCTGGACGACGTCCTCGCCCAGCGGACCGGATCGATAGGCGAACAGCCGCATCGCGCCCGGCTGCTCAGCTCGGCGACGCGGACGCGGCGGGCGACTCGGTCGGAGCGGCGCTCGGGCTCGCACTCTCCGACCCGGCCGGACTCGCGGATCCCGAAGCCGCCGGGCTTCCGCTCGGGGCGACCGATGGGCTTGCCGAGGGGTTGCACAGCTTCTCGGGGTTGTTCCGCTCGGCGTAGCGCGCGTAGAAGTCGAGCACGGCGGCCTGGTCCAGCGTCTGCATCGGCAGGACCCGGTCCCACACGAGGGCCGCGTACGGCCACGCCATCTGATCGAATCTGGCGATCACCGGCCCGGGCGAGTTGCCGCCGGGTTGGAACCCGCATACCGGGCTCACCGGGACGGCGTCGTACAGCGCCCGAAGCGCCGTCTGGTCGGCCTCAGCGCCCTTGTAGAGGATCACGAGACCGCCGTGTTCGAGGTTGTGGACCCAGCCCTCGGGGATCACGGTGTCGTTCGGTCCGTATGGGCGAGCCGGGATCGGCCCCTGGCCGGAAGCGAAGTAGTGATGCCCCGACGCCGGCGGGCAATAGGTGTACTTGACCACGGTGCCGACGGCGACGTGGGTATTGCCCATGTCCGGCTGCACGTAGCCGGGTTGGGGTGAGGCATCCGCTGCCGGGCTGGCCGTCGGTGACGGCTGCCAGATATTGGAGCAGGCGAAGGCCGGCTGCGTGGCCGAGGCGAAGACGCCAGCACCGACGACGGCGACCACGGCCACGACGCCGGCTGCCAGGAGCCAGCGGCGATAGCGCTGAAGGAACGACTGGCGGACCGCCGGTCGCGACCGCTCTCGGCGGCCCGCGCGTTGCGTCCCGGTCGGGCTGCTCGATGGTCGACGGTGGCTCCCGGCTGTCGCTTGGCCGGCGGTCGACGCAGCCCCGGACGCGTTCGTCGACCCCGTCGCGGGTCGTCGATCATTCGCGCCGGGAACGCTCCCCGACGCTTGGCCGGCCGTGCGCTGACGCCGGCGGGATTCCTTGCTCACTGGGTGTCGCCTCTATGCGGTCGATGGGTCGCCGGATGTGATGGGACCGGCGGCAACGTGGGCCGCGTGCCCGCAGAGGGTACCCGGCCCGGTCGGTTCACGTGTCGGGCGCGGCGACGGCCCGCTTCACGACTCCGATAGGTAGGTGCGGACCTCGGGGCGGAGGAGCCCACGGAAGAGGAGCAGACCGAATGCGGCGAGGAAGAACGGTGTCGCGGGATGAACCGGGCTGATGGCCAGGAGCAGCACGCCCGGGATCACCAGGCTCGCGAGCACGAGCGCCAGGCCGAACCCGGCCTGCTTGCGCTGGATCACGAGGGTCATGGTGAAGATCGTGTAGGCCAGGAGGATCATCACGACGACCCCGATCGGGCTGATCGGCATCGTTGCCGCCTGGTCGACGACCGTCCGCATGCTCAGGGCGATCCCCACGAGGATCAACGCACCGTAGGCGAGGAACAACCGGATCCCGAACGGCATGCGAGGCCGGTTCGGATCCGCAGTCGTGTTCGGCGTGGGCGCCGGATCGGGGACGGTCGGTGGTCGGGGCTGGTCAGTCACGGCCGATCGATGGTACGACCGATGGGCAGAGCCTTCAGTGAGCGTCAGCGATGACGTTGACGGTGACCCAGCGCGCCCATAGAGTCCCGTAAACCGGTTTGCTAAACCGGTTTGCCTGCCAGGTCCGTCAAGCCGACGACCGTGACGCACACCGGAGTCGAAGCTGGTGGAGCCGAGGACCCAGCGACCGCGCATCGCCGATGTCGCCCGCGAGGCCGGCGTCAGCAAGACGGCTGTGTCGTTCGCGTTCAACGCCCCCGATCGGCTTGCACCCGAGACCACGGAGCGTATCCGCGGTGTCGCGCGGCGCCTCGGGTACACGCCACACCCGGTCGCCCGGATGTTGACGCAGCGGAGGACCGGCACGATCGGCGTGCTCACACCGCAGGCGTTGAGCGTCGTCTTCGGGAACCCGTTCTTCGGTACGTTCAGCTCCGGGGTGGCGCGGGTCGCCGAAGAGTACGGATACGCGCTCCATTTCATCTCGCCGTTCCGTGGCAGCCTCGTCGGAGCGATGACCCGGGCGACCGTCGACGGCGTGATCGCGGTGGGTCTCAGCGAGGGCCACCCGGAGATCGAGGACATCCGCCGCGCGGGTCTTCCGCTCGTGCTCGTCGACTCCCAGGCGCTCCCGGAGCACACATCGATCGAAGTGGACGATGAATGCGGGGCTCGCGAGGCCGCCGCCTATCTCGCGGGGCTCGGCCATCGGGAGGTGCTCGTCCTCGGCGTCGAGCCACCGTCACCGGGAGCCGCCGATCCCGAGGGCGTGACTGCGCGTCGGCTCCGCGGATACCGAGCCGGGTTCGGCGACGTCGGTGTCGAGATCACGGACGACCACGTCATCAACGGTCCCGCCACGATCGACGGCGGCGCTGAAGCCACGCGTCGGGCGTGGGATGCCGGTCAGCGACCGACCGCGATCCTGGCGATGTCCGACGCCATCGCCGTCGGCGCGATGCGCGCGCTACGCGAATTCGACCGTGATGTCCCGGACGACGTCAGCGTGGTCGGGTTCGATGACGTCGATCTGGCGACGCACGTCGAACCGGCACTCACGACCGTGCACCAGCCGATCGACCGCAAGGGAGAGGAGGCCGTGCGGGCGCTCGTCGAGGTCATCGAGCATCGCGGAAGCACTCGACCGGAGCATCGACGCCTCGAGACGCGGCTGATCGTCCGCGAGTCGACCGGTCCGGTCGCCGACCAGGGCGACACATGACCGTCGACACACCCGCCTGGGTCCGCGATGCGGTCTTCTACGAGATCTTTCCCGACCGGTTCGCCGGCAGTCCCCGAGTCCCGAAGCCCGGGGCCCTCGAGCCGTGGGATGCACCGCCGACCGTGCATGGCTTCAAGGGCGGCGACCTGTTGGGGATCGTCGAGAAGCTCGACTACCTCCAGGATCTCGGGGTCACCGCGATCTACCTGACGCCGATCTTCCAGTCGGCCTCGAACCACCGCTATCACACGTACGACTACTTCGAGGTCGACCCGCTCCTGGGCGGCGATGCTGCCCTCCGCGAGCTGCTGGACGTCGCACACGGCCGCGGGATGCGCGTGATCCTCGATGGCGTCTTCAATCACACCGGGCGAGGCTTCTGGCCGTTCCATCACATCCTCGAGAACGGTGCTGCCTCGCCGTATCGCGACTGGTTCCACATCGATCTCGATGTCCTCGAGGGTCGCCACGAGTTCGTACCGTACCCGCCTCGTGACGCACCGCCCGATACGACCCTGGGCTATCAGGCCTGGTGGGGGCTGCCGGCGTTACCGAAGCTGGATACCGACAACGCGGACGTCCGGGAATACCTGTTGTCTGTGGCAGAGCACTGGCTGCGCTTCGGGATCGATGGCTGGCGGCTCGACGTTCCGGCCGAGATCGACGACCCCGCGTTCTGGGTGGCATTCCGCCAGCGCTGCCGCGCCGTCCGCGACGACGCCTACCTCGTCGGTGAGGTGTGGGTCCCCGCGCCGGAGTGGGTGTCGGGCGACCGTTTCGACGCGCTGATGGATTACCCGCTTGCCGAAGCGATCCTCGGCTACGTCGGCGGCCGAAGCCTGGACATGGGTGTGGTCGGGTCGCACCGCGAGTACAGCGAGCATCTCCACCCGCTCGATGGGCCTGCATTCGGGCGACGACTCGTGGAGCTGCTCGGCGTCTACGATCCCGACGTCGTGGCGGTGCAGCTCAACCTGTTGTCGTCGCACGACACGCCACGCGCGCTCACGGCCCTCGGAGGCGACCGCGCCGCACTCCGGATGGCGTTCCTGCTGCAGGCGATGCTGCCGGGTGCGCCATGCATCTACTACGGCGACGAGATCGGGCTGGCCGGCGGCAACGACCCGGCCAACCGTGGCGCGTTCCCCTGGGACGAGGCCGCCTGGGACGGTGAGCTGCGGGCGTTCACGCGCGCGGTGCTCGCGCATCGCGCACGTCAGCCGGCGATCCGCCACGGAGCGACGGCCGTCGTGGGCTCATACGACGAAGCCATCGCGATCGAGCGACGTCTTGACGATGCCCGGGTGGTCGTCGCGGTGAACGCTGGCGACCAGCCTTTCGAGCTCGGGGTGGCGATCGATGGCGTCGCGCGGGGATGGCTCGCCCCGGTCGCGCTTCCTGGCGAAGCCCAGGCTGAAGCTTTGGTCGTCACGGACGGCTGGGCGACGATACCGATCCCAGCGCGGGCCGGCCGCCTGTTCAGGGTGACGTCTGATCTGTCCTGACGGTCGGTCCGAGGTCCGACCTATACTCGCCCGCTGTGGCTGATCTCCCCTTCCAACTGGGGACCGGGCTTGACGAACAACTGGCCCGGGTCCTCGACGTCGAGGGCAAGATCCCGCGGGCGATCGAGACGCTGGGTCCGGTGGAGGGGCGAGACGTCGTCGTCGTCGATGGATCCGAGGGTCTGCGCGCTCGGCAGCTGGAATCGCTCGGCGCCCGAGTCACCGTCGTGGACTCGGGCGGCTCGACGCCGTTCGCCGCGCCCGATGCATCGGCTGATGTCGTCGTCGGCCTCTGGTCGGCATTCCGCGGCGCCGTCGCCGAGGAGATCGCCCAGGCGTCGCGCATCCTCCGCCCTGGCGGACGTCTTCTGGCGGTCCACGACTACGGGCGGGATGATGTCTCCGAGATCCGCGGTCCACAGCCGGAATACGGGCCCTGGACGCGCCGCGACGGACCGTTCCTCCGCGATGGCTTCAAGATCCGCGTCCTGCATTGCTGGTGGACGTTCGCTTCGATGGACGAAGCCCGCACATTCCTCGAATCAGCATTCGGTGACGCCGGTCGAGCGGTCGCCGACCGACTGACTCGGCCCCGGCTGTCCTACAACGTCGCGGTCTACCATCGGACGCTCAACGAGGGAATCGCATGACCGACCGCGGCGCCAGTCGCGACCCATACCCCGCCCCGGATCGCCGCGCGTATCGCGAATACGACGACGGCGGGTACGACGATCGATACGAGCCGCCCGAGCGCCGCCGCCGCATCTCGCCTGGCGCGGTCTTCCTCGTCGTCGCGGTCATCGGGTCGGTCGCGTTCACGGCCTACTTCCTCACCGTCCGCGAAGCGACGCAGATCCCCTTGCTCGCCGGCGCGTCCGTCGTTCTGGCGATCGTGTTCGCGGCACTCGCCGCGTACTGCCTCCGGTCCGTTTTGCGGGCGGGTCGTGAACGCGGCAACGGCGGCCGGATGCTCCTCGTCGCGCTCGTCGGCGGCTTCGCCGCGATCGCCGCGGCCGGTGCCGCGGCCTGGGCGATCATCCTGTTCCAGCTGGCGACGACCGCGGCCTGAGGGGAACCCTCTGCTAGACTCGGCCCCCGCCTGCCCCCATCGTCTAGAGGCCTAGGACGCCACCCTTTCAAGGTGGAGATCAGGGGTTCGAATCCCCTTGGGGGCACCACCGGGCCGGCCTAGTACCCGAGGCCGAGTCCCTTCCGAAGGATCGCCGCCTTGGCGGTGACGACGTCGGCAGCGTCGTTGGCCGCGGCAGACAGCGAGATGACCTCCGCGAGACTCCGCGCGCGTGCCACGGCGCGTGCCCGCTCCTGGAACGCGGTATCGGCCTTGATGAGGACATCCGCATCGGCCTGGAGCTCGGGCGGGAACGCGATCTTCTGGATGCCGTCGATGAAAGCCTTGTCGGCCTTGGCCAGCAGGCCCCAGTAGCGTTGATGGTCCTCGAGCGTCTGGCGGGTCGCATAGCGGGCGTGCGCAGCGTCGATCGCCGCGTTGTAGGGGTCGGCGACCGCCGAGTAGGCGAGGGCCGCCCGCTCGACCGTGAGGAATGATCCCGACGGGGACGCTTCGAGGCTGGCTGACGCCGACGCAGAGGGCGCCGCCGTCGGCGTCCTCGGGCCTCCGGCGCACCCGAGGAGAAGCAGCGGCAAGAGAAGCGACGCGAGCACTCGGCGCATAGGAACCCCCGGCTAGAGATCGACGCCGATCTTCGCGCTCGATCCTAGATCACGGTGTAGGTCGTTGGTCCTGCCTGCCCCGGGATGGAGCGCGCATGGCGGGCCAAGCGAACGCGCGCGTTCCTATACCATCGGGTCGATGGAGATCATGGGCATCGACATCCGGACGATCATCAGCGATAACGTCGCGAAGCGATGCGACGGGTGTGGCGAGATCATCGAGGGCACTCCGTGGCGGGTGAACCTGCTCGACATCGTCGCGCCCGAGGCAGCCGTCAGCTGGGCGGAACGCACGGCGATAAACCCCGGACCGTTCCAGTTCCACGGTGACCCCGACCATGTCCGGCGGTGGATGGCCGCGAAGGGCTACCTTTTCTGCCGGAAAGGGGAGATCCGCGAGATCATGCGGCCCATCGTGATCCCGTCGGCGGATGACGCTCCCGGCGCGATCCGCTACGGGCTCTGCGATGGCGTGCACCGCGACGACCACGAGTTCGTGCCCGCCTGACACGCGCCGCCGGAGCGCGGTACGACCTTCGTCAAGCAGCCGGTTTGACGGGCCCTTCTGACGCGACCTATCCTCACCTCGCCCGGGCACGATCTGGTACCCAGATTTACCCAGGTTTCATGCCGACGGGTCACCGGCCGTCTCCCCCCACGGCCGTGCTGACCCGTCGGCGCCCGATCCACCTTTCACGAGGTGCCG
>DASSZA010000069.1:0-4897 GCA_035703005.1 Candidatus Limnocylindrales bacterium | reverse complement strand
ACGGCACGGGTGCACGGCCTCGATACCGGGACGATCGCGCTGGGTAGGGCGGCGGATCTCGTGATCTGCGATGCCCCGGTCGGGTCGGTCGGGTCGACCGCGCTCGAGGCGCTGGCCAACGGCGACCTGCCGGGGATCTCGATGGTGCTCATCGATGGCGTGCCGGTGACGGGCCGCAGCCGGAACACGCCGCCCGCGAGTCGGATGGCAGAGGTCGTGAAAGGCGCAGCCGTGGGCGGCGGAGGTCATTGATGCGCTTCGGCCTGCGGCTCCCCAGCTTCGCCCTCGGTCCGGACACGGCGACCCTCGCCGAGATGGGGACGTACCTCCGCCGCGCCGAGGACCTCGGCTTCGAGAGCGCACTGCTCATCGATCACTTGCTCGTCGCACCGCCGGCCTATCGGACGACCTGGCTCGAACCGATCTCGCTGCTGTCCGCACTGTCCGGCGTCACACGGACGATGCGGCTCGGCACGCTGGTTCTCGTGCTGCCGTTCCGCGACCCCGTCGCCTTCGCAAAGGAGTGGGCGACGTTCGACCTGCTCTCGGGCGGCCGATCGATCCTCGGGGTAGGCGTCGGTTGGCACCCCGGGGAGTTCAGCGCCCTGCGCATCCCCATCAAGGAGCGCGGGCGCCGGATGAACGAGATGCTCGAGTCGATCACCGCGCTGTGGGCCGGCGACGACGTCTCGTACGACGGCCAGTTCTATCGATTCGAGAACCTGACGATCGATCCCAAGCCTGCCCAGCGTCCGCATCCGCCGATCTGGATCGGAGGGGGGACGCAACCCTCGGAGAAGATCTACGGGCAGGCCGTCGACACGATCCGGCCGGTGCTCAGGCGGATCGCGAAGTACGCCTCGACGTGGGTGCCGCATTCGTCGGCGACCGCCGAGATGGTCGCCGGTGACTGGGCGATCATCCGCGAGGAGATGGCGGGCTTCGGGCGCGACCCCGACGAGATGACCAAGGTCTACTCGAACTTCATCCATGTCCTCGCGCCCGGCGAGTCCCCGGCCAGTGCCGCGCCGAGGTTCCGAGTCTTCTCCGGCATGGATCTCGACTACTGGCAGGAGTTCTATCTCCTTGGTGAGGCGGAAGCCCTCGCGGAGCGGATCCGCGGCAAGATCGAAGCGCTCGGGGGGGTCGAGCACGTCATCCTGAATCCGCTCGACTGGGACGTGGCGACCCTCGAGCGCATCGCGAGCGACGTCCTGCCGCGCCTCCGCGACTGACCTCGTCATGGCCGATTACCTGCGTCCGAGCAGCCTCGATGACGCGCTCGCTGCGCTCGCCGATCGGCCGTGGACGATGCTGGCTGGCGGGACCGACGTGTATCCGGCGAATGTCGGCCATCCGATCACCGGCGACATCCTTGACGTCACCGGGCTGGCGACACTCCGGGACATCTCGATCGACGACGGCCGCGTCCGGATCCCGGCGCTCGCGACGTGGACGGACATCGTCCGCGCCGACCTCCCACCGGCGTTCGATGGGCTGAAGACCGCAGCACGTTCGATCGGCGGCGTCCAGATCCAGAACCGTGGGACGTTGGCCGGGAACCTCTGCAACGCCTCGCCCGCCGCAGACGGGTTGCCCAATCTCATCGCACTCGGCGCGCGTGTCGAGCTGTCGTCGACGGCCGGTCGACGGGAGGTCGACGTCGGCGAGTTCGTCGTCGGCAATCGCCGGACGATCCGGCGCCCGGACGAACTCGTGACGGCGATCCTTGTGCCGGTGCCGTCGCCGACGGCGCGGTCGACATTCCTCAAACTCGGCTCCCGGGCGTACCTCGTCATCTCGATCGCCAGCGTCGCGGCCGTGCTCGACGTCGGCAGCGACGGGCGCGTGACATCGGCGCGGATCGTCGTGGGCGCGTGCTCCGAGGTCCCGCGGCGGATCGTGGCCGCGGAGGAGCGTCTCGTGGGAGTCGTCGCGTCGTCGACGCTCGGCGGGTCGATCGAAGCAGCCGACCTCGACCTCCTGTCGCCGATCGACGACGTCCGCGGGACGGGGGCGTACCGCCGCGACGTCGCCACCACGCTGGTCCGGCGCGCCGTGTCGGAGCTGTCCCGGTGACGACGTTCCGCGTCAACGGCGAGTCGGTCACGGTCGACGCACCGGCGATCCGCCGCCTCAGCGAGGTCCTGCGTGACCACCTCGGGCTGACCGGCACGAAGGTCGGTTGTGACGCGGGGGACTGCGGAGCCTGCACGGTGCGACTGGACGGGGACGCCGTCTGTTCATGCCTCGTCGCGGTCGGGCAGGTCGAGGGACGCGACGTCGCCACGGTCGAAGGGCTCGCCCGCGACGGGGAGCTCGTACCGGTCCAGGCCGCGTTCGTCCGCTGCGGCGGCGCGCAGTGTGGGATCTGCACGCCCGGGATGCTCATGGCGGCCGACGCCCTCCTCGCCACCCGACCGGAGCCGACCGAAGATGAGGTCCTCGACGCACTGGGGGGCGTCCTCTGCCGGTGCACCGGCTACCGGAAGATCGTCGAGGCGGTCACCTCCCTTGACGGTGCCGAGATCCCGCCGTTGCCCCCAGCGGGCGCTGCAGTCGGCGCGCGGATCGGCCGCATCGATGGCATCGAACAGGTCACGGGCAGGAGCCTTTTCGGCGCCGACCAGGCACCGACCGACGTGCTCCATCTTCGGGCTGTGCGCTCGCCCCATGCCCACGCGCGGTTCACGATCGGCGACCTGGGACCCCTGTACGCGGCTCATCCGGGGCTCGTCCGCATCCTCGTCGCAGCCGACGTCCCTGGCGAGAACCGCTATGGGATCTACGCCACGGGCAAGGACCAGCCGGCGATCGCCGACGGCTACGCCCGCTATCGCGGAGAACCGGTCGCGGCCCTGGTGGGAGACGCGGCTACGGTGGGGGAGATCCGGGACGACGAGCTGCCGGTCGCGTGGGAACCGCTCGAGCCGCTGCTCGAACCCGAGGCGGCGCTATCCGGCGACGCCGTCCGACTGCATGAAGGGTCGCCTCGGAACGTTCTGACGGCCGGTCGGGTCGTCCGTGGTGACGTCGCCCGCGCGCTCGAGGCGGCGGCTGTGACGGCGACCGGCACCTTCCGGACCAGCCACGTCGAGCACGCCTACATCGAACCCGAGGCCGGCTATGCCATGCGAGACGGCGATCGGATGACGGTCGTGGTGTCCACGCAGACGCCCTACATGGACCGCGACGAGGTCGCGCTCGTGCTTGGCATCCGGCCTGACGCGGTTCGGATCGTGCCCACGGCCTGTGGCGGCGGGTTCGGCGGCAAGCTCGACATGGCCGTCCAGCCGCTCGTCGCCGTGGCGGCATGGGTGCTGGATCGTCCGGTCCGCTGCGTGTACACCCGGCCGGAGTCGATGCGCTCCACGACGAAGCGGCATCCCGCGGTCATGACCGCCAGGCTGGGAGCCGACGCGGATGGCCGGCTGACGGCCTACGACTTCCACGGCGATTTCGACACTGGGGCGTACGCGTCGTGGGGCCCGACGGTCGCCAACCGCGTGCCCGTCCACGCCGCCGGGCCGTACGAAGTCGACACGGTTCGAGCGACGACCCGCGCGATCTACACGAACGGACCGATCAGCGGCGCGTTTCGTGGGTTCGGCGTGCCGCAGGCGGCGGTCGCCCATGAGGCACTCCTCGACGATGTCGCAGATCGACTGGGCATCGATCGTCTCGAGATCCGGCATCGCAATGCGCTGCGTGCCGGCTCGACGACAGCGACCGGCCAGGTCCTGGAAGCGAGCGCAGGCCTTGGGCCGTGCCTCGAGGCACTCCGACCTCGGTGGGAGGAGGCGCTCGCCGACGCGAATCGGTTCAACGACGACGCGTCAAAGACCGGGAGTCCGGTGCGCCGTGGCGTCGGGATCGGCGCGATGTGGTACGGGATCGGCAACACCTCACTGCCTAACCCGTCCACGATCCGGATCGGTCTCCGACGTAACGGTCGCTACGTGCTGTACAGCGGTGCCCAGGACATCGGCCAGGGCTCCGCCACGATCCTCTGCCAGATCGCCGCCGATGCGCTGGACATCGATCTCGAGGCCATCGATCTCGTGATGGGCGATACGGACCGGACCGCCGACGCCGGCAAGACGTCGGCATCCCGGCAGACGTTCGTATCGGGCAATGCGACCCGACTGGCCGCGGCTGACCTGCTCCGCCGCATCGAGACCGCTGGTCCCGATCTCGCGGCGCTCCCCGAGGACGAGGACGGCTGCATCCTGATCGGGCAGGGCAGCTACGACCCGCGCACCACGCCGCTCGACGGCGACGGGCAGGGCGTGCCATACGAGACGTATGGATTTGGCGCACAGATCGCCGTGGTCGACGTCGACCTCGACCTCGGGACGACGGTCGTGCGGCGGATCAAAGCCGCACCCGACGTCGGGCGTGCGATCAACCCGATGCTCGTCGAGGGCCAGATCCACGGTGGGATCGCGCAGGGCCTCGGTTTCGCACTCATGGAGGAATACGTCGCGGGTCGCACCGACAACCTGCACGATTACCTGATCCCGACGATCGGCGACATCCCGCCGATCGAGACGATCCTGGTAGAAGACGCCGAGCCGGCCGGTCCGTACGGCGCGAAGGGCGTCGGCGAGCCAGCGCTCATCCCTACCGCTCCCGCGATCCTCGGCGCGATCCGCCATGCGACCGGGGTCCGGATCGATCACGTCCCGGCGACGCCGGACCGAGTCCGCGCAGCCATCCGAGAGGTCGCTGCGCGAGGTTGACAGGAAACCATTTGGTTTCCTATTATTGCCGGCGTGGATGACGTGTTCCGCGCGCTCGCCGATCCGACGCGTCGCGCCCTGCTCGATGCACTGGCAGAGCGCGATGGTCAGACGCTCGTCTCGCTGAGCGCCGGTCACGGCATGACCCGGGTCGG
>DASSZA010000048.1:0-39265 GCA_035703005.1 Candidatus Limnocylindrales bacterium | reverse complement strand
TCGTCCCGATCTGGGTCGCCAGCCGGATCCGCTGCGCCTCGCCCCCGGACAGCGTGACGCTCGTCCGGTCCATCGTCAGGTAGTCGAGACCGACGTCCACCAGGAACCCGAGCCGGGCGACGATCTCCTTGAGCACCTGGTAGGCGATCGCTCGCTCGCGGTCGTTCAGCGTCGGCGCGAGCCCGGTCGCCCACCGCAGCGCGTCGGTGATCGACATCGTCGCGATGTCCCAGATGTTCTTGTCGCCGATCGTGACCGCGAGGATCTCCGGTCGCAGCCGCTTCCCGCCACAGGTCGGGCACGGCTTGCTGACCATGAACTTCTCGATCTCGCCCTTGATGTAGTCGGAGTCCGTCTCGCGATAGCGCCGCTCGAGGTTGGTGATGATCCCCTCGACGTTCGCCTTGTACGTGCTCTCGCCACGCTCATGCCGATAGCGCACGAGGACACGCTCCTGATCGCGTTTCGCGTAGAGCAGGTAGTCGAGCGCCTCCTTGGGCAGGTCCTTCACGGGAGCCCGGAAGTCCCAGCCGTGCGCGTCGCAGACGGCCTCGAGGATCTTCATCCGCCACGAGGCGTCGGTCGACAGCAGCCCGCCGGTCCCGAGCGCGCCTTCGCTCAGGCTCTTCTCCGGGCGCGGGATGAGCAACGCGGGATCGATCTCGAGCTTGGTGCCGAGGCCGGCGCACGTCGGGCATGCGCCGTGGGGTGAGTTGAACGAGAACGAGCGGGGCTCGAGCTCGTCGATCGTGAACCCGTCATACGGGCAGCTGTACTTCTCGCTGTAGCGGCGCTCCTCGAAGGCGGGCTCCTCGTCGTCGCGCGGTGCGGGCGCGATGAGGACGACGCCCTCGCCCAACCGCAGCGCCGTCTCGATCGAGTCGGCGAGTCGGGCGGCATCGGGATCGGGGATGACCTCCCCGGTCTCCGGGTCGATCGGACGGCCGTCAGGTGCCTGCCGCGCACCCTCCGGCGCCTCGGCGTGCCGGACGATGTAGCGGTCGACGATGACTTCGATCGAATGGCGCTTGTACTTGTCGAGCTTGGGCGCGTCGGCGATGTCGTATTGCTCACCGTCGACGCGGACCCGCACGAAACCCTGCCGCCGAGCGGCATCGATAATCCGGTCACCCTCGGTCTTGCGGTCCTTGATCAGTGGGCCGAGCACGAGGAGGCGCGTGCCCTCCGGGAGCGCCAGCACCTGGTCGACGATCTGCTGCACGCTCTGACGCTCGATCGCGTGACCGTTCGGGCAGTGCGGCACGCCGATCCGGGCGAACAGCAGCCGGAGATGGTCGTAGATCTCGGTGACCGTGCCGACCGTCGAGCGCGGGTTGCGGCTGGCGCCCTTCTGGTCGATCGAGATGGCGGGAGACAGGCCATCGATCTGGTCGACGTCCGGCTTTTCCATCTGCCCGAGGAACTGGCGGGCATATGCGCTGAGGCTCTCGACGTACCGGCGCTGACCCTCGGCGTAGATCGTGTCGAACGCGAGGCTCGACTTACCCGAACCGCTCAGACCGGTGATGACGACCAGGCGGTCACGGGGGAACGCGACCGTGACGTCCTTGAGGTTGTGTTCGCGCGCGCCGCGCACGACGAGCTGGTCTTGGGGCACGTGGCCAGTCTAGCGGATGACGCCCATTTCGAACAGGTGTTCGCGCCACGGGCACGTGGCCGCGCGCATCCTCGCGGCGCGGACGTCAGTGCAGGATCACCGCCGCGTTGGTGATGCCACCGATGAGCCCGACCGTGATCCCGAGGGCGAGCGGGAGGCCGCCGACGACCGACCACCGACCCTTGCCCCCACGCGACGCGGCGGCGATGCCGAGGGCGACGATCAGCGTGACGAGCGCGATCTTCGAGAGCGCGATCGCGGGCGTGCCGAGGGCCTCGAACATGCGCTGCACGAGCGGATTCGCTTCGGCGGCGACGCCGTACAAGCGGACCATGACGAAGAACGTGGCGAAGTCGAAGGCCTGCGCGATCGCCAGGGTCATGAAACGCAACAGCACGCCTCCAAACTAGACCGCACCCATCTGCTCCGCATCATGGAATCAGCGCTTTCGATGCCCTCCAGACGATGAAGCGGTGCGCCGGGACAACGTTCAGGTCTCGCGAGGTCGATCCGCCTCGATTCGTACGCGTTTAGGCGGGTCCTCCGCCATCGCGCGGAGGCTGTCGCCTTGCGGCCGCCTCGCGATACGGCCCTGGCCGCGCCGGGCCCAGGGCGCTGCCGACCGCCGATCCGTCTCCGATATCAATTCGGGCGGTACTACGCGAGACGATCGACCGCTTGCGACGCGAATCGATCGGCGACACCGCCCCGGCCGATATCCGCGACGAGATACGGCGCCGACGGCCGAGATCTGGTTCGTAGCATTGCGGGGACTGATGTCCGCGACGCTTCCATGCGGGGCGAGCCGCGCCCGCGCTGGCCGCGCGCCTTGCTGACCTCGGCCTGGCGACCTAGCGGCGCCGCCGCCCCGATCGTGCCGGTCGTTGGCCCGTCCGCCGTCGGATATTCGGGGTCACCGTTCGATCCCACGTCGGCCGATCCAGCCAGCGCGCCTGCCAGCCACCCTCGTCATCGTGCTCGTCGCGGATGCCCGGCAGCCAGTCCGACGCCGTCCCGTCGTCGCCCGGCTCAGCGACCGCATCGGCCGGCTCCTCGTCAGCGGACATCACCGTGACGCTCGTGACCTCGAGGAGCGGACCAGCCGCCGCGGCCTCTTCGGCAGCCCGTCGACCGCGCGCACGATCCGCGGCACCGGTCAGCCCTGTCGCGGCGTGACCCTCTCCGGCGGCCGCACGCTCGGCGGCTCGTGCCACGGTCACAGAAGCGTCCTGCTCCAGGACCCGGAGCCTGATCTGCTGGATCTCGTCACGCAGCGCCGCCGCCCGCTCGAACTCGAGCTCCTTCGCGGCGGAACGCATCTCCGCTTCCATCCGCGCGACGAGCGCCTCGACCTTGACCCGGTCGGTCTCGTCGAACGGTCGACCGCCCTCGCGCTCCGACGTATAGACGATGGTCGACTCGGCGACCGCACGGAGCCGCTGGTTCAGATCGTGGATGCCCTTGACGATCGTCGTCGGCTCGATGCCCTTCTCGGTGTTGTACGCCTCCTGGACGGCACGCCGACGGTTCGTCTCGTCGATGGCGACCTGCATCGACTCGGTGACCGAATCCGCGTACATGATCACCTCGCCGCCCACGTTCCGGGCAGCTCGACCGATCATCTGGATGAGCGACCACGCCGACCGCAGGAAGCCCTCCTTGTCCGCGTCGAGGATGGCGACCAGCGTCACCTCCGGCAGGTCGATCCCCTCACGTAGCAGGTTGATCCCGACGAGGACGTCGAAGACGCCGAGGCGCAGGTCGCGCAGGATCGCGACCCGCTCGAGCGTGTCGACCTCGCTGTGGAGGTACTGGACCTTGACCCCGAGCTCTTTCAAGTAGTCGGCAAGGTCCTCAGCCATCTTTTTCGTCAGTGTCGTGACCAGCGCGCGTTCACCACGCTCGACGCGCGTGCGGATCTCCTCGAGCAGATCGTCGATCTGGCCCTCGGTCGGTTTGACGGTGACCGGCGGATCGATGATCCCGGTGGGCCGGATGAGCTGCTCGACCACCTGGCCGCTTGCCTTCTCGAACTCGTAGGGACCCGGCGTCGCGCTCATGTAGATCGCCTGGTTCACCGAGCTCTCGAACTCCTCGAATGTCAGCGGCCGGTTGTCGAGCGCAGACGGAAGCCGGAAGCCGAAGTCGACGAGGATCTCCTTGCGCGTCCGGTCGTTCTTGTACATGCCGACGACCTGCGGGATCGTCATGTGCGACTCGTCGACCACGAGCAGCCAGTCGGGCGGGAAGTAGTCGAGCAGGGTCCACGGGCGCGAGCCTGCGTCGCGACGCGCCAAGTGGCGCGAGTAATTCTCGACACCCGAGCAGTAGCCGAGCTCCCGGAGCATCTCCAGGTCGAATGTCGTCCGCTGGCGGAGTCGTGCCGCCTCGAGCGCCCGACCCTCGGCCTCCAGCTCGCCGACGCGGACCTCCATCTCGGCCTCGATGTCGACGATCGCCTCTTTCAGCTTGTCCGCCGGCGTCACGAAGTGGGTCGCTGGGTAGATGTTGGTCTCGCGCCGTTCCGCGAGCAGCTCACCGGTCAGCGGGTCGAGCTCGGTGATCCGCTCGACCTCATCGCCGAAGAACTCGACGCGGACGACGAACTCCTCGGATGCCGGCTGGAGCTCGAGGGTGTCGCCCCGGACCCGGAACCGCGCACGCCCCAGCGCCTGGTCGTTGCGCTGGTACTGAAGATCGACCAGGTGGCGCAGCACCGCGTCGCGCCGGTACTTGCCACCGACCCGCAGCTTGAGGACCGTCGCGCCGTAGTCGACCGGCGCCCCGAGGCCGTAGATGCACGACACGCTCGCGACGATGATCACGTCGCGACGCTCGAACAGGGCATGGGTAGCCGCGTGACGTAGGCGGTCGATCTCGTCGTTGCGCGACGAGTCCTTCTCGATGTACGTGTCGCTACGGGGCAGGTACGCCTCGGGCTGGTAGTAGTCGAAGTAACTGACGAAGTACTCGACGGCGTTGTTCGGGAAGAACTCGCGGAACTCGGCATAGAGCTGGGCGGCGAGCGTCTTGTTGTGGGCCAGCACCAGCGTCGGCTTGTTGTGCTTGGCGATGGTCCAGGCCAGCGTCGCCGTCTTGCCGGTTCCGGTGGCCCCGAGCAGCACCTGGTGCTTGAGCCCCTTCGCGAGGCCGTCCGTCAGGCGTTCGATGGCAGTTGGTTGATCGCCCGTCGGCTGGAAAGGCGCGACGAGCTCGAAGTCGGGCACGGTCGAAGTCTAGCACCGCGAGCGGGACTATTCGAACGGACGTTCGGCTTGCGCGATACCCCACTCGGCTTCGAGCCGATGACGAATGAGTCATACCGATTCGTGCGGTCCGGGCCCGACACTCGCGCGGTCACCAGCGCTGGAGAACGACCGCCCACCGATGCGAATCCGACGCCGCCATCCCGAGAACGGCCAGAGCCTGGTCGAGTTCGCCCTCGTCCTGATGCCGCTGTTCGTGATCGTGCTCGCGATCGTCCAGTTCGGCTTCATCTTCAACGCCTACGTGACGATCACCAATGCGACCCGTGAGGGGGCGCGCAACGGCACGATCTATATCTACGACGCGGGGCTCTCGAAGGCGCAGAACGACCTGGCCCGCAACGAGTACATCAAGGCGTCCCTCCTGGCCTCGATGAACCTGCTGGCGAAGACATCGCCGAACTTCGCGACCGGTTCGACCTGGACGCAGAGCGGCAACACGTTCACGAACGGCGATCTGGTCGTCACCTACGCCCTCCCATCGGGCACGACGGACACCGATGCGCGGGTCGGCTACCAGATCACGGTCCGAGCGACGTATCACCAGGACCTCGTCGTCCCCCTCATCCCGCAACTCCTCCCAAGGGACATGAACGGGCGCCTCGGGCTGACCTCGGAAGTCACGATGGTGCAGAACTGATGGCCGCGGGGCGTCGTCGCGAACAACCGGGCCAGGTGCTGGTCCTGTTCGCGATGTCGATGGTCGTGATCATGGTGGCCGCCGGCCTCGCGTTCGACATCGGCCGGTTCTATAGCGAAAAGCGTTTCCTCCAGAATGCGGCCGATGCCGGCGCGCTGGCCGTGGCCAACGCGTTGATCCGTGGCGAGTCCAACACGGATGCCGAGGCCGAGGGACGCGATGTCCTGACACGCAACCTGATGGGCAGCCCGACCGGGACGGCCGGCATCGTCGCGAACACGCCCGAATACGAGTCCGGTCACTCGGGCGATGCCGAGTACCTCACCAGCGGCATCCTGATCTCGGGCGGTGAGGTCCGCGTCGCCATCAAGAGTGACGTGGGCTACACGTTCGGCCGCGCCGTGGGCTTCGGCACGAACCGAGTCGGCGGGCGCGCCCGGGTGAAGACGGTCGGTGACCTGCTCCCGATCGCGGTCCGCCACTACATCAACGCCCCCGGGCCGTTCGCGGGTGCGGTGGCGCCGTGCGACGGGAATACGAACCAATTCCAGGATCTCGTCGCGACCGCGAATACGGCCTGCCTGGGCAGCACCTCCGATGGCACCCTTCGGTCGACGCCGAACCCGGGCGCGGCGTTCAACGCGTCTGCCCCCGGCAACGACCCCGTGAACCATGGCCCGATCATCGAGCTGGTCGGTGACGGGGCGACCCCATCGAATGCTGCCAGCTTCCGCGGGTTCGTTGCGCTGGACATCCGGAACTTCCAGTACGCGTCCCCGCCGTCGAACGTGTTCTACAACGGCGTGACCTCGGGAACGAACGCCAACACTCTCAAGGCCATGGAGGCGGGCTGGGTGGCGACGGGGTATCCGGGCCCCGACTTCCCGCCCGTCACGACGCCGCCGGATCCGAACGACCAGATCGGCATCATCGATGGCAACTCCTCGGGCATCGTCGTCGACGCGATCAATGAGCGCTACGACCCGGGCGCCGAGATCCTGGCCGCCGTCTACTCCGGCACGGTCTCGAGCATCCCGGACTTTGCCTACGCCGTCCCGAGCACGGCCTCGATCAACACGAACCAGGACCGAAGTGGTTCGATCGCGATGACCGTGACGAAGAACGCGTCGTTCACCGGCGTCGTCTCGACGAGCGCGTTCCCGAATTGGGGCGAGGCCGCCCACCCGTACGGATCGACCCTGAGCCCGCTGTCATTCAGCCCGAGTCCACTCACTCCCAACGGAACGGTGACGTGGACGACGTTCCAAACCAACAGTGCTCCGCAGGGCGTCTACACGGTCTGGATCCAGGGCCACTCCTCGAGCCCCGTCCTCCTCGACCACTACTACCCGGTCGGTATCTCGATCGGCAGCGTCAACCGCGACTTCTCGCTAAGCGGTGGAGCGGCCGTTCTCATCTCGTCGACGGGTGGGACGGGCACGACGAACGTGACCGTCAGCACGCCGAACAACAACGGGACGTATTTCGGCGGGCCCGTCGCCCTGAGCGTCGAGGGTGGCGCAGACGCGAACGGCGTCCTGCCCACAGGGATCGGCACCGTCTCGGTAAGCCCGTCGACGATCACTTTGAACAAGGGCACGACGCAATCGGCCGCCGTGACCGTCAACGGCGGCTCGCTGGGGCCGGGCGTTTATGCGCTAACGCTGCGGGCGACAGGAACGAATTCGGCCGGCCAGGTCGTGACGCGGATGCTGCCGTTCAACGTCGCCATCGCGACGGCCAGCACCCAGAACGAATACGTGGACATCCTCGGGTTCACCACCTTCCGCATCAGCTCGATGGATGCGAACACCGTCTACGGCTACGCCATCTCGGGCGTGTATGCCGACATGAACGATCCCGCGTTGCGCCGCGGTCAGGTGGCGCGACTCGTGCCCTGGAGCTAGCCGGGCGGGCACGGCACCCAACCCAGTCGGAGGCATCCCACCGTGGAGATGGAATACAAGGACCCCAGTCGACGGGGTCGATGGATCGTGGTCATCGGCGTGCTGCTGGCGGTCGTCGCCGGTGGCGCGGCGTTCTTCCTGATCAACCAGGCCCAGCAGGAGGCCGGAAAGGCCGGTCTGCAGAAGGTCGCGGTGGTCGTGGCGGCGCAGACGATCCCGGCACGCAAGATCATCGAGGCCGCGGATGTCACCGTCCGTGAGGTCCCGATCGACGACACGAACGCCCAGGGCATCGCCTCGACGCCCGACAAGGTCATCGGACGCGTCCCGGCGGTCGCCATCCTCCAGGGCCAGATGGTCCTTACGAACCTGCTCGCTTCGAGCACCGAGGGAGGCCAGTTCACCGTCCTCGGGCCTGAGGAATCGATCGGCACCGATTCGCCGGAGTGGCGGGCCGTGTCGATGACGGTGCCCGACGATCGCGCGGTCGGCGGACTCCTGACACCCAACGAATCGGTCGACGTCTTCGTCACCGCGAGCGTGAACGTCCTTACCAACTCCGAGGACGGGATCGGCAAGGACGGCTACTACACCGACAAGTCGACGAAGCTCTCGTACCAGAACATGCTCATCCTCGCGAAGTCGGGCACGTTCTACATCCTCAAGGCGCCGCTCGATGTCGCCGAGGAGATCTCGCACCTCCAGGCCAGCGGCGCCGCCGCGTTCAGCCTGGCCCTCCGACCCGACGTAGACACCCGCCTGGTTGACGCCTCCGCGCTCGGCACGACGACCAACCGCGTGATCATCCGGTACGGGCTGCCCATCCCGGTGGCGTTCCCGCCGGTGTCCGGCCCGGTCCCGGTCGCCAAGCCGACGCCCAAGCCGTCCGCGAGCCCCTCCGGCTCACCCGCGGCCGGCGCGGCCGCGTCGCCATCGCCGTCCGCGAGCCCGTCCTGACACTTCGGCTAGCCTCCGCCGCCGGCCTCGCCCTGATCCTCGCTTCCATCTCGCGCCGCTGACCCGGCGCGCCTCCGGCCGCCCGGACCGCTTCGGTGGTCCGGGCGGCGATTTCGTTCCTGCCGTGTTGCTAACGCGCTGTCAGCGCCTCGTCGAGGAGCGCGTCGACAGCACGCCGCGTGGTGGCGGGGTCGCCGTTCGTGTCGACGACACGAGTGGCTCGCTCGCGCAGTCGTTCGACGAGATCGCCCTGCGCATCGATGCGCGCCGCGGCGTCATCCTCGGCGTGGCCGCGTCCGACCAACCGCTCTCGTTGGGCACCCGGATCGCAGGTCACCAGCCAGACCTCGTCACACAGGTCCGAGAGGCCACCTTCCACGAGCTTGATCGCCTCGATCACGACGGCCCGGGCCCCTGCCTGCTCCGCACGCTCGACCGCCGCAAGGATGCGCGGTCGGACCGCGGGATGGACGATCGACTCGAGATCACGGAGCGCGTAGGGATCCATGAAGACGATCCGACCGAGCGCGGCGCGATCGAGCTCGCCGTTCGAGCGGCGGAGATCCTGCCCGAACCGCCGGTAGACGGCTTCGACCTCGGCGGTTCCGGGCGCAAGGACCAGTCGCGCCTCGTGGTCGGCGTCGATCACGCTGACTCCCGCGCGCTCGCCGAGCCACCGCGCGACCGTCGACTTGCCACAGCCGATCGGACCGGTGATGCCGATCTTGAGCGTCATGGCGCCCGCTCCTCGAGCTCGAGCCAAGCGTCCTCGGCCACCGCCAGCGCGCTCGTGACGTCGGCGAGCTCGCTCGTGACCCGGCGCAGCTCGACGAAGTTGGCGGCGACCGCGGGGTCGCCCATCGCCAGCTCCAGATGGTTCTTCCGAAGCCCGAGCCGCGTCAGTTCGGCGTCAAGGGCGGTCTTCTGGCGTCGATATGCATCCTTCGACAGCTTCGGTTGTCGTGGCCGGCGTGGTGGCGCCGGCCTTAAGGCCTGGTCTGCGGGCGTCGATGTCGTCGGCTGCACCGGAGCGGCGCGCTTGCCCGAAGCGCTGGGCGAGGCGGCCGGCCGCGCACGCGCGCTGGCGCGCCGCGCTTCCTCCGACTTGGTGGTCCACCCGTCAGCGACCGCCGCGCGCCACGCGCGGTAGCCACCGTCGAATGCGACGGCGAGGCCGTCATCGACGACCCACAACTTGTCGCACACCGTCTCGAGCAGCCGCCGGTCGTGCGACACGACCAGCAATGTCGCCGGCGACTCGCGCATGAACGTCTCGATCGCCTCGCGCGCCGGGATGTCGAGGTGGTTGGTGGGCTCGTCGAGCAGGAGCAGGTTCGACGGCTGGATCCCGAGCAGCGCGAGCTCGAGCCGTGAGCGCTCCCCGCCCGACAGCGTCCGCACCTCCTTGAACGTATCGTCGCCACGGAACAGGAACCTGGCGAGGTACGAGCGCGCCTCGCCGGGCGTGACGGGGATCGTGGATGTCAGGGCGTCGAGTACGGTCTCGCCGGGGATCGCGGCACGGCGGAGCTGGGCCAGATAGCCCAGCTGCGTCGCATTGCCGAACGTCAGGCCGCCGTCGAGCGGTGGCAGCTCGCCGGCGATCGTCCGGAGCAGAGTCGTCTTCCCGGCACCATTCGGACCGACGATGCCGATCCGCTCGCCGCGCTGCGCCGCGAGGAAGGGCGCCTTCGCGACGGTCCGTGGCTCCGTCGCGGGCCGCCCCTCGGCATCGAGCGCTCCCCTCCCCGGCAGGTAGCCGACGACCAGGTCTTCGGCGCGGACGACGATCTCACCCGAGCGCGAGGGGCCGGCGCCGACCAGCGACCCTTGGGGCAGCGTCAGCTTCCGGCCGGTCTTGGGCGCATCGCGCCGATCCTCGATCAGCCGCTCCAGCCGCGCCTCGTGTTCATGCATCTTGCTGAACTTGCGGTGACTCCGATAACGCTGGACGAGCTCCCGCTCCCGCTCGATCTGCTCGGCCTGCGTATCGGCCTCCTTGGCAGCGCGGGCATCGCGCTCCTCGCGCTGGCGCCGGTACGCGCTGTAATCGCCACGGAACGCGGTCAGCCGCCGGTCTCGCAGCTCCCAGATCCGGGTGACGGTGGCATCAAGGAACGCGCGGTCGTGCGACGCGACCAGGAGCGACCCCGTCCGGCGCCGGAGGTGCTCCTCGAGCCATTCGAGTGCGCCCAGGTCGAGGTGGTTCGTCGGCTCGTCGAGGAGGAGCAGGTCAGGGTCGGCGATCACGAGGCGCGCGAGGGCGGCGCGCGTCTGCTCCCCGCCCGAGAGCGCGGCCGGCGGCTTCGCCCATTCATCCCGGGTGAACCCGAGACCGCTCAACGCGGCATCGACGCGCAGGTCCAGCGTGTAGCCACCAAGGACCTCGTAGCGGTGCTGCAGGTCGGCATACGCCGTGTCGGTCACCCGCCCGTCCCGCTCGAACGCGGCGAGCTCCGTGGCCATGGCCTCCAGATGGGCCGCTCCGGAGCGAACCGCGGTGCGGAGGTCGAGCGACGCCATGAACGTCGCGTCGAGGTGCGCCTCCTGGGCCAGCAGCCCGATCGACAGGTTGCGCTTGCGGCTGACCAAGCCACGGTCCGGTTCGTCGGTCCCGGCCGCGAGGCGAAGCAACGTCGTCTTGCCCGCACCGTTGGGACCGACGAGCCCGATCCGATCGCCGAGCGCGATCGCGGCATCGATCGAATCGAGGATCGTGAACGTGCCGATCTCGCGAGTGACGCCGGCGAACCGAAGTATCGACATCAGGCGCCCGCCGCGGCGCGAGCCGCGGCTCGCCTGGTCGCCGCAGCTCGTCGTGTGCGCTCGGATCGAGGCGTCGCGTCGGTCCCGTCGTGCCCGCCTGCATCGAGCTCCGTCCAACGGCGGCCCCGCCGGCGTGGTCCGCCTGTCATCCCGCTCAGGATGGCCGTCGCACCCTTGCGGTCCGCGGCGGACAACCGTTGACAGAACGAGCAGAAGTGGGTCGAGCGAGCTCCGATGACGATCCGCTTGATCGGATGGCCGCAGCGCGGACACGGCTCGCCGGTGCGCTGATAGACGTCGAGGCGCTCCTGCATCGAGCCGTCGCCGTCAGGTGCCGTGTAGTCGTCGATCGACGAGCCGCGTCGTTCGACGGCCTCGGCGAGGACCTCGCGAACCGCCTCGTACAACCGCCGCTCATCCGGAGGTCTCAGCGACTTCGCCGATCGCAGCGGGTGGAGCTTGGCCCGCCAGAGGGCCTCGTCCGCGTAGATGTTGCCGACGCCCGCGAGGAACGACTGATCGGTCAGGAGCGGCTTGAGCCGGCCCTTCCGGCGTCGGATGTGCTTTCGGAAGTCGCGCAGTGTGAACTCGGGGTCGAGCGGCTCCGGACCGATCGCGGCGAAGATCGCGCGCCCACCGATCTCCTCGACGAGCTCGCCGCTCACGGGGTCGCGCGCATACAGCCCGATCTTGCCGAACTTGCGGATGTCCCGGAACCTGACCTCGCGCCCATCCTCGAGCTCGAGCACGAGCCGGATGTACGCATCCTCCGGCCACTCCGCCGGCACGACGAAGAGCTGGCCCGTCATCTTGAGGTGGATCGTGAGGGCCACGCCGCCGGTCAGCTCGACGACGACGAGCTTGGCACGCCGGCCGACCGCCTCGACGGTCCGACCGGTCACGCCGTCCGCGAACGCGACAGGATCCTGCGAGCGCAGCGTGCGGACCCAGTTCGTACGCGCGCCGACGACGGTCGCGCCGACCAGCTTGGGTCGCAGGTCGCGCGCGACGGTCTCGACCTCGGGTAGCTCGGGCATCGAACGAGTCCTACGACGCCAGCGGGGCGACCGGCGCCTCGAGCGGCATCTCGTCGGCCTCGGCGGCGATCGCATCGGCCCGCGTCAGCGGTGTCATCGACTCCCAGTCATCGCCGACCTTGACGTCGACCACGAGCGGGACGGTCAGCGGAAGGGCGCCCTCCATCTCGCGGCGGACGATCGCGGCGAGCGCCTCGACCTCCTCGCGCGGTGTCTCGAACAGCAGCTCGTCATGGACCGAGAGCAGCAGTCGCGCGCGCAGGCCCGAGTCACGGACGGCAGCATCGACGCGAATCATCGCGATCTTCTGGATATCGGCAGCCGTCCCCTGGATGGGCATGTTGATCGCCATCCGCTCGCCGGCCCCGCGGAGGGACGGATTGGAGGCACGCAGCTCCGGGATCTGGCGTTTGCGGCCGAGCAGCGTCTCGACGAAGCCCTGATCGCGGGCCTGATCCTTGATCGCCATCATGTAGTAGCTGATGCCGCTGTACGCGGTGAAGTAGCTGTTGATGAACGTCTGCGCGTCCTGGCGCGAGATGTTCGCTCGGCTCGCGAGGCCGAAGTCGCTCATCCCGTAGGCGAGGCCGAAGTTGACCATCTTGGCCATCGACCGCTCGCCGTGCGTGATGTCTTCTGGCGCCTTGCCGAGCACGCGGGCCGCCGTCTCGCGGTGGATGTCGGCGTTCCGCGCGAACGCGTCCTTGAGGTGTTCGTCGCCCGAGACATGGGCGAGGATGCGCAACTCGATCTGGGAGTAGTCGGCACCGAGCAGCACGAGGCCGGGTTCGCCGGCGACGAACGCGCGTCGGATCCGCCGGCCCAGCTCCGTCCGGATCGGGATGTTCTGCAGGTTCGGATCGGACGACGACAGGCGGCCCGTCGCGGCGACGGCCTGATGGAAAGTCGTGTGCAGACGACCGTCCGAGGCGATCAGCGTCGGCAGCGCCTCGACGTACGTCGAGCGCAGCTTGGTGTAGACGCGCCATTCGAGGAGCTTGTCGACCATCGGGTGGGCGGGTCGCAACTCCTCCAGGACCGACGCGTCGGTCGAGTAGCCGGTCTTGGTCTTGCGGCCCTTGGGCAGGTTCAGCTCGAAAAAGAGCACCTGCTCGAGCTGCTTGGGACTGCCGAGATTGAACTCATGACCGACATCGGCGTAGATCTCCTGCTCGAGGCGCGCGATCTCCGTGCTGAACTCGCGATGCAGGAGCGCCAGCGCCTCCCCGTCGAGGGCCACGCCCGTGGCCTCCATCCGCGCGAGGACCGGGATGAGCGGGAGTTCGACCTCGCGGAACAGGCGGTCGAGACCATCGATCTCGGTGAGCCGCCGCTGCAGGGGATCGCGTACAGCGAGCGCCGACAGCGCTTCGAGACCTGCGCGCGCCGTCGCGGGCAGCTCATTGGCCGGTGGCAGGATCTGGTCGAGGTGCTCCGCGACGACGTCCGCGATCGTCTGGCTGCGCAACGCCGCGTTCAGGATGTACGCGGCGATCTGGGTGTCAAAGGCGACCGGCGTCGGGTCGAGAGCGGGGTCGTCCGCCAGCCCGGCGACAAGGACGGGCTTCACCTCGTGGCCGACCAGCGGGATGCGCAGCCGTTCGAGCAGGTGCCGCAGCGCGTCAGACGCCTCCTGCCCATCGGCGGCGACCGCGCGCCCGTCGGTCCCGACGACGGCCAATGCGAGCGGCGTGCCGCGCCTCGGTCGTGGATCGTCCTGGACGAAGGCGACGCCGACGGCCGGCTGGCTGATGAGCCACGACTCGAGGTCGGCGACTCGCGCGGTATCGAGCACCTCGATCCGGCCTGGGTCGACGATGGCCGACGCGAGGGCCGCCGGGAGGTCATCGGTCGGTTCGAACGGCCTGGGCTGTGCGCTGGACGAGGGTGCCGCTCCATCCGCGGATGGCGTGACGACCGCATCGAAGTCGAGGCGGAGCTGGAGCTCGGTGCTGGCCGGCCGGTCGCCGCCGCGTCCGGGTCCCCAGCCTTCGGGTCGACCCGCGACACGCGCCGCCGGGACATAGCCGCTCTGCGCCACGGATCGCAGTCGCTCGGTGCGCTGCTCCGCGGTCTCGCCGGCCATCGGTGGCAGCCGCTCGATGAGGGTGCGGAACTCGTACTCGCGGAACAGCCGCACGACCGTGTCGCGGTCGTAATCGCCCAGCCGGGCCGCCTCGAGGTCGATCTGGATCGGCAGGTCGCGCACGATCGTCGAGAGGTCGCGGCCCATGAACACCTGGTCGCGGTGATCACGCAGCTTTTCACGGAGCTTTTCGGGGGTGACGTCATCGAGCCGATCGAACAGCGAGTCGAGATCGCCGAATTCGCGGATCAGCTTTGCGGCCGTCTTCTCGCCCACCCCGGGGACACCCGGGATGTTGTCGGTCGGGTCGCCCTTCAGCGCCTTGTAATCGATCATCTGGTCGGGTCGGAGACCGAACCGTTCGTCGATCTTGTCGACGTCGTAGATCACGGTGTTCTCGACGCCTGAACGCGTGGTCATCAAGCGGACGCGCGGCGTCACGAGCTGGAGCATGTCGAGGTCGACGGTGACGATCGTCGTCTCGAGGTCCGCTCGATCGTCAAGCTGGCCGGTGATCGTGCCGATCACGTCGTCGGCCTCGTAGCCGGGCATCTCATACACCGGGATGCGGAGTGCCTTGACGACCTCGCGGACCTTCGGGAACTGGTCGCGCAGGTCGTCGGGCATCTTCACCCGGGTCGCCTTGTAGTCCGCGTACTGCTCGTGTCGGAACGTCGGTCCGGGCAGGTCGAATGAGACGGCCAGATAGTCGGGCTGTAGGTCCTGGATGCCGCGGAGGACGATGCTCGCGAAGCCGAAGACGCCGTTGACGAGCTCGCCTTTCGACGTCGTGAGCGGTGGGAGCGCGAAGTAGCCGCGGTAGACGAGCCCGTAGCCGTCGAGCAGCATCAAGCGTTCGGTGGGCACGGTCCAAGTGTAGCCGCGGACGTCGCTGACCCGGTCGGCTCGGGCGGCCCTGGGAGCGGCGTTACGACAGGCGGCGGGCGCTCCAGCGGAGGGCGAACAGACCGAGCCCGGCGATCAACAGGACGCCACCGACCACGAACAGGACCGAGAAGCCGCTGGTCTCGTCACGGAGCGCGCTGTCGACCCCACCCGCGATGTCAGGGGCGACCTCGTCGGGATTGCCACCCGTGAAGACTTGCGTGTCGGTTGGTGCCGTGGCCGCTTCGGTCGACGCGGTGCCCGCTTCAGACGAGGTGCTAGCGGCTGCTGCGGTCGAGGCGCTCGGCGCAGCGCTCGGGAGCGCGCCGCCGGGGGCAGCGGCGCCAAGCGCGGTGCGGTCAGTCCCGGGTGCGCTCGCCGCGGGGGCCGGTGCGGCCTGCTGGATCGGCGCCGCTTCGTTCGCAGGCGCCGCCCCACCGCTACCGCCCATCAGCGTGGCAGATGGGATGCTGGCGAGGAGGACACCTGCGAGCCCGAGCGTGGTCAGCCCGATCGCGAGGGGCCGGCTGAACCCGTCACGCGGCGATCCGAAGTAACCAAGGAACCGGCGCCACCCGCCGCGATGGAGTCGCTGGGCGTCGCCAGGGGTCAGCTGGAAGTCCCGTGGACGACGCGGGGTCGCTGTGCCGGGAAGCGCCGACTGGAGGGCGACGAAGTCGGCGAGCGCCTCAGCGCAGGCCGCACAGGAGGCCGCTTGCGCGCGGGCTGCCGCCGCCTCCCTTTCGTCCAGGTCAGCGGGGCGTGCCGCGAGCGTCGCCACGATCGAGAGGTCGTGTCGCTCGTGATCGGGGGGCGCGGCAGTCCGCTGTGGGTCGGTCATGTCGAAGCTGAGACGGGCTCGGTCCGTGCGCGGTTCCGCATCATCGCACTGCCCGACGGCGTGCGGCGACGCGGCGCAGACCGAGGATGGTGCCACCGGCGGCGACGGAGGCGATGGAGATGACCACGATCGGCGGCGTGGCAGGCTCCACCGATCCGGCCTTTCCATCGACGGCCGTCGACAGATACGGCGCGGATGCCGGGCTCGCGATCTCAGGCGAGGCGGCGGCCGACGCTCCGCCGAAGCTCACGCCGTCGGCCGCTCCGAACGGAACGTTCGTCAGGACGAGACCGGCGATCCCGAGGCTGGTGAGACCGAGGGCCAGCGGCCGCGTGACGGTGTCGCGCGACGACCCGAAGGCGTCCACCAAGCGACGCCAAAGGGTATGGCGCCGCTCGGCGAGTCCGGCGCGGCTGAGTCTGAGGTCGCGCGGCCGACGCGGTGTCCACGCGTGCCGGATCGCGGTCTGGATCGAAAGGAGGTCGCGATGGAGCGCGCCGCAGGATGGGCACGTCCGAACGGTCGACGGGAGGACACCGCCGCCGAGGGCACCAGCGATCGCGAAGCGGTCGTGCCGAGCGTGGGACCCGACGTCAACCACGGAAGAGCTCCATCCGATCCGAGAGGATGTCCCGCAGCGACAGTCGGCCTCGATGGATCCGCGACTTGACGGTCCCCAGAGACACGCCGGTCATCTCGGCGATCTCGGAGTAGTCATAGCCCTCGACGTCGTACAGGACGATCGCCGTCCGTTGGTCGTCGGTGATGTGCGCCATCGCTGCGGCAAGCACGCGACTTCGTTCAGCGTGGACGGCGATCCGCTCCGGGTCGACCTCGTCGCCGGCCCTGGGCTGCCACGACTCGTCGTCGAGCTCGGGATAGGGCTGGACCGGGCGCCGCTTACGCGCACGCTGGGTGTCCATCGCGGCGTTGACGCAGATCCGGTTGAGCCACGACTTCACGCTGCCGCCGCGGAACGACGCGAGGTTGCGGTACGCGGAAAAGAACGCCTCCTGGACGGCGTCAGCTGCCTGGTCGCGGTCGGGGACCATCCGCACGACCAGCGCGAACAGCGCGTCCTGGTAGAGCGAGACCAGGTCGTTGAACGCATCGAGGTCGCCCTCGCGGGAACGCTCGATGAGGATGAGATCGCGGCGCTGGACGGGGTCGTCGGGGACCGTCGTCGAGCGAAGGTCCTCCTCCACGGTCGGGGGGTCCCTCCGGACGGCGATAGTGGCTGACGTAAGGCCCGCGGAGTCTAGCATCGGTCGCCAGACGCAGCGCGAGGTCGGTGGGTTCCGACGAATGCGCGGCGGCGCGGGAAGGACCGTCGCGAATATCAGCCCGGACGGTGCTACGAGAGCGCATGGGGGTGCGAGGGGCTTCATTCCGTCGCGGACATCGCTCGGACGGGTGTCCGCGACGGATACGCCCAGGAAGAGGCGCGGTGCGGACGGTAGTACCACTCCCCCTGATGTCCGCGACGAGGCTGCCCGGCGACGAAGCTGCCCGGTCGCCAAGCTGCCCGGTCGCCAAGCTGCGCGGTCGCCACTCTCTAGTGAGGACGCCCGAACCGGTACGATGTCGCACTGCGCCGAAGTGGCGGAACGGCATACGCGGCGGTCTCAAACACCGCTCCACGCAAGTGGTTGAGGGTTCGAATCCCTCCTTCGGCACCACCTTCCGATGCGACGGCCTATGCTCGGGTCATGCCCAAGCCCGGCTCGCGGTTCATCGGCTATCCGACCGACTCCCTCCTGGCCGTGCTTCCTGATCCGGAGCGCGCGGCGTCGGCCGCCGCGGCGCTCAAGGCCATCGGGATCCCGGACAAGGACATCACGGTCCTGCGCGGTGATGAGGGTGCCTCGCGTTTCGACCCGACCGGTGCGGTCCACGGGCTGTTCACCCGGCTGCGACGACTCGTGTCGTTCACGGTCATGGATCAGCTTCCCGACATGGCCTGGTACGACGCCGCGATCCGGTCCGGGCAGGCCGTCGTTATGGTCCGCGTTCGCGGAGACGACAGGAAAGCAGAGGCGATCAAGATCCTGCGCGACAAGGGCGCGCACTTCGTGAACTACTACGGTCGGTTCGCCACCGAAGAGATCGTCCGCTGGCACGGCGCCGATCCGGACATCCACAGCCTGCTCAAGCGCTAAGGACCGCCCGCCCCCGCTGCCAAACCTCGACCGGACGCGCGAGCACGCTCAAGTCGGCGAGCGGATCGCCATCGACAAGGACGAGGTCCGCCCACTTCCCGGGCTCGACCCTCCCGACCTCGGCGTCGACGCCCAGGAGTCGAGCGGCCGACGAGGTCGCCGCCTGGATCGCCGTCATCGCTGAGGCGCCGTGAGCATGGAGGAGCGCGATCTCGCGCCACACCATGTCAGCCGTGACGCCGACCTCCCCCGTGTCGGTACCGGTCGCCAATGGCACTCCCATGCGTACCGCAGCTTCCGTCGAGGCTCGATGCCGGACCTCGATCAGGTCCTGCCGCTCGCGCTGTACCGGTGTCAGCCCCGACAGCGTCCGGTTCACGTCGGTGACGACGAGCGTGGGCACCAACCATGCTCCTGACCGTGCTACCGCCTCGATGGCGGCGTCGTCCGCCAACCATGCGTGCTCGACCGAGGTGACGCCCCCGAGCACGGAGAGCCGCACCGATTCGCTGTCCTGTGCATGACACATCACCCGAAGGCCCGCCTCGGCCGCGACGGCGACGACGCCCCGGACCTCGTCGACCGTGAGTTCCGGGGCCCCGAAGACGTCGACCCCCGGCGGCAGACCCGTCGTCGTGAGCATCGCCGCCTCCGAGGCGACGACCTTCACCACGTCCGCACCTGCGTCGATGACGTGTCGCGTCGCGGTCGCCAACGCATCCTCCCCCGACGCCTCGAGCCCGAAGGCCGACCCATGACCACCCACCGAGCCGACAGCAGTGCCGGCCGCGACCAGGCGCGGACCGGGCGTCGCTCCGGACGCGATCTCGTCACGAAGCACGCATTCAAGGTTCCGGATCGACCCCGCGCCGCGGGCGGTGGTTACCCCTGCGCGCAAAGCCAAGTCGGCATGGTCCCGGGCCAGGGCCAGGATCGCGTCGTCGCTCCGCCGCGCGATCACCTGGAGGGAGCCCTCGGTCGGGTCGAACGTGTAGTGCGCGTGTGCATCGATCAGGCCAGGGAGGAGCGTCCGTCCGGTCCCCTCGACCACGACGACGTCATCCGCGACCGGCCGTTGGGGGTCGTGCGCGTCGACGGCGGCGATCGTCGCACCGTCGATGAGCACGTCGACGCGGTCATGAGGCGTAGCCGCCACCCCATCGATCAGCCGGACGGCACGAACGAGCACGGTCACCGCTACAGCGTAGACTCCCGCAATGTTCAAACGGCTCTTCGGTTCGGCCCCCGAGCAGCAGCAGGTGGGCGACCTTCACGACCAGGCATTCGAGGCGGCAGCCGCCAGCGGCGATACGGAGACCGTCCGTCGTATCGTCGCGCGTCTCGAGGCACTCCCACCCGAACGCGCACGGCTCGTGGCCTCGGCGGCCTATACCCTCGCGCGCGCGGCCAACGCAGACCTCGACATCAGCGACGGCGAGACAGCGGTCATCGAAGACGCCCTTCGCAGGAGCGGCGGACTCGACGAGGCGACGGCCGTGCTCGTCGCGGAGATGGCGAAGCTCCAGGCCCGCGCCGTCGGCGGGACCGAGGACTACGTCGTGACGCGCGAGTTCGCGAAGCTCGCTACCGTCGAGCAACGGATCGATGTCCTGCGCGCCTGCTTCGTCGTCGCGGCCGCGAATGGCTCCATCTCGGCGGAGGAGTCGGCGGAGGTGAACGAGATCGCCAAGGAGCTCCAACTCGACGCGTACACGCTCAATCGGATCCGCGACGAGTTCCACGAGCTCCTGTCATCGGTCCAGGCCGTCCGCAAGGTCGCCGAGGGTCGATGACCTTCCGCCCGCTCGGCCGGGCCCTACTCCTGATCGCGCTCGGGCCGTGCGCCGTCGCGGGGTGCAACGCCGCCGCCGGCTCACCGGACCCGAACGCGCCGGTAGTCGTCACGTTCGAGGTCGTCGACGAGCGGTTCAAGGCCTTGCTGACCGACCCCGAGGACATCGATACCGCCCGCCGTCTGCTCGCGGGCGAGGACGTCCCATCGATCCCGAACGGGCGGATCGTCCACGAGACCGGCGTCAACCAGGGGTACAGCTGGTCGCTGGACCCGAACGACATCGAGTTCGCCGACGTCACCGTCGAGGCCTGTGACGGTCTGCCGTCGGATGTCGAGACGGCCGTCGTGACGGGCGATCGCTATTGCCCGTGGGCCGCGACGGTGATCGGGGTCGACCCGGCGCCCTGAGCGCGGCCCGCGGAGCTCGTCGGCTCCAGCGAGATCGCTAGCCCTAGTTGCTCGCGAGATGCATATCGACGAGGCCGTCGCCCAGCTGGCGACGGACCTCAGCGAGCAGTTCGGCGTCGTACGCGACGCCCAGGCGAAGTTCCATCGGAAGCGCCTGGCCGCCGGTCGGTGCCGGAACGTGCAGCACGACCCTCGTCCCGCCGGGCCGATCACGCAGAAGCAGCTTGACCGTCTCCATCGCGCGAACGAGGCGATCGGGACCTGCGTTCCGCTGGAACCGCACGTGCAGCACGGCGCCCGGCCCTGCTGATACCGGTACGTCGTCCGTGGCATCGCCGACGATCCGCGCGCGCGCCTCGTCCGGTACGGGCGGCTCTTCGGGTGCGTCTTCGATGGGCCCGGGGATCGCACCCTCTGCCGCAAGGTAGGTCGGCACTGGCTCGGGTGGCGCGATGTGCGGGAGATCGTCCGGCGGCGGGCCGGCCGACCCGTCGTCGCGTCGTGGTGACACGAATGCCGTCGCCGGCGGACCACCGCCCTGCCCCGTGGCCGCAGCGACCGCCACGCGCGCTGGCGCCTGGCCAGGCCCGACCGGGACAGGCGTGCGCCGGAAGGATCCATTCCGACCGCTGCGGTCACCGACCGCAACGTCGCGCGCGAACGCCTCTGGGCCCCGGGCGGACGCGTCATCCCAGTCGGCGACGAGGTCGGCGAGCAGCGACACTTCCTCGCCCTTGTGGTCGACCCTGCCCGCGATCAGCAGGATCGCGCCATCGCGCAGCAATGGCCGGGCCGTCTCGAACAGGCGCGGGAAGACCACGACCTCGATGGACCCCTGGAGGTCCTCGAGCGTGACGATCGCCATGGTCTCCTGGCGTTTGGTGATGACCGTCCGCTGCGCGGTCACGATGCCGCCGACGACGACCCGCTGACCGTCGAGCGTCTCGTCACGCAGGTCGCCGGAGTAGGCGCTCACGAACCGCCCGACCTGCTCGGCGACCTCGCCCATCGGATGCTCGGACAGGTAGAGCCCGAGCAGCTCCTTCTCCCAGCGGAGACGCTCGCGAACCGGCACCTCCGTCGCAGAAGGAAGCGGTCGCTCGAACGCGATGGCATCCGCCGTGCCCATGTCGAAGAGGGACGTCTGCCCGGTGATCCGGTCGCGCTGGGTCGCCTGGGCAGCCGCGATCGCATCGTCGAGACCGAGCAGGAGCTGCGCGGGGTGCCCGAACGCGTTGAGCGCCCCGACCTTGATCAGCGCCTCGAGGACCTTGCGGTTGGCCAGGCGAAGGTCGATCCGCGTGCAGAAGTCGGTCAACGAACGGAACTCGCCGCCCTCCTCGCGCGCCGCGATGATCGACTCGATCGCGCCCTGCCCCACGTTCTTGACCGCGAGCAGGCCGAACCGGATCGCGTCGCCCTCGACGGTGAACTCGAGATGACTCGCGTGCACGTCGGGGGGTCTCACCTCGATGCCCATCCGGCGACACTCGGCGACCGCGGCGGCCACCTTCTCCTCGTTCGCGCGGAACGCGGTGAGCACCGCCGCCATGTAGTCGACCGTATGGTTCGCCTTCATGAACGCGGTCTGGTACGCGATCAATCCGTAGCACGTCGCGTGCGCCTTGTTGAACCCGTACCGCTCGAACGGCTCGAAGGCGGTGAAGACCGCGTCGATGACCCCGGGATCGACGCCTCGCTCCGCGGCCTGGGTTACGAACTTCTCCTTCTGGGCGCGAAGGACGCTCGACTTCTTCTTGCGGATGGCGTAGCCGAGCGTGTCGGCCTCCGGCCCCGTGAACCCGCCGAGTGCCATGGCCGCGGCCATGATGTCCTCCTGGTAGACGAAGATCCCGTACGTCTTCTCCAGGTACGGCTCGAGCAGCGGGTGCAGGTACGTCACGGCTTCCTGGCCGTGCTTCCGCCTGATGTAGGCCGGGATGTTGTCCATCGGTCCGGGCCGGTAGAGCGCCACCATCGCCGCGAGGTCGAAGACCGACGTCGGGCGCAGCTCGCGAACGTAGCGCCGCATGCCCGCGGACTCGAGTTGGAAGACGCCGGTGGTCTCGCCCGTGCTCAGCAGGTCGAACGTGCGGGTGTCGTCGAGCGGGATGTTGTCGAGGTCGATGTCGATGCCGCGGTGGGCCTTGATCAGGTCGACCGCGTTCTTGAGGATCGTCAGGTTCGACAGGCCCAGGAAGTCGAACTTGAGGAGGCCGAGCGCCTCGATGGCGTGCATCTCGTACTGCGTCATCAGCGAGTCGGAGTTCGTCGCCCGCTGGAGCGGCATCAGTTCGGTGAGGGGCTCGCGGCTGATCACGACGCCGGCGGCGTGCGTGGACGCGTTGCGGGCGACGCCCTCGAGGTGGCGGGCGAAGTCGGTGATGCGCTTGACCGCGGGGTCGGCGTCGACCTGCTCGCGGAGCGCAGGGCTGATCTGAAGGGCCTCGTCGAGCTTGATCCCGAGCTGGTTCGGGACGGCCTTGGCGATGCGATCGACCTCGCCGTAGCTGTGGCCGAGCACTCGACCGACGTCGCGGATCGCTGCGCGCGCGAGCATCGTGCCGAACGTGATGATCTGTGCGACGTGGTCCTGGCCGTACTTGCGCCCCACGTAGGCGATGACCTCGTCGCGCCGACCGTCCTCGAAGTCGACGTCGATGTCGGGCATCGTCACGCGGTCGGGGTTGAGGAACCGCTCGAACGGCAACTGGTAGAGGATCGGATCGACCGGGGTGATCCCGAGCGTGTACGTGACGATGCTGCCAGGTGCGGACCCGCGGCACGTCGTCTGGATGCCCTGTTCGCGGGCGAAGCGGATGAAGTCTGCGACGATCAGGAAGTAGCCGGCGTAGCCCATCGAGATGATCACGCCGAGCTCGTAGTCGAGCCGCTGCTGGAGCTCCGGCGTCACCGTCCCGTACCGGCGCTCCAAGCCCGCCTGACATTCCTTGCGGAGCCACGACTCGACGGTTTCACCATCGGGTACCGGGAAATGGGGGATGCGCAGCTGTCCGAGCGGCAGCTCGACATCGGTCATCTCGGCGATCCGTCGGCTGTTCAGGACGGCCTCGCGCTGCTCCGGGAACAGCGCCGCCATCTGCGCCGCCGACTTCACGTAGAACTCGTGGGTCTCGAACTTCAGCCGGCCTGGCGTGTCGAGGTTGTTCCCGGTCCCGACGCACAGCAGTACGTCGTGGGCGTCCGACTGGTCGGCGCGCACGTAATGCAGGTCGTTCGTCGCGACGAGCGGAAGGTCGGTCTCGCCCGCAAGACGCAGCAGCTGACCGTTGAGCCGGGTCTGCTCGGCGAGCCCGTGATCCTGTAGCTCGAGGAAGAACCGGTCCTTCCCGAAGATCTCGCCGTACTGACCGGCGACGCTGCGGGCGAGTTCCCAGTCCTCGACCTCCAGCGCCTTCGCCACCTCGCCGCCGAGACAGGCGCTCAATCCGATGAGGCCCTCGCTGTAGCGGGCGAGATGCTCGTGATCGATGCGCGGCTTGTAGTAATAGCCGTCCACGTGCGCATCGGTGACCAGGCGGCAGAGGTTCTGGTAGCCGGCGTAGTCCTGGGCGAGCAGGATCAGGTGGAAGGGCTGGCTATCGGCCTTGCCTTCCTTGGACGTCATCGACCGCGGTGCGACGTAGGTCTCGACGCCGATGATCGGCTTGATCCCCTTGTTCCTGGCGGCCTGGTAGAAGGCGACGGCGCCGTAGAGCGCACCGTGGTCCGTCAGCGCCATCGCGTCCATGCCCTGCGCCGCGGCGGCGTCCACGAGTTCGGTGATCCGCCCGAGACCGTCGAGCAGGCTGAACTCCGAGTGGACGTGGAGGTGAACGAAATCGTTGGGCGCGACGGTCACGGGGTCCAATGGTAGCCGGGCGAGTCAGGCCCGGCTGCGGGTACCTCGCCCGACTATGTCACGCGACGCGATCGGCCACCGGACAGGAGAACGTGTAGCGGGAGTCGACCGCGAAGGTGCCCGTCGCGCCATCCCTCGGGATGAAGGCGTACGACGAGCCCGGAACGGCCGCCGCGAGGACGATCGCGCCGGTCGACGCGACCGCGTTGGGCATGGCGCCGCTCCCGACCAGGACGTCGTCGATGGTCAGGTCGACGGCGGTGCTGTTCGTGGCGCCGAACCGCGTCCGGTCAGCGGACGTCGTCCACGTCCCGTTGGTCATCCGGGCGAAGGGTGCGCCGAACGTGCCGCCATCCGGAGCCAGGAACGCCTCCAGGACGGCATCAGTGCCGGTTCCCCGACTCTGGTGGAGGCCGATCAGGTACGTGTTGCCCACGACCATCGCGGCGGACTCCACACCGACGTTCGTCGACGCGTTGCGCAGTCGCAGCCGGCCAGCAGAGCTCAGCGTGAGGTTGCCGACGGTCGTCCCGGCATTCGACAGGAACAGGATCCGCGGCGCACCGACCGGCAGCGCGACGAGGCGCATCCGCATCGTCAGGAACGTGTCCGCGGTCGCCGGGAACGACTCCTGGAGGTAACCAGTGGTGTTCGCGAATCGCGCCGATGCCGTGCCGTGGATCGGGCTCGCGGTGTCGAGCGTGACGACACCGGTCGCGGAGTCGACGCCCGTGGTCGGGTCGAGGAGGCCGCCCTCGAACGTGATCTGGCGCACGGTCGTGCCACCACCCGGTGGCGGCGTGGGCGTCGGTGTCGGCGTGCCGGTCGGAGCCGGTGTCGGTGTCGCCGTCGGCGCGGGTGTCGGCGTCGCCGTCGGCGTCGGCGTTGGTGTGGCCGTCGGCGCGGGTGTCGATGTCGGTGTCGGCGTCGCAGTCGGTGTCGCGGTCGGTGTCGGCGTCGCAGTCGGTGTCGCGGTCGGCGTCGGTGTCGGCGTCGCTCCACCGTCCACGTCGACGATGAGCTGGGGTGCGTTCGCGCCTTCCCGACTCGAGTAGTAGACGCTGTTCGACCCGCTCGGCATCAGTACGAAGTCGATGCTCCCGTCAGCAGTGATCGTGCCTGCGGGGAGCGCCAGGTCGACGGTCTGCCCGAGCGTCACCGCACCGACCGTGTAAAGCGATGCGCCCGTCGCCGGCGGCGCGTTGTTGTACGTCAGGCCCGTCTCGGTCCAGGTGCTTCCCGTCCGATAGAGGATCCCACCGAGTGGACCCGGGTCGGTGACGCGGACGCGGAGCTTGGCGCTCGTCACCGCCCGTCCCGCCAGCCCGGATACGGCGAACCTGAGGTAGCTCGACTGCGTCGTCGTGTTCGAGGGCGTGCCGAGACGAAGCCTGATCTCGGTGTCCTTGCCGTAGTTCTTCGTCGGACTCGTCGACTTGACCGCCGCGTCGGCAGTGGTCGTGAACGTCAGGGTGGTACCGGCAGTCGGCGTCCGGGCAAGGTTGAAGTCGACCGTCGCATAGCTGCCGCCATTGATGACCGCGGTCCCCGTCGACGAGACGTAGCCCGTCGCCGAGGCCGTGACCTGATACGTCCCAGGCGGCAGGTCGATGCGGTAGCGACCGAGGGAATCGGTGGTCGCTGTCTGGCCGGTGTCCACCGAGATCGTCGCGCCCGGCAGGACCGCCGTCGAGACGGCGTCACGCACCTCGCCGTTGACCCATGTCGAGGTCGGAGTGAGCTGGACGTTCAGCGTCGTCACCGAGCCGGCCGTGACGGTGACGGTCCGATCTGCACTCGTGAAACCGGTGGCAGCGAAGGTGAGGTCGGCAGAGCCGGCCGGGAGCCCGTTCACCGCGTAGTGACCGGCGTTGTCGGTAACGGTGACGCCGCCGGGATAGCCGACGGTCACCCCGGCCAGGGCCGCGCCGTTCTGACTGCTCGTCACGGTCCCCGCGATGTCGCCAGGTCGCGACATGGCCACGTTGAGGCTGGTCGTCTGTCCGCCGGTGACCATGGCGGACCGGATCTCGGTCGCATAACCGCTCGCGGAGATCGTGACCTGCGCCTCGCCCGCGGCCACGTTCGTCAGCGTGTAACCGCCCGTCGCGTTCGTCGTGGTCGACCGGCCGCCACTCGATACGGTCGCTCCGCTAATCCCCGCGGAGGTCCCGCTATCGGTCACCGAGCCCGAGATCGAGCCAGGCTGGACGTTGGCGGACGACCCGATCCGGATCCACGACGCGACCGATGGCACGCCGGCCGAGTTCTTCACGATGAGCATATAGTCGCCGGGGGGTGCCATCCCGCCAGATGCCGGCGCGGTCGCCGTGATCGTGGTGCCAGAGCGGTTGAACGTGAGTGGCACATACCGCTGGTTCATGTCGATCGCGTGAGTGGAGCCCGACGGGCGCAACAGGACCACGGATGCGAGGTCGGCAGCGTCGGGGCTGGTGAACGTGAAGGTCGAGCCCCACGCGGCCGTCCCCGGCGATCCGGAGATCGTCGGCCGGGCACCCTTGAACAGATACGGCGGTGAGTAGATCTGGCTGCGCAGTCGGCCGGCGGCCTCGCCTCCACCGACGACGACCCGCCCGTCGGGCAGGAGCACCGCCGATGAGTGGTACATGCGTGCCTCGGCCATCGAGGACCCCGTCGTCCACTTCTCGGTATCGGGGTTCCAGATCTCGGTGGCGAGCACCGCGGCGCTCTCGTTGTCGGCGGATGCCGTGCCTCCGATCGCGAGGACCTGTCCATCGGCGAGGATGATCATGTTCATGCGGCGGCGGGCATTCGCCATCGGGTCGATCTCGCGCCACGCGGGGGACGGCGCGTTCATATCGATCACGGCCGCCCGTGCGATCGCGGGGTCGCCACCACCGGCGCGCAGGATCTTGCCGGGCCGATACATGGCCTGCGACTCCGAGTAGCCGCTCGTCGACCACAAGCCGGTGGGACCGGGTGTCCAGCTGCCCGTGCCGGATGGGTCGAGGATCGCCGTGTCCGTCTTCGAGCCGGCTTCGTAGGGCTTGCCATTCGGCAGGACGAACATGAACGGGTACAGGCCCTGATCTCGATAGGCCGTGGTCAGACGCCGCCACGTGTTGGCCACCGGGTCATAGACCTCGGGGATGGTGGACCGCGTGCCATCCGGCGCATCGCCGGACGATGCGAGGACCTCCCCGTTGGCGAGAGTCGTGGCCGTGGCGTACCAGCGCAGGTCGGTCATGTCGGCGCCGCGTGTCCACGTCTGCGTGATCGGGTCGAACAGCGAGGTGATGTTGTGGCCGTTGTGCGGGGAGCCGACCTGGCCGCCGACGACGATGACGCGTCCATCCGCGAGGGTCGCCTGGCCGGCGCAGTGGAGGTCAGCGAAGGTTGCGGGGGCGAGCGTGAACGTACCAGTCGTCGGGTCCCAGACCCGGGCGTTGTCACCGGTCGACCAGACAAGGACCTTCCCGGTCGACAGCTGGATCATGTGCTTGGCCTGGACGCCCCAATCGAGGAGCGGGCCCCACTCGCCGCTGTCCGAGGGCGCGTCGGCCAGGGTCTCCTGCGCGGTGGGTGGCGCGCCGAGCGCGGTGAGTGGGGTCGTCGCGTCGTCGGGCACCGTCGTCGATCCGCCACTCGCGACGGTCACGACGGGCGTCGACACGGAGCTTGCGAGCAGCACGGCCATGGCGGCTGCGGCGCGCGCGCCGACGCGGCGATGGGTCATGGTGTGACGGTTCCCCCCTCACGACTGCATCAGAGCGCCCTGCTCCGCCCCTCAGTCGCCCGCATCGTACCTGTCGATGTCAACGCGGGATCACCGATCCGGCAGAACGTTGACGGGCGGCAACAGAAACCGCCTAGACCACCTCATCGCCGAGCAGCCGCGAAACGACCGGCGCGATCCGCTCGACCCACTTCGTGTATTGCGCCCCGCTCGGGTGGAGGCCGTCACGGGCGACGAGGCTCCGATCGCTGGCGGCCCCCGACGACGCATCGAAGATATCGACGAATGCGACACCACGATCGCCACACACGCTGGCCATGATCGCGTTCGACTCGACGATCGCAGAACGCTTGCGGTCTGGGTCGCCGTAGTCGCCGCCAGCCGGCGTGACCGTGTAATCGGGGATCGACACGACGACGATCCGGTCCGCGGAGACCGCGGCGAGCATCACATCGAAGATCTCCACGACGTTCGCCTCGTACGTCGGTCGCGGGATCCCCCGCACGACGTCGTTCACGCCGATCAGCAGCGTGAGGAACTCCGGGGCGAGTCCAGGCAACTCGGGGAGCTCGTCCCGGATGAGATCCGCGGTCGTGTGCCCGTCGACCCCGAGGTTCGCGATGAGCTCGAGGCGAGGTTCGACGCGGACGAGCTGATCCGGAAAACGATCCGCGCGGTCGACCGACGTGCCGATCGTGTACGAGTCGCCGAGCGCGACGTAACGCACGGCCGCTATGGCAGCGACGCGAACGCGTCCAGCAGCACCGACTCGAACCGCCCGCGCTCGATCCGGATGCCGACCTCCGCGTTCGGCGTCAGGCCGAACCGCTTGAGGCGGTACGGCAGCCCGTCGCAGACCGTCCGGCCCCGCGCCGGCCCATCGGTCGTGTCGACGGCGACGTAGTAGCGCGCGACATCGACGAGATCGGCGATGGCGAAGTGGGCGACTGCCACCGCGTCGTGGATCGCCGCGGTCGTCCGGCCACCCCATTCCATGTTCCGGTCGAGGGCGAAGTCCGTCAGTTCGGCGGCGATCCGTCCGGACGTCGTGCCCGTAGCGCGTAGCGCGTCGGCCGCGCGTCGGTCCAGGAGAGCCTGATGCGTCACATCGAGGCCCATCATCGTGATCGGGACTCCCGACCGGAACACGACGTCGGCCGCCTCCGGATCGGCGTAGATGTTGAACTCTGCCGAGACGGTCGAGTTCCCTTCACCGATCGAGCCGCCCATGATCGACAGGTGGGCGATGCGGTCCGCGAGCTCCGGGTAGAGCTTGAGCACCAGCGCGATGTTGGTGAGCGGACCGATCGGCGCGATCGCGACCGGTTCCGGATGGTCACGGAGCAGCCGCGCGATGAGCTCGACGCCGTGTTCGGGGACCGCCCTGGCGGTCGCTGGCGGAAGTTCCGTCGAACCGATCCCCGCCTCGCCATGCACCTCAGTCGCCCGAACGACCTTGCCGACGAGCGGACCGGCGGCACCCTCGGCGACGGGGATGTCGTCCCGGCCGTAGGCGTGCAGCAGCCGCAGCGCATTCTCGGTGCAGTGCCGGACGTCGGCGTTCCCACCGACCGTCGTGACCGCCAGGACGTCAAGCTCCGGACGAGCCAGCGCGAGGCCGATCGCCAGCGCATCGTCGAGCCCCGGATCGCTGTCGATGATGAGCGGCAGCGGGTGCTCGGCCGTGCCGACGGGCGCACTCCGGGGCGTGGCCGGCGCTTCGTAGAAGGTCGGTAGGACGGCTGCCCGTCCCGACCTCTCGGGATACCCTGCGCTCACGAGGTCAGCCTTGGTCGTACGGCTGGCCGGCCGCGGCCGGCCCACGCACCCGCCCGACCACGCCGGCGACGACGATGATCGTGACGATGTACGGGACGCTGTTCAGCAACTGCGGCGGGACATCGACGCCGAGGATCGAGAGCAGCGCCTGGATCGCGTCCGAGAAGCCGAACACGAGCGCCGCTCCGAAGGCATAGATCGGGTGCCAGGCGCCGAAGATGACCGCGGCGAGGGCGATGAAACCTCGACCTGCGCTCATGTTCATCTGGAAGCTTCCGGCGGTGGAGAGGCTCAGGTATGAGCCGGCAAGCCCGCCGAGCATCCCCGCGAACAGCATCGCGCGATAGCGGATGCGCAGGACGTCGATGCCGACCGTGCCGGCGGCTGAGGGCTTCTCGCCGGACGCACGCAACCGGAGGCCCCACCGCGTGCGGAACAGCATGTATGTCAGGAAGAACATCAGGAAGATCGTGAAGTAGAGGTACGGCGTTCCGGAGAACAGCAGCGGTCCGAGGATCGGGATGTTGCTCAGGACCGGGACCTGGATGGCTTCGATCGTCGGCGGGGTGTTCAGCTCGGTGTTCTTGGACAGGACGCGCAGGAACAGGAAGTTGGTGATCCCCAGCGCGCCGATATTGATGACGACGCCGGCAATGATCTGGTCGACCTTGTACTTGATCCCGAGCCACGCGAGGAGCAGTCCGACGAGTGCCCCCGCGAAGATGGCGGCGAGCACGCCGACGATCACGCTTCCCGTGACGCTCGCCGCGACCGAGGCCGCACACGCGCCGACGAGGAACTTGCCCTCGATCGCGATGTTGAGCATGCCGCTCCGCTCGGACAGGATGCCCGCGAACGCACCGAGGGAGATCGGGACCGCCAGTTCCAGGCTGCCGGCGATCACACCGGTGAGGTTGGCCGTCCTGCCGTCCAGGAGCGCGCCGAGGATCGCCGCGATCCAGACCGGGATCACGATCAGCATGGTCCGCCGCCACGGGAAGGCGGGACCGCGCACCAACTGTGCGATCCCGGCCGCTCCGATGACGACACCCGCCAGGACCCACAGCACGCCGACACTCGTCGAGAACGACGCGAGCTCGCCTCCCTGCTTGTCCACCCAGAACGCGAACGTGGCGGGCGTGCCGAACGAGTCCTTGGCCGCGGCGAACGCGACGATCCCGAGGGCGGCCATGATCGCGCCACGAATGCGAGCAGCGCGCAGCGCCTGACGCGCGGCAGCCCCCATCTCGGCGCCGCCGGCGAGCACCGCCGCGGTCACGCGCGCGCTCCGTCGACAGCCGTGCCGGTCGGCGTCCGCGGCGCGCGCAGCCGCCAGATCGAGCGGACCAAGCCGGGGGCCGCGACGAACATGATCACCAGCGCCTGGATGAAGAAGAGCAGATCGAGCGGGATCCCAGTCTGGACCTGCATCAGGCCTCCACCGGTCCGGAGCGCGCCGAACAGGAGCGCGGCGAGGACGATGCCGAACGGCCGGTTACCGGCGAGCAGGGCCAGGGCGATCGCGTTGAACCCGAACCCGGAGCTGATGTCATTCGACATCTGCGGGACGGTGCCGAGTACTTCCATCGACCCGCCGAGCGCCGCTAATCCGCCGGAGATCGTCATCGCCAGGATGATCGACCCGCTGGCGCTCATGCCCGCGTACCTGGCGGCGGTCAGGTTGAAGCCCGCTGCGCGAAGCTCGAAGCCCTTCGTGGTCTTGAACAGGAACCAGGACACGACAGCCGCCATGATCAGGGCGAGCACGAATCCGTAGTGGAGGCGGATCCCGGGGATCCCGAATGGCGCGAGGATGCCCGGCACGCGCGCGATCCCATCCAGCAGCTTCGAGATCGGCTGCGAGCTGCCCTCCTGGCGAAGGAAGTCGGACCGCAGCCCGAACAGGACGATCTGCACGGCGACGTAGTTGAGCATGATCGTCGTGATGACCTCATGGGCGCCGGTCCGCGCCTTTAGGAAGCCCGGGATGAATCCCCACGCCGCGCCCGTTATGACACCCGCGATGATCGCGCCGAGGAGGGGGATCGGCGCCGGGAGGCCCTGAAGCACCAGCAACCCGACTGCTGAGCCGAACGCGCCAAGGATGAATTGCCCTTCGACGCCGATGTTGAACACGCTCGTCCGGAAGGCGATCGCGACAGCGAGACCCGTGAAGATCAGCGGCGTCGCCGCGACCAGCGTCTCGCTCAACGGCCGGATCGCCCCGGCGATCTGCCGTGGGGTGCCGCCCTGGATCGCCGCGGCGATACGCCCCGGGTCGCCGAAGGCCCCTGCCAGCATCGCCTGATAGGCAGCGATGATCCCCCCGGCTGCCGAACCGATCGCCCCGACCGGATCCGTGCCGAGCCGTTGGAGGTTCGTGAAGTCGGTGATCAGGATGAAGATCGAGCCGACGATGAACGCGGTGACGATGGCGAGCGCCGGGACGACGGCAGGCCCGAGGATGCGTCGCGCGCGCTTCACTGTGCGCCTCCCATCAACATGCCGACGGCCTCGAAGGTGGCGGCCTCGCCCTCCAGGATCCCGACGATCTCACCGCCGAACATCACCGCCACGCGGTCTCCGACGGCGATCACCTCCTCGAGCTCGGTGCTCACGATGAGGATGGCGGCACCGGCGTCGCGCTGCTCGACGATCCGCTTGTGGATGTATTCGATCGACCCTACGTCGAGACCGCGGGTCGGCTGTGCCGCGATGACGAGCTTGACCGGTCGCGAGAACTCACGGGCGACGACGACCTTCTGCTGGTTGCCACCCGACAGCGAGCCCGCCAGCGTGTGGATCGAAGGTGTCCGGATGTCGAAGTCGCGGACGCCTTCCTTCGCGCCTTCCTGGATCGCCTCCAAGTCGAGGCGGACACCCTTGCTGTAGGGCGCGCGGTGATAGGTGTCGAGGATGTAGTTCTCCGAGACGGTCATGTAGTTGATCAGGCCGTCGCGACCGCGGTCCTCGGGGATATGCGCGACGCCGAGGTCCGAGACCTGGCGTGGCGTCGCCTGGGTGATGTCGACGCCACCGACCGTCATCGTTCCCGAGTCGACGGTGCGCAACCCGACGATCGCCTCGACGAGCTCGGTCTGGCCATTGCCCTGGACCCCGGCGATGGCCACGATCTCACCCGCCCGGACGTCGAGCGACGCGCCCTTGACCGCGATGTGGTCGCGATCGTCGCGGACGACGATGTCCTTCAGGCTCAGCACGACATCGCCGGGCGTGGCCGGTCCCTTGACGACCCGGAGTTCGACGTCGCGCCCGACCATCATGTTGGCGAGCTGCTCGCGCGTGGTCGTCTTGGGGTCAGCCGTGCCAGCGACCCGACCGCGTCGAAGGACGGTGATCCTGTCGCAGACCTCGAGGACCTCGTTGAGCTTGTGGGTGATGAAGATGACGGTCGTGCCGTTGGCCGCGAGCCCACGGATGATGCCGAAGAGCTCCTCGGTCTCGGCAGGGGTCAGCACCGCCGAGGGCTCATCGAGGACGAGGATGTCGCTCTTGCGATAGAGCGCCTTCAGGATCTCAACGCGCTGGCGTACGCCGACCGGCAGATCCTCGATGTCCGCGTCAGGCGGGACATGGAGGTTGTACTGGTCGGATAGCTCGACGACACGCTTGCGCGCGGCAGCACGGTCGAATGTGCCGAGGGGGCCGGTCACGCTTTCCGCGCCGAGTGCGACGGACGAGACGACATCGAACACGGGCACGAGCTGGAAGTGCTGATGCACCATGCCGATGCCGGCGTCGATCGCGTCCGCCGGATCGTTGAACGTCCGCGGCGTGCCATCGATCAGGATCTCGCCGGAGTCGGGGCGATACAGCCCCGACAGTATGTTCATCAGCGTCGTCTTGCCGGCGCCGTTCTCACCGAGAAGGCCGAGCACCTCTCCGCGGTCGGCCGAGATCGAGATCCGGTCGTTCGCGAGCACGCCCGGGAACTGCTTCGTGATGTCCTTGAGTTCGAGGCGCATCTGGACCCCGTTTAGCCCCTGTATACCGAGCCGCCCGCCCTCGACGGATCGAGAGCGGGCGGCCGCCGGATTCGGACTGACGTTCGGGCCGTCGACTACTTCAGGTAGTCGGCCACCTTCACCGAGCCGTCCGCGATCTTGCCCGACAGGGCCTCGATCTCGGACTTGAGGTCCGCGGGGATCACGCTGTCGAAGTCGTGATACGGAGAGATCAAGACGCCCTTGTTCTCCAGCGTACCGACGTAGTTCTCGCCACCGAGATCGCCGGCCTGGTTCTTGTTGAAGGTATCCAGGACGGAGATGTCGATGGCCTTCTGCGCGGAGGTCAGGATGGCCTTCGCGTACTCGGAGAGGGAGATCGCCTGGTCGGTGTCGACGCCGATCGCCCAGAGGTTCTTCGAGAGCATGTACTTGATGGAGCCGTTACCGGTCGCACCGGCGACGGGGTGGACGATGTCGACGCCTTGGTCGACCAGCGTCTTGGCGAGCTGCTCGCCCTTGGCCGGGTCGCCCCACGGGTTGTCGCCACCGACGAACGTGCCCTTCTGGGTGGCCGCGTCCCAACCGAGGATCTTGACGTCAGTGCCCTTCTCCTGGTTGTGGTACTTGATGCCCGCCGAGAGGCCATCCATGAACAGCGTCACGCCGGGGAACTGCTGCCCGCCGTAGGTGCCGATCTTGCCGGACTTGCTGAAGCCAGCCGCCAGGTAGCCCGCGAGCATCGCGGCCTGGTCGATCTGGTACGACAGACCGGTGAAGTTCGGCGGCGTCGGGCCGTTCGCCTTCTCGTCCCAGGTCGTGTCGACCTGCGCGAAGGCGATGTCAGGATTGGCCTTGGTCGCAGCGACGGTGGCCGCAGCCTGGTTGAAGCCGACCGTGATGATCGACTGGCAGCCCTGGTCGATGAGTCGCTGGATGTTCGCGGCGTAGTCTGTCGAGCCCTGCGCCTCGGCGAAGAAGGTCGTGAAGCCCTGTGCCTGGGCGTCCTCGAGGCCCTTCTTGGCGAGGTCGTTGAAGCCCTTGTCGCCGAGACCACCGGTATCGAACGCGACACAGGCGGTGTAATTCTTGGAACCGCCGCCACCGGTGGACGACGACGGCGACGCGCCGGCGCTTTCGCTAGCGGCCGCACTTTCGGAAGGCGCTGCAGCGCTCGGGGCCGACGTTGCCGCCCCGCCGCCGCTCGAACATGCGGCGAAGATGAAGGCCGCCGTCGCACCGAGCGACAGCAACCGCATGGAACCTCGCAAGGTTTGTCTCCTCCTCGTACGACCGCCGGGGACGATGTCCGGACCCGCGGTCTTTCGGTCCGGGAGGATACGCTATCCGACCCACCGCGTCGATGACTTCGGGACCGCATGTCGAGTGAGGTTCGATGACCCCAGAGGAACGTGCCCGGACGATCGCCTACCTCGACCTCGCCGAGGGTCGTGGCGACGTCCCGCTGCTCGACGATGACGGCGTCCGCGAGCTCCTGGCGACGACCCGCCGGATCGCTGTGATCGGCGCCTCGGATCGGCCCGGGCGCGCGTCCGGCGACGTGTTCCGCCACCTGCTGTCGGTCGGCTATGACTGTGTCCCGGTCAACCCGAGGGCGCAGGCCGTCGCGGGCGTGCCCGCGTACGCCACGCTTGCCGAGGCCGTCGCGGCGACAGGACCGTTCGACATCGTCGACGTCTTCCGCCGCGCCGAGCTCTGCGCTGCCCATGCGCGGGAGGCTGTAGACGCAGGCGCGCGGTGCCTCTGGCTCCAGCTCGGCATCGTCGATTGGGAGGCGGCCCGGATCGCTCGGGACGGCGGCCTGAGCGTCGTCATGGATCGATGCCTGTCGGTGGAATGGCGTCGGCTCGGACGGCGCCCAGTGGAGGAACGATGACCCAGATCCATCTTCACGCCGAGCCGGATGACTACGCGCCGGTCGTGCTACTCCCCGGCGACCCGTTACGGGCCACCAGGATGGCCGACCGATTCGATGGCGGCCTGTCGGCGACGCGCGTCGTCAACGAGAACCGCGGTCTGCTCGGGTACACCGGGGCGCTCGCCGGCGTCCCGGTCTCGGTCCAGACGACGATGATGGGCGCCCCGAGCGCCTCGATCGTGATGGAGGAGCTGATCATGCTCGGTGTCACGACGTTCCTGCGCGTCGGGACGTGTGGTGGCTTCGGCGCGCTCGATATCGGCGACGTCGTCGTGCCGATGGCGGCCGCGTCGTGGATCGGCGTCGGGAGCGTGCTCGGCGGCGGCGAACCGACCGCAGCGACAGCCGACATCGATGTCGTGAACACGCTCGCGGCGGCGAGCCGCGACCAGGGCCTGACGACGCATGTCGGCCCGATCGTCACCTCGGACGTCTTCTACGACCCGCACCCTGACGGCGCGATCCGCTGGGGGCGTCGCGGCTACCTTGCCGCCGAGATGGAATCCGCCGCGATCTTCCTGCTCGCCATGCGCGAGCGGGCGAAGGGTCGCGACGTCCGGGCCGGGACGATCCTCACCGTCTCGGATGTCATCCGCGACCCGGCCGATGTCGAAGGCACGCACAAGCTCGGCAAGGAGGACTGGTATCGGCCGCCGGAGGACGAAGTCAACCGGCGGGTGGATCTGACGATCGGCGCCGCGCTCGCCGCCGCAGCCGAGCTCGGGCGGGGCGTCGCCGCGACCGTCTAGGCCGCGGGGACGAAGGACAGGCCCAGCTCGAAGTCCTCCAGCAGGTCGTCGATGTCCTCGCACCCGATCGACAGCCGGATGATGCCGCCGTCCTTCGGCCGCGGATAGACGAGCGTGTGGATGTCGCCGAGGCTGACGCCGATGTCGCACAGACGGAGGTGGTCGGTGAAGGCGGCCATGCCGGCGAGACCGCCGCGCGGCTTGAACGTGACCATCGCTCCGCCGATGTCGCCCAGAAGCCGCTGCGCGACGGCGCGGTCGGGATGCGAGGCGAGACCCGGATAGCGGACCCACTCGACCTTGTCGTGGCCTTCGAGGAGCTCCGCGATCCGTGCCGCGTTCGCCGACGCGGCCTTCGTCCGAAGCGGCAACGTGCGAACGCCGCGCTGGACCAGGAAGCTCGAGAACGGGCTCGCGGCCTGACCGAGGGTGTCCGTCTGCGAACGGATCGGATCGATGAGCGCCTTGCTCCCGGCGACGACGCCCGAGACCGCGTCGCCGTGCCCGGACAGGTACTTGGTCGCTGCGTGGAGCACGAGGTCGGCGCCGTGCTCCAGCGGCCTGAGGATCACGGGGCCGAGGAAGGTGTTGTCGGCGATGAACAGTAGGTCGTGCCGGCGCGCCAGCTCGGCCAGGGCGTCGAGGTCGGGGACCCGCAACGTGGGATTGGTCGAGCATTCGACGAAGAGCACGCGCGTCGCCGGGGTGATGGCAGCCTCGACCGCGTGGAGGTCGGTGGGATCGGCCCGGGTGACATCGATCCCCCGACGCGGGAAGTCGTCATCGAGCAGCACGTCCGTGATGGCGAACAACTCCTGGCCCGCGACAAGGTGGTCGCCCGCGCGGAGATGAGCGAAGAGCGTGGCGGCGACGGCGGCCATACCGGACGACGAGACGACGGCGTCCTCTGCGCCTTCGAGCGACGCGACCTTCTCTTCCAGGGCGCGGTTCGTCGGGTTACCGGTGCGCGAGTAGAAATAGACGCCGGGCTCCCACGCCAGCGACCGGTCGACGGCATCCTCCTTCTCGGCGGCGGTGTCGAAGGTGTAGGTCGCCGTCGCGTAGATCGGCGTCCGGTGCGCGTGTGTCGTCGGGTCGGGCCGTTCTCCCGCGTGGATCGCGCGTGTCGCGAGGCCGCGCCCTTCAGTCCGCTCACGCATCGCCGTGCCGTCTCCTCCGTTCGTCGTGCCGCCGTTCGCCAGTCTATGGGCCGGTACGCTACCCCGATGGATCGCACCGACTGGTGGCGCGGCGTCGGCGCCGATCTCGCCGCGCCGCTGGATGAGGTATGGATCCCGGTCGGCACACCGGGTTTCTCCGGTGACGCCAAGGCGCGTCGGCGATCCGCCCTCGATGACCGCTTCGGCGCTGACGGCTGGCGTTACGCCCACGTCGTCCGCGGCGAGCTCGTGCCGCCATCCGTGGCGATCCTCGAGTACGAGGCAAGCTATCGGCGATATCTGCGCGACCGGCCCTCGCTCATCCGCTTCCTCGTCGCGACGTGCGGCAACGTCTACGACTACGCGGTCGAGAACGTGTACGACGACGACTACGGTCAGCCCGACACCCCGATGAACCACTACCAGGACATCGCGGTACGACGCGTCATCGCCGAGCTCGTCGTTGACGACGACTGGCCCGAGGTTTCGGAGACCCCGCCCGAGGACGTCCCGCTGCTCGACCTCGGGACCGGCGAGCGGCACGTCGTACCACGGGCGCGCGGGTTCCGGGGCGACCACCTGCTCCAGATCAGGGAACCCGAGTCCCCCGGCTACATGCTTAGCCCGGCGGTCGTGCCGGCCCACGACCCGGCACTGCTTACGGCCATCCCCGACCGGCTCGAGTGGTATCACGCCGAAGGCTGTGGCCACCTCTCGGTCGAGGCGTTCTGGCAGATGAGCAAGGTCATCGAGGTGCGCTACGACCGGTTCCTCGAGCTAGGTGACCGCCGGGCACACCCGCTCGACGGGGTCTAATACGTGCCACCCGAGACGCTTCTGCTCGGCGCACTGAGCCTCGATCGGTACGTGCCGGACGGGCCGGTACTCCCCGGCGGCGGGGCACTCAACGTAGCCTGGCACTGGCGCTCGCTCGAGCTCCCGTTCCGCCTCATCAGCCGGGTCGGCGACGACGACGACGCGTTGTTTCTTGAGATGCTCGACCGCCACGCGATCGACTACGGGTCGCGCGACGCGATCGTCCGCGAGAGGTCATCCGCCTCGATCGACATCGAGATCCTGCCGGACCGCGAGATCTGGATGGACCGCTACGTGCCTGGCGTCTGCGCGGATCTGCGGTTCACGCCCGAGGAGGAGGCACTGCTCAGGGGTGCCAAGCGACTCCACGCGATCCTGGTCGAAGGCGTGATCGCGGAGCTCGACCGGCTCGGCGACACGGGCCGTCTCGAAGGGGTCGAGGTCGTTGCCGACTTCCTCGGTTTCCGCCACTACACGCCGGCGCGGTTCGCCGAGACGATGCGCTGGGTCGACATGGCGATCATCGGTTGGCCGGGCGCGTCGGACGACGCAGATCTGGGGGAGGTGCGGCGGACCGTCAACGACCTCGGGAAACGACTCGTCGTGACGTTCGGGTCGCGCGGCATCCTGCTCATGGACGGAAGTGCGGGCCTGGAACGCACGGTCGCAGTCGATCCGGTGCCGGTCGCCGGGACGACCGTCGGCTGCGGCGATGCGTTCATCGCGTACCTGCTTGCCGAATATTGGGCGACCGGCGACCTGCTCGGGGCCGCCGAACGCGGCAAGATCGGCGGCGCGCTGCCGACGGGATGGATGCGACCGTTGCCGGACGCGGCGTACGGACCGCTGCTAAGCGGTGACTAGCGGAACAGGAATCCCAGCGCGAAGACGACGACGCCCGCGATGACAAGG
>DASSZA010000044.1:0-2633 GCA_035703005.1 Candidatus Limnocylindrales bacterium | reverse complement strand
GGATCAGCGGCACGATGCCGATGTCGACCCGCTCGAGGCCCGTGGTCGGTCCCTGGAAGTAGCCGTGATCGATCGCCAGCATCACGGTCCGGCCGCTGTCCGGGCGGAAGATCCGTGCCAGCCGGTGCTGCATGCCCCAGTCGTACGCCGCCGAGCCCTTCAGGAAGAACGGCTCGGACCGTTGCGGCACGCCCTCGTGGAACTGCTTGCGGTCGAGGTCGTCGGCTTCAGGCATCGGTTCGCCTCTGGATCTGCGGGTCGGCAGTCATGCGTCTGCCCCGGCCGGCCACCACATCGGGTTGAGCAGCCCCTCCTCGGCCAGCGAAAGCTGGCGCGGATAGAGCTTCGACCAGCGCTCGAAGTGCTCTTCGTACGCGGCGCAATCGACGGGGTCCGGCGCATAGGTCGCTTCGAAGCGCACGAGACGCCGGACGACCTCGCCCAGGTCGTCGTACATCCCCGCACCGATGCCGGCGTAGATCGCGGCGCCGAGGGCGGTCGATTCCTTGACCTCGGGGACCCGCACCTGGACGCCGAGGACGTCGGCGACGATCTGCGGCCATAGGCGGCCTTTCGCGGCACCGCCGGTGAACAGGATCTCGCGCGGCGAGCGCCCGGTGAGCTCCTCGATGATCGCGAGGTGGCCACGCGACGCGTACGCAGCCTGCTCCTCGAGCGCACGGATGCACGCTCGGCGGTTCGAGGCTTCCGGATGCTCGACGTCGAAGCCGACGAACCCGGGCGGCCCCTGGACCCAGCGCTTGACGTCCATGACGTTGGAGAAGAGCGCGACGACACCGTTCGACCCGGCCGGGATGGTGGCGGCCGCCTCCTCCATGAGCACGTACGCATCGACCCCGCGACGTGCCGCCTCGGCGACCTCGAGCTCGCAGAACGCGTCCCGGAACCAGCGCATCGCTATCCCGCAGTAGAAGCCGATGCCCTCCGTCATCCACTGGCCCGGCACGCTGTGACATAGCGTCCGGACGCGCGCCTGCGGGTCGATCAACGGGCGGTCGGTCACGGCCGTCAGCTGCCAGAAGCTGCCGCCGACGAGCGTCAAGTGGTCGGGCTCGACGACGCCGATCCCGACGAGCCCGAGCTGCGTATCGGCGCCGCCGACGACGACGGGCGTCCCGGCCGCCAGGCTCGTCTCCTCGGCTGCGCGAGACGTCAGTGGCCCGACCACGGTGCCGGACTCGAGCACCTCTGGGACGACCGCTGGCGACAGCCCGACGAGGTCCAGCAATTCCGGCGACCAGGTCCGGCTCGCAAGGTCGAAGAGGTCCGAGCTCGACCCGGAGCTCGGGTCGGTCACGAACCGGCCCGTGAGCCGATAGAGCGCCCAGTCGCTGAGCATACCGACGTGCGCGATCGCGTCGAAGACGTCGGGCTCGACCTCGCGGATCCAGCGGAAACGCGCGGGCGAGGTGATGGACACCCAGTCGCCGCCGATCTCGAAGATCCGCCGCGCGTCGCCGTTGCGGACCAGCTCCGTGGCCTGACTCGACGCCCGCGAATCGACGTTCGGGCACGCCCAGATCTCGTTCCCGCTCGCGTCGTAGAGGACCATGCCCTCGCGCATGCTCGTGCTCGCGACCGCCGCGACGTCCGACGGTGCGATCGCCGCACGGTCCAGCGCCTCCCGGATGCACTCGCAGATCAGCAGCCAGTTCCGAGCCGTGTCGAAGACCTGCGACCCGGGATGACCGGCCAGACCGGGGTGCGACCACTCGCGCTGCCCGATCGCCGTCTGCCGCCCGTCCTCGTCGAACAGCACGGCCCGGCAACTGCCGGTCCCGAGGTCGAGGGCGAGGAGGTAGCGCATCACGCGACCGACCCTTCACGGCGCCCGACGACCACCGACGGGTCGGCGAGGTCGAGCAGCGGTTCGCCGGCCTCGAGCCGCCGGATCGCGGCGACGGCCATCTCACCCGCGTGGTGCAGTGTCTCGTAGGTGGCCCCGCCGATGTGCGTCGTGATGATCACGTTCGGGTAGGTGAGGAGCGGGTGCAGACCGGTCGCCGGCGACGGCGAGATGAGGTCGAACGCCGCCCCGGCCAAGCGCCCTGTCGCGAGCCCCTCGATGACGGCCGCCTCGTCCACGAGCGTGTCGCGCGCGGTGTTGACGAGGTACGCACCTCGCTTCATGCGCGCGATCTGCGGCGAGCCGATCAGCCCCCGGTTCTCGGCGGTCGCGCGGGCATGCAGCGAGACGAAGTCGGAAACGGCGAGGAGCGTATCGAGGTCGACGGGCTCCGCTCCCGTCTCGCGCACGGCCGCCGGGTCGACGAACGGGTCGTACGCGACGACATTCATGCCGAACGCGCGCGCGCGCGAGGTGACGCGGTGGCCGATCTGCCCGAGTCCGACCAGCCCGAGGGTGTGCCCGGCGAGGTCATGGCCGAACCACTTCGCACCCTCGTAGTTGTCGTGAGCGAACTCGCCACCGCCCTCGACATACCTGATCACCACCGGAAGCTGACGAGCGAGCATCACGAGGAAGGCCATCGTCAGTTCAGCCACGGCGTCGGCGTTCTTGCCTGGGGTCGTCACGACCGGGATGCCGCGCTCCGTCGCGGCCGCGACATCCACGTTGACCGGACCGCCGCGCGCGCAGCACACGAGCCGAA
>DASSZA010000298.1:0-8137 GCA_035703005.1 Candidatus Limnocylindrales bacterium | reverse complement strand
CGCCGGCGACATCGGCCACGTCGTCGTCGCCGATGAGGCGCTCTGCCGTTGTGGCAATGTCGGCTGTCTCGACGCGGTCGCCGGTGGCCTGGCTATCGCGCGCGAGGCGGGGATCGCGGCCGCCGAAGGACGAAGCCCGTTCCTGACGCGCCTGTCGCGGGAGGGGACCGTGCCTACCGCTGCCGACGTCGGCCGCGGGGCCTATCGCGGTGACGAGTACTGCATCGAGCTGCTCGCGCGCTGTGGCGGACTCATCGGCCGAACGCTCGCCACGCTGGTGACCGCCTACAACCCGTCGCTGGTGGTGGTCGGCGGTGGGGTGGCGCAGTCTGGGGAGATCTTGCTCTCGGCGATGCGCGATTCTATGTTCCGCCATTCACGGTCCCTGGCCATGCGCGACGTCACGTTGGTGCGTGCCGAACTCGGCAGGACGGCCGGGTTGGTGGGAGCGGCGTTCGCCGTCGTCGATGACCTGTTCTCGCGTGAGCGAGTCCGGACGTGGCTCGGCGACGGTCGACCTACCGGCACGGGCTCCGACATTGATCCAGTGATCGGCCCCGCTGACTTGAACGGCAGTCACTCGACGTCGTCGTCGACATCGAGGACCCGTTGGGAACCGGCGACGACCGCCAATCGTGAGGGCTGACATGCCGAGTGTGACGAATGTGATCGGGAAGGCTTCGTGGGAAGACGCGCCTCCCCGACCGCCGGCGCTAGCCGGTTTGGGACCGCATGGGGAGGTCGCCACATCGGCGGAGGATCTCGTCGTGCCCGAGGCGCTCGCCGAGCAGGCCCGGGCCTCGTCGTTTTCGGTCGGCCTCGTCTTGCACACGTCCGAGAGCGATTACGCCCGCCAGCAGGTCGCCGGGATCTCGGCGACGCTCGCCGCTTACGGCGCGCAGATCACCGGCGTCGTCGATTGTCACTACCGGGTAGACACCCAGCTCGATGCACTCAGGCAGATGTCGGCCCTGCGACCCGACGCCGTCATCAGCATCCCGGTCGACAACGCTCTGACCGCAAAGGCCCACCTCGATATCGCGCGCGATGGCATCAAGCTCGTGCTTATGGACAACACGCCGATCGGGATGCGTGCCGGCAAGGACTACTCGACGCTCGTCTCATCCGACAACTTCGGGAACGGCCAGGTCGCCGCCTGGATCCTCGGTGAGCACGTGCCACATTGGGGCGTGGTCGCGATCGTCGCATTCGGGGTCGACTACTACGCCACCAATGAGCGCGAGATCGGGTTCCGCAAGTGGATGCGCGAAAACCGACCGGACGTCACCCTCAAACGTGTCCAGTTCACGGAGCTCGAGGCCGCTGGCGAGGTCGTTCTCGAATTCCTGGGGTCAAACCACGACGTCAACGCCCTGTTCGTGGCGTGGGACGAACCCGCGATGGCCATCGCCCGGGCGCTCCGGGCCGCCGGTCGGACGCTACCCGTGACGTCGATGGACCTCGGGAACGACATCGCGCTCGAGATCGCCCGCGGGGACATCGTGAAGGGCCTCGGCGCTCAGCGGCCCTACGACCTCGGGCGGGCAGAGGCGCAGGCTGTGATCCTGGCGCTGACCGGTGGGGAGGTGCCAGCGTGGGTTGCCCTGCCGGCGTTCCCCGTGACCCGCGCCAACATCCTTACCGCCTACCAGGCGGTCTGGCACAGACCGGCGCCGGAGGGGATCCAAGCTCACTTACGCGGGCGACTTTAGTCCCAGGGCAGTCAGGTTGGCGACGCCCTCGAGGGAGGTCGACTCGGTCGTGTGTGCTCGCGCGCACACCCGTAGGTGGTCCCGGAAAACGGTCCGCGTTGACGGCCAGCTCGTCCGCGGCTTCAATAGCGGTCGCTGAGATCGCCATTGCACGGAGTCGCTGGTGACGGTTGGGCTCTTGAGAGTCAGGAAGGACGACTGTGCGAGCGCCGCGCAAGCGAGCTCAACGAATTGGACGCTCTATTTGAGCGTAAGCGGCCGCCCGTAGCTCAGTGGATCAGAGCGACTGACTTCGGATCAGTAGGTCGGGGGTTCGAATCCCTCCGGGCGGGCCATCACTCCGAATACGATGCGACCCTCGGGTGATCTTCCGAGGGTCGTTCTATTTGACCGGCGTTCCCTCGACCGTACCCCTTTTAGCCGGTTGCCGTGCCTGGACCGACGAGGATTGCATCCCTCCGAACGGCCGACCGTTCAAGCATCGCGGGCGTCAGGTGCGCGTACACGTCGGCCGAGCACCTCCGACGGCGGCAGAGGTGTCTCCTGGAGCTCAAACGTCAGCTTCTTTCCCTCGAAGACCGCGACCGAAGCCATCATCCAGCGCTCCCAACGTCACGAGATTGCCGTGCGAACACCGCACGGCTCACCCAGTGATGCGCGCCAGGAGAGACCCTTACTGGCCGCACGGGCGCGCTGGCTCTCCGGCCTCTCGTTCTCACGGTGTGCACATCAGCCACACCCGAGTCGTCGCCAGGCGTGAGCGACGATTCGTTTGTTGGGGGGACGCCGGCGATTCGCAGCGAGATACCGAGCCGAGCACGGCGTTTGGCCATCGGACGGTGTCATGCGGTTTCGGTAACTCGCGCGTGTTTGTCCCGAATGCGTCGGTTTGCTCGGCAGGGCGAGCTTATCTGAGGGTGAGCGACACGTTGATCGCGTGCGCCAAGCCTCCGCTCGACCCACTGATCTGCAGTGTGAACGTTCCGGTGGGGCTGCTTCGGGAGGTCGAGATCTTCACCGTGACGCTGGTGCCAGTCGTGGGATTCGGAGTAACGGACGCGGTCGCGTTGCTCGGCAGTCCGCTGACCGTGAAGAGCACGGAACCGGCGAACCCATTCAGGCGCGTGATCGTCACTCCGTAGGTGGCGGTCTGGTTGCGCTTGATAGACCGCGAAGTCGGGCTCACCGAGAGCGAGAAGTCAGTGACCGTGACCTTGGCCGTGCCGTTCACGCCACCGCTCGCGGCGGTCACCGTGAAGTTCGACCCGACGGTCGTGGCCGTGAACAGGCCCGCCGAGTTGATCGAGCCGCCACCGCTGACCGACCAGCTGAACGTCGGCTGCGGGTTCATCGGGACGTTGTTCTGGTCGTAGCCGGTGGCGCTGAACTGCTGGGTCCCGCCGTTCTGGACCGAGGCGGTGGCGGGTGTCACCGTGATCGAGGTCAGGACGGGCGGCGGTGGCGGCGATGTCGAGGCGACCACCGCAAAGTTCTGCGTTTGCCATTGCGCGAAGAACCCACAGAAGATGAAGCACGGGCCGGAGATCTGGCTGCTTCCCCAGACAACGCCGTCGTTCAGTGGATCCGGGGTCGCGCCGGCGTAGTCCCCCCAACGGCACGGGGACGTCGCAGAGGAGGCGCCACAGCTGAAGTCGAGGTCGGCGGCGCTGGACTGAGCGATCACGAGCTCGCCCGGATCGAGGCTACCGAGGGGTGTCGACGCGGTTCGTGTCTGCGCCCCGATCACAGCCAGAGTCGATGCCCCGCCTCTGTTGTAGAAGACGGCGGCGCTGCTGCCGCCGATCGACGGAGAGATCGCGCCGTTGAAGACGAAGTCTGTCGGGCTAGCAACCTCGCCATGCTGTCGCAGCGTCGGCGGTGTGCCGCCGAGGATCTCGTACCAGCGAACCACGGAGCGACCACCGGGACCAGCGACCGTGTGCTGTGTCCAGATCCCCTTGGCACCTGCGGCACCCTGGTCATTGACCGCGACCGCCTGCGTGAGCCGCGCATCCAGCGAGTCGAGCGTGTATGAGGTGCCCGGCTGCGGAACCGGTGCCGGGATGTCGAAGGTCGGGACGGTCACGTCGCCGTCGGCCACGAGCGACGGCGTGCCGCCGACCGACGTCCAGTGCCAGACCATGACTTTCGGTGCGGAGCTGCCGACACCGTCAACTGGTGAATGTGCAGCGACGATGTAGCCGAGCGACGACGAATCGACGGTATTGGCTGGGACCGGCGTGAACGCGGTCGAACCATCCGCGTTGTGGAGGGGATGCGCGGCGTCGGAGGTGTACAGGACCGTATCGACAGAGCAGCTTGCGTCACCGGCCTGCGGCTTCCTGATCACGAAGATGTTGGCGGTGAGGAAGGTGTAATTCGGGGCGTTGGTGTCGTCGTAGACGTTCGTCCCGATGCTGATGAAGTTGTTGTCGTGTCCGAGCTTGGGATAGTCGTCGAGCAGGTTGCCCCGACCGGTACCGAACCGACACCAGCCGTTGGTCAGATCGCTCGGGTCGGAGGTCTTGGACCAGCCGAAGATGAGCAGGTTGGCACCCTGCGCGACCCCGAGTGCCACGTACAGCCAGTGGCCGCTCTGCGGGTCGTACTGGATCTGGGGATCGGTGACCGTCGAGCCAGCGCCGGCACCCGTGAAGGTGCCGTTGTCGGTGCTGCTGATGAGATCGAGGTTGCGATCGTAGACGCCGATCTCCTGGTTGACCATCTCGACGTAGTTGTTCGGACCGATGGCACCCGTGCTGTCGGGCGGTGTCACCGTCAGCTGGTTGAGGCCCGGGCTGTTGAGGTTGTTGAACAGTCCGGCGAGTGGGGCGTGCGGGGCGATGGATGGACCGCGGGAGCCGCGGGAGGCGATCGCTGCAGCATGGAGCTTGGCCGCCTTGAGGGCGTCCGCGTCAAGCGTGTGAAAGGGTTGCGCGAAGGCAGGGTGTTTGGTTTCGGGAACGCCGGGACCGAGCGCCGTCGGTGTGAGACGCCCGATCGGTGCCAGGACCGTTCCCGGAGTCTCGGGGCTTGCACCAGAGGCCGGGACCGCAGTCCCGAGTGTGCCCGCCAGGAAGACCGCGGTTGATGCCAGCGAGACGGCGACGCGACGGACGCGTGCCCCGGACCAGGTGGACATCGAACGCCTCGATTTGCGCGACTGGACCGCGATAGTGCGCGCCGTCGGAGGTACTGTCGAGAGACTTGGTGCGCCCTGGAACCGGCCATTTGGGTTGGGCCCGCGTCCACCGACCTGGCCGGTGCGTTTCTTGGCTATCCCTCGATCGCCGGATACCCGATACGGTCCATCGGCAGCTCGGTCGAATCCGGCGGCAGTATCCAGCGCTGCACGAGCAAGTCATGGCCGCGCGAAAGCGTCAGCTGTCCCCCCGGGCGGGCCATCACTCCGAACACGAAACCGACCCTCGGACGGCTTCCGAGGGTCGTTCTGTCATCGACCGGCGGCCCGATCATGCCTCAGTCGCAATGCAGCGACCACATCGGCTGGTCTCATGTTGCGTTCCGCAAGCAGGACGAGCATGTGATAGAGCAGATCCGCCGTCTCCTCGGCGATCTCACGACGGCTAGCGTCAGTCGATCGACAGGCGTCGTCCTTTGCCGCAAGGAGGACCTCGGTCGCCTCCTCTGTGACCTTGCGCCCGACCGCGTCGACACCTCCGTCGAGCAGCGCTGACGTGTACGACTCGGACTGGCGCTCCGCGGCACGCGACGCCACTGTCGACCAGAGCGTCTCGAGCCACACGAATCCCTCCCGTTCGCGAGGCATGGCGCGCTCACGCTCTTCGTCGAGATCGAAGCACGAGCGGGTCTCGCGATGGCAGGTCGCCCCGGCGGGGTCGACCGTCACGAGCAGGGCGTCGGCGTCGCAGTCGGTGGCGATATCGACGAGCCGCAGGACATTGCCGGATGTCTCGCCCTTTCGCCAGAGCCGACCCCGCGAACGGCTATGGAAGTGAACCTCGCCCGTGGCGACGGTGGCATCCAGCGCCTCGGCGTCCATGTATCCGACCATCAGGACGCGGCCGTCCGCGACGTCCTGGATGACAGCGGGAACTAGCCCGTCGCCGTCGAACCGCAGGCGGGCGGCGGCGGGCGCCGTCAAGCGCGATGCGGTCACGCAGCTCGCCTGACGTCGAGCCCGGCGGCTGCCATCACCGCTTTGATCGAACCCACCGTCTGCTCGCGGCGATGGAACATCCCGGCGGCAAGCACGGCATCCGCCCCGCCATCGCGGATGGCTGCGATCAGATCATCTGGCCCACGCGCTCCTCCAGAAGCGATGACCGGGACCGAGACACGACTGGTGACCGCCCGTAACGCGGCGACGTCGTAGCCGCTACCCGTTCCGTCGCGGTCGATCGAGGTGATGAGCAACTCACCGGCACCGAGCTCGACCGCTCGTTCCGCCCAGGCGACGCCGTCGATCCCGGTACGCGTCCGCCCGCCTCGGCTGACGACCTCCCAGGTTTCACCGTCGCCACGCGGCCTGAGATCGATCGCGACGACGACCGCTTGGCGGCCGAACCGACGAGCGCAGCGACTGATCAGGTCGGGCTCCTCGATAGCGGCCGTATTGAGCGACACCTTGTCTGCCCCAGCGCGCAGGACGTCGCGCATGTCGATCGCGGATCGAACGCCACCGCCGACGGTAAGGGGAATGAAGACGCAGCGAGCGGTCCGCTCGACGACGTCGAGCAACGTCCGCCTGCGTTCTGGAGCGGCTGTGATATCGAGGAAGACGATCTCGTCGGCGCCTTCCTCGGCATAGCGCTGGGCAAGCTCCGCTGGCTCGCCGGCGTCGATGAGGTCGACGAACCGAGTCCCTTTCACGACTCTTCCGTCGGCCACGTCGAGACACGGGATCACCCGTCGGCGCAACGTCACAGCGCGACCTCGACGGACTGCGCTGACGCCCGAGCCGTGGCATCGGCTTCTCGAGCGATCGATACGAAGTTCGCGAGCAGTCGCAGCCCATCGCGTCCGCTTCGCTCCGGGTGGAACTGGACGCCGAACGTGCGACCTCGCGCGATCGCCGACACGAACCGCCGTCCGTGGGTCGTCTGCGCGACGATGACGTGCGGGTCGCGCGGCGCGCCGGCGTACGAGTGCACGAAATAGACGTCAGCGCCATCGTCGATGCCGTCGAATAGGGGATGGTCGTGGTCCCGCTCGATCTGGTTCCAGCCGATGTGCGGCAACGTCGGCGTGTCCTCGAGTCGCGTGGTGCGCCCACGAAGGACGCCCAGGGTCTCCGCGCCATCCTCGTCGCTGCCCTCGAAGAGCAGCTGGAGTCCGAGGCAGATGCCGAGGTACGGCCGATCGTCGTCAAGCCACGCCCGGATCGGTGCGAGCAGGCCGAAGCGCCGGAGCCGGCGCATGGCCGGTCGCGCGGCCCCCACGCCTGGGACGACGAGCGCGTCGATCTCGTCGAAGGGGCGTGCGTCTCGAACGATGACCACCGTGGCGCCGATGTGGGTCAGCGCCTGCCCGACGCTGACGAGGTTGCCTGCCCCGTAGTCGACCACGCCGACCTTCATGACGCCGCGCCCTTCGTGGACGCGACGCCATTTCGGCGCGGATCAGGCGAACAGGCGCGACGAAGCGCGCGGCCAAGCGCCTTGAAGGCGGCCTCGGCGAGGTGATGGCCGTTGCGGCCGACGCCGCTGACATGGAGCGTCGTTGCCGAGGTCCGCGCGAACGCCTCGAGCGCATGGTCGACGAGTTGGAGCGGCAATCCACCTACCCGTTCGCCGCGGAACGGCAGGTCGATCTCAGCGTACGGTCGGCCGCCCACATCGACGATGGCGGTCGCCCGCGACTCGTCCATCGGCACCGAGGCATCGCCGAAACGCTCGATCCCGACACGCCCCTGCAGGGCATCCGCGAATGCCTGGCCGAGGACCAGCGCGACGTCTTCGACGGTGTGGTGCTCGTCGACATCGAGGTCGCCCCGCGCATCGATGGTCAGGTCGAACAGGCCGTGGTGGGCGAATGACGTGAGCAGGTGGTCGTAGAAACCGATCCCCGTCGAGATCGAGGTGAGGCCCTCACCGTCGAGATCGAGGGTGATCGTGATCTCGGTTTCCCGCGTCGTGCGCGTCACCGTGGCCGTCCTCATGCGAAGCGCTCGGTCACGGCGTCCCGATGGGCGAGCAACCCCTCTGTCTCCGCCAGTGTCGCCACCGTCGCCGCGATGCCACGAAGCCCATCGCGGCTGATCCGCTGGATCTGCATGAAGGTGCCATAGGCGTCCACGCCGAGTGGTCCGAGGCCCCTGGCGAGCCCGCCCGTGGGCAGAACGTGGTTGGCGCCAGTCGCGTAGTCACCCGCCGATTCGGGGGCCCACGGCCCGACGAACACCGAGCCCGCGTTGCGGATCCGCGCGACCGTCGCCTCGAGTG
>DASSZA010000273.1:0-8827 GCA_035703005.1 Candidatus Limnocylindrales bacterium | reverse complement strand
AGTTGGAACTAGCTCCCGAGTCGCTCGATCCGGAGTCGCCACCGTGGTCGTCGCTCGCGTCTTCCGTCGGCTCGGCGGTCTCAGCGGGTTCCGCGGTCTTCGCCGGTTCGGCGATCTCGGCCGGTTCGGACGTCTCGGCGGCCTCGAGGGTGCCGGTCGGCTCAGCGGTCGCGGCGGGCTCGAGGGTCCCGGTCGGCTGTTCGGTCGGTGTCGAACGTGGGCTGATCAGCGCGGGATCACCCGCGGTCGATGACGGATCGGTCCCGTTCGCCGCGAGGGCGACGCCACCGATCAGGAACAGGGAGGCGATGGTGACGAGGATGCCTCGAACGAGGCGGTTGTCTGGACGCATCTGGGCCGTGTCTCCGTTTCGCTCCGGTCACCGTGACCGGTCGCTACTCCGTCGAGACATCCAGACGCGAAAAGGTTTCAGGACACCCGTCTATCGCGTGGAGTCGTATCAGTCCGGGTCTTCGTCCGGGTCCGTGTCGGCCGCGGCCGGTTCGTCCGAGCCCGGAAGCGACGGATCCTCGGCGCCGGCGGTCGGTCCGGCGTCATCGCCCTCGTCCGTCGGCCCAGCCTCCGTCGCCGACTCGCCCTCCGCCGCGACGGGCGTCGGCACCGGCTCCTGGTCGCGATCGATCACGAGGATGCCAAGCCCGGCGGCCTCGAGGTCGCCGCCGAATGCGTCGACATCCCCGACGAGCACGATGTCCGCCTCGTCGACCGAGAGATGCTCGCGGGCGGCTGTCGCCACGGCGTCGATATCGACCGCCTCCACGCGCTGTCGATAGTCGGTGAGCTCATCGAGCGGCAGGCCGTGGACGGCCAGGCCGGAGAGTGCCCCGACGACGGCTCCGGCCGTCTCGAACCGAAGCGGGAACACGCCGACCAGGAAGTCGCGCGCTGCCGCGAGCTCTTCCTCGGTCACGCGCGTATCGCGCATGCGCTCGAGCTCAGCGATCGTGTCGACGAGTGCCGGGACGGTGACTTCCGTATTGACGGCCGCCCTGGCCGTGAACGGACCTGCGCCACGGCGCATCTCGAATCCGGCACCCGCGCCGTACGTGTAGCCCTTCGCCTCGCGGAGCTGCATGTTCAGCCGCGAATTGAAGAGACCACCGAGGATCGCGGCCATCACGGTCACCGCGTGGTAATCGGGGACGCGACGCGGCAGGCCGCGGTGGCCGACGCGGATCTCGGTCTGGACGCTCCCCGGACGATGCACGACGCGGACCAGACGACCGGACGCCGCGGCTTCATCGATGACGGGCGCCGGCGAGGCCGCACCTGCATCCCGGGTCCAGCCGCCGAGCAACCGCCGTGCGAAGGCGACGACGTCCTGGCCGCCGAGATCGCCACCCACTACGAGCGTCGCTCGGGCGGGATCGAGGATCCGCCGGTACGCATCTCGGACGATCGACTCATCGAGCCGCTCGACGCTCTCGCGCTTGCCTGCCGCCGGCCGGTGATAGGGCGCCGACGGCGCGTAGATCGTGCCGATGAACGTCTCGTCGGCACGCCGCCGGGGATCGGCCTGGGCCTGGAGCAGGTCGTTGAGGCGCTCATCGCGAAGTCGATCGATCTCGGCGGCCGGGAACGTCGGGCGCAGGAGGACCTCGGCGAGGAGCTCGAGGGCAGGCTCGAGTCGCGTCGAGGGCACATCGACGCCGAGGCTCGTCGCATCCCAGCCGGCCTCCGCGTGGAGGGATGCGCCCAGCCGTTCTGCGGCCTCGGTCAGCTCGACCGCGTCGTACCGCTCCGTGCCCTCGGTGAGGGCGCGCGCCATGAGCACGGCGGAGCCGCCGTCAGATGCGGGTTCGTCCGCAGCACCGACCGGCATGATCAGCACCGCGCTGACGAGCGGCCGACCGGGGAGGTCGACGACCTGGATCGTCAGCCCGTTGTCGAGCTGCGACCGTGTGACCGCGGGAAAGGCGTACGGCCGGGGCGTTCCCGGGGCCGGCCGCTCGGCGACGACGACATCGCCTGTGCGCTCCGCGGTCATGCCGCGACCTCCTCGTCCTGTGCCTCGGCGGCCTCGGCGTCGACTGCGTCAGCCTCAGCGCTCGGCGTATCGGGCAGATACGTCAGCACGAGTCGGTTGTCCTGGCGGAACGTCGCTCCGACGACCTCCATGATCGCCTCCGGCGTGACGGCCAGATAGCGACCGAGCATCTCGTTGATGAGCGCGGGCCGGTCGAACAGCGTCGTGTACATCGACAACCGATCAGCGCGCTCTTCGACGCGCTGCAGCGCTCCGAGCTCGTCGGCCTCGATCAGCGCGCGCGCCCGCGCGAGCTCGTCATCGCTCACCGGCTCGACGGCCAGTCGCTCGAGCTCCTCATGGAAGGCGGCCTCGACCCGGTCGACCGCGATGCCCGGTCGGACCGTCGCCCAGCCCGCGGCGACCGATGCGCCACCCACGAAGCCGAGCGCGAAGAGCGCCACGTCCTGCGCGATGCGCTCGTCCCGAACGAGGCGGCGATGGAGGCGACTCCCCTTCCCGCCCGCGAGGATCTGGCCCGCCACCTCGAGCGCGTCGAGCCGGTGGTCGCCGAAGGCGGGCGCCCGGAAGCCGACGTAGATCCGCGGCAAGGGGACGCGATCCTTGACGACCTCGCGGATCTCCCGGCCGAGGGTCGGCGGCAGCGACATGTCGCGCAAGGGGGGGATCGATGGGTTCGCGGGGATCGCCCCGAAGTAGCGCTCGACGCTCGCGCGGACGGCGTCCGTGTCGACGTCACCGACAACGGAGAGCACCGCGTTGTTCGGGGCGTAATAGGTCTGGAAGAACGCCTTAACGTCGTCGAGTGACGCGGCGTCGAGGTCCTCCATCGATCCGATGGTCGAATGGTGGTAGGGATGATCGGACGGGTAGAGGTGGGCCTGGAGCTTTTCCTGCCACGAGCCGTACGGGCGGTTGTCGTACGACCAGCGCTTCTCGTTCTTCACGACCTCACGCTGGTTGTCGAGGTTCTCCTGGCTGAGCGCGTCGAGGAGTGTCGCCATCCGGTCCGCCTCGAGCCACAGCCCGAGATCGAGCTGGTGCGATGGCAACGTCTCGAAGTAGTTCGTCCGATCGAGCCAGGTCGTCCCGTTCATCGTGCCGCCGGCGGCCTGGATCAGCGCGATGTGCTCCGCCTTCGCGACGTGCCTGGAGCCCTGGAACATGACGTGCTCGAAGAGGTGGGCGAACCCCGTCTTGCCGGGCTGCTCGTGCTTGGATCCGACGTCGTACCAGATGTTGATCGCGACCACGGGCGCGAGGTGGTCCTCGGCGACGATGAGGCGGAGGCCATTCGACAGGCGGTCGTCGCTGAACGCGACCGTCGGGACGGGGGTGGTCGGCACAGGGGCTCCTGGGCGGGGTGATGGTCGGTGGAGTGGGGTCGATCGTACCGCGTCGGATCGGTCTGGGAATTACGCCCCTTAGACCGGCAGGACCACGAACAGCGCCGTGACGACGGCGGCGGCAAGGCTGCAGTAGGCGGCCATGAACAGGGCGGTTCGGCGATCGGTGGCGCGCGCCTCGTCGTCCTCGATGCGCTGCGCGTTCCCGACCTCGGGACCGAAGTTGCGGACGCCGGCCATCCCGAACGCGACGCAGAAACGGCGCCGAACCTGCTCGAGTGTCGTGAACGCAGCCGCGAGCGGCGGCCAGACGGCGATCCGTATCCAGGCGGGCGCGTCGACCGCGACGAGCGCGACCGCGAGCCCGACGGCGATGGCGAGGAACACGAGCCCAATCCGGCGCCGCTGAGCGATCTCCTCAGGCCCGATGTTGCATGCCCCGGCACGGTACTCGCCTCGCTCGTCCTTGAACGTCATCGCCATGTGGTCGCGTCTCCTGCCCGTTTCGAGTGACGTTTCGTATGCTCCGCGCCATGAGAGCACGGAAGGGAAGTTCCCGCCTGCGGGCGGCGTCTCTTATCGCCACGTTCGTCGTCCTGGCGTTCCCCGGTTCTGCTCTCGGCCACGCTGAGCTCCAGCGCGCGATCCCAGCCGATGGCGACACGGTCACCGATCCCATCACGGTCGTGACCGGCACCTACTCGCAAGGCCTGGCGCCCAACAGCAAGCTGCTCGTGAAGGACGCGTCCGGGGTGACGGTGGCGACCGGCAGCGTCGATCCGGGCAACGTGCGGCGGATGATCGCCCGTCCCGCGACCCCGCTCGGCAACGGCGTCTACCAGGTCCAGTCGACGTCGGTCTCTGCGGACGATGGCGACATCGAGCGCGTCCAGTGGACATTCACGGTCGCCGTGGCCGCGTCGCCATCACCGACCGAGGCTCCCTCGTCCAGCGCGCCGACGTCGCCGGAGGCTAGCCTGTCCGTCGCGCCATCGCTACCCGCGTCGCCCTCCGCCAGCGCGGCCCCCAGTCCTAGCCCGTCACCCACTGACTCGACCTCGGACTCGAGCCAGGTCCTGTTGCCGATCATCGCGGCTCTGGCGATCGTCGGGATCGGCGCGGCGTTCTTGCTCAACCGCAACCGCGGCCGTTCCGCGTAGCTCTCCGATGGCCACGCCGAGGATGACGCGCGTTCGGTCGGTCGCCGTGGCGCTCGCGGGCGTCTGGATCATCGCGCTGGTCGCGCCGGCGGCCGTCCTCGCGCACACGCTGAACGCGTCGTATACGAGCCGCCTGCCGCTCGCGGTCTATCTCGCCGGTGCGGCGGCGACCGTCGCCCTCTCCTTCATCTTCGTGCTCGTCCGCGACGTCCGCGCTGACCGACCGGACACATCCGCCCCCGGTCGCCTGCCACCGGCATGGCTGCGGATCCTGCTGCGCGTCCTCGGGCTCGTGGCGTGGATCTGGATCGTCGTCCAGGGCATCGCCGGCGGGACCAGCGCGGCCGAGGTCGCCAGCCTGTTCCTGTGGGTCTACGGCTGGGTCGCCGTCGCCGCGATCTCGGCACTCGTCGGGCCGATCTGGCATTTCCTGGACCCGTTCTCGACGTTGTTCGACATCGGCGCGTGGGTCATCCGCCGGATCGGGGTCTCGCCGTGGGACGCCGCGAGTTACCCCCAGCGGCTAGGAAGATGGCCGGCTGTCGTCGGCTTCCTCGTCGTCGTCTGGATCGAGCTCGTGCTCAAGGCGGGCCCCAACGTCCTCTTCATCGTGCTGGTCGGCTACACCGCGCTGACGCTCGCGATGATGGCCCAATACGGCCGGGACACGTGGCGGTCGAACGCCGAGGTGTTCACGGTCTGGTACCGGCTCCTTGGCCGGATCGCGCCGTACGCGCTGACCGACGAGGAGGGTCGCGTCCGGCGCCGCCCGTTCTTCAGCGGGCTGCTGGAGCCAGGTTGGCGACTCGAAGACGTCGTGATCGTCGCACTCGGGGTCGGTTCGATCCTGTTCGATGGGCTATCGCAGACCCAGATCTTCTTCACGACGTTCGGTCTGCCAGGTCTCCTTGAGGAGACCGTGATCATGGGCATCTTCCTGGGCATCATCGTCGCGGCGGCACTCGTCGTCACGCGCTACGTCGGGATCGCCGCGACCGGGGCCGGTCTCGTTCCGATCGCACTCGGCTACCTGATCGCGCATTACTTCACGTACGTCGCGATCGATGGCCAGCGAATGATCATCGCCATCTCCGACCCGCTCCAGAACGGCTCCGACCTGTTCGGGACGGCATTCTTCGAGCCGTCCGGTGCGTGGCTACCGCCCGGGCTCGTCTGGACGATCCAGCTCGCGGCCGTGGTCGGGGGCCACATGTTGGGTGCGTGGGCCGGCCATGTGGTCGCAGCCCTGGACGCCCCGCCGGAGCTTGCGGGCAGACCGTTGACCGTGCGCCAGATCCCGCTCGCGGTGGTGATGGTCGCGCTGACGACGCTGACGCTCTGGTCGCTCGGCCAATCCCTCGTCGTGACGCCACCTGCCAACGCGACCGTCGCGCTGTCGCGACGAGAGGCCTGACAAGGGGCTGAGCCCCGGTCCGCACCTCCCGGCCGCGGTACGTCGGCGCCACCGACGAATTTGGAACAGATCCTTCATGCCGTTTTGCAGAAACGACGCGGATCCACTCGGATCCGCTGACTGCACGTGCTCAGCCATCCGAATCGTGTCGGCCGGGCCGACGGAATGGAGGCCGACCGGCCGGCAGTCCGGTATCGGCTATCTGATGCGCCGGAAGTGCATCAGCGAGGCGTGAACGGTCAGGCCGTCGCGACCAGCCTCGGCTGACCCGGCTCGGGGACCCACTCGCCGAGCGGCCGCACCGTCGAGACCTCCGCGGCCACCGCAGGATCGAGCGCTTCCGCCGCGGCCACAGCCGTCTCGATCGCGGTCAAACACAGGATCCCCTCGGCCGTCGCCGCATGCCGGATCTCCGCAGCATCCCGGACCGCACCAGATCGCGGCGTCGGCGTGTTGACGACGAGCCGCACGTCACCAGTGGCGATCAGGTCGAGGATGGCGACCTCTCCGCTGCCGGATGTCGGCTCCTCGCCCAGCTTCGCCACCGGCAGCGCGTCGTATCCCGCGGCGGCAAGTGCTGCTCGCGTGCCCGGTGTCGCCGCGAACCGGTACCCGGCGCCCGCCAGACCCGCCGCCAGTCGCGCGAGCATCGGCTTGTCGCGATCCGCGATCGACAGCAGCGCTAGCGCGCCCTCGGCGCCGGGCTGCGGCGGGATGAGCGCGGCGCCTCGCAGGGCCTTTGCCAGCGCCACCCGGGCGTCCTCGTGGATCCCGATCACCTCGCCGGTCGACTGCATGCCGGGTCCGACCGACGGATCGACGCCCCGCAGCTTCGCCGTCGAGAAGGCGGGCGCCTTGACGGCGACGAACGGCGGGGCGGGCAATAACCCGCCGCTCCAGCCGAGCTGCTCGAGCGTGGCGCCGAGGGAGATCCGGACCGCGAGCTCGACCATCGGCACGCCGGTGACCTTCGACAGGAATGGGACGGTCCGCGACGCGCGCGGGTTCACCTCGATCAGGTAGACACCGTCGTCGCGGACGATGAACTGCGCATTGACGACACCCTTTGCGCCGAGCGCGCGCACGATCCGCTCCATCGTGGCCACGATCAGGTCCTGGTCGCCCTCGCTTACCGTCTGCGGCGGAAAGACCCCGACGCTGTCACCGGAGTGGACGCCGGCGCGCTCGACATGCTCCAGAAGCCCGGGGATCAGCACCCGCTCGCCGTCGCTGACCGCGTCGACATCCACTTCGATGCCCTCGAGATAGCGGTCGATACGTACGGGCCGATCCGGATCGACGACCGTGGCGAGCGCCAACTGGCGTTCGAGGTCCTCTGGCGAGTAACAGAAGTCGATCGCCAGCCCGCCGATCACGAACGACGGGCGGACGATGACGGGATAGCCGATGCGCTCAGCGATCGTGAGCGCCTCGTCGACGCTGTGTGCCATGCCACCGTCGGGTTGCGGGATACCGAGCCGGTCGAGCAACGCCGCGAACCTGACGCGCTCCTCCGCCTGGTCGATCGCCTCGAGGTCGGAGCCGAGCAGCGGGACACCGCCCGCCGCCAGCGGCGCGGCGAGGTTAAGCGGCGTCTGACCGCCGAACGCCACCACCGCCGGAAGGCCACCCTCGGCGTCGATGACGCTGCGCACGCTCTCCGGGTCGAGCGGTTCGAAGTAGAGGCGCGACGACGCGTCGAAGTCGGTCGACACGGTCTCTGGGTTCGAGTTGATCATCACTGCCTGCCAGCCGTTCGCGCGGAGCGTGTCAGCCGCCTGGACGGCGCAGTAATCGAACTCGATGCCCTGCCCGATCCGCACCGGACCGCTCCCGATGACGAGCGCGGCCGGCCGATCGACCGGCGGCGCCTCGGGCGCCGAGCCCGACGCGGCGTAGGTCGAGTAGAAGTACGGCGTCTCCGCGGCGAACTCGGCCGCGCAGGTGTCGACCATCGCGTACCCGGGGACGATCCCGTTCGCGAGTCGCGTCGCCCGGAGCGCGTCGGCCGTCGTCCCGGCGCGCTCTGCGAGCTCGCGGTCGCCGAACCCCGCCCGCTTTGCCGTCGCCAGCAGCTCCGTCGCCTCGGCATCCGTCGGGTCGGCCAGTCGTGTACCGATCGTGGTCACTTCGCGTTCCAACGCGACGTTCCGCCCCATCTCAGCCAGGAACCACGCAGAGATCCCGGTCGCCTCGCCGATGACGGCCTCCGGCACACCGCGCCGCAGGAGGCCCAGTAGCCGCCAGAGACGCGAGTCCGACGGTTCGAGGAAGCGGCGCAGCACGATGGGCGCGGCGCTGCGCTGCGCGAACCGTGTGCTCTCGCACGCCTCCCCGGCATCGTCGATCCAGCGGATCGGCTCGTCGTCCTCGGGGTCGCCCGCGTAGACGCCCGCGAGGTAGTCGAACATCCCGGTCCACGACGGGTCCTCGGCCAGCGGCCCCGCACCGGCCTGCTCCAACCCGCGGAGCGCCTTGTTCAGCGCCGAGCCGAACGTGCGATCGATCGCCATCACCTCGCCGGTCGCTTTCATCTGCGAGCCGAGGGTCCGATCGGCGGTCGGGAACTTGTCGAACGGGAACCGCGGCAGCTTGACGACAACGTAGTCGAGCGCCGGCTCGAACGCAGCGACCGTGGTACCCGTGACGACATTCGGGATCTCGGCGAGCCGTCGGCCCGTGGCGATCTGTGCCGCGACGCGGGCGATCGGGTAGCCCGTGGCCTTCGACGCGAGCGCCGACGAACGAGATACCCGCGGGTTGACCTCGATCACGGCGTACTCGGTCGAGTCGGGCGAGAGCGCGAACTGGACGTTGCAGCCGCCCTCGACGCCGAGCGCACGGATGATCGCGAGCGCGGCACTCCTGAGCCGCTGGTGGACGGCGTCGGTGAGCGTCT
>DASSZA010000052.1:0-5290 GCA_035703005.1 Candidatus Limnocylindrales bacterium | reverse complement strand
CAGTTCGCATGTATTACGTCGCGCACGGCAGCCTGCCCCGTCAGCGGCATACCCAGCACCGCGGCCCCGACGGCAGCCTCTACGCGGAGGAACTCTTCGGGGTCGAGGGCTTCAGCGGCCGGAACTCGATCCTGTACCACCTCGTGCCACCGACGCAGACCCACCGGATCGAGCCAGTCGCGCGCGTCGAGCTCGTGGCTGCCGATGACGGCCTGCATCGGCATCGCCTCACGAAGACGGGCGCGGTGCCGCCGACTGGCGACGCCATCAGCGGGCGTATCCCGCTGTACTTCAACAACGATGTCGTGTTCGGCATCGTCCGACCCGCCGAACCGATGCCGCCCGCGACGTTCTACCGGAACGGGATCGCCGACGAGATGCTCTACATCCACGAGGGTGAGGGCGTATGCGACACGATCTTCGGACCCCTGCGCTACGGGCCGGGTGACTACCTCGTGCTGCCGATCGGGACGACGTGGCGGCTCGATCCCGATGAGGGGTCCGAGCAGCGGATCCTGTATCTCGAGGCGCCATCCGAGATCGAACCGCCACGCCGCTATCGCAACGACTATGGCCAGCTGCTCGAGCATTCGCCCTACTCACAGCGCGATATCCACGCGCCTGACGATGTCCCGGCGGTCGAGGAGCACGGCGACTTCGTCATCCATGTCCGTTCGGCCGACCGCATCACCGCCTACCACTACGAGCACCACCCGTTCGACGTCGTCGGTTGGGATGGGTACCTGTGGCCGTTCCGGTTCAACATCGCCGACTTCCAGCCGATCACTGGACGCGTCCACCAGCCACCGCCGGTGCACCAGACGTTCCAGGCCCGGAACTTCGTCGTGTGCTCGTTCGTGCCGCGCAAGTTCGACTATCACCCGCTGGCGATCCCGGCTCCCTACAACCACTCGAACATCAACAGCGACGAGGTCATCTACTACGTCGCCGGCAATTTCATGAGCCGCCGGGGGGTGGAGATTTCGTCGTTCACGCTCCACCCCGCCGGCATCGCCCATGGGCCCCATCCCGGCACGGTCGAGGCATCGATCGGCAAGGAGGCGACCGAGGAGCTGGCTGTGATGGTCGATACCTTCCACCCGCTCAAGGTCACCCAGGCCGCGATGGACCTCGACGACGGGAATTACCCGTTCACGTGGATCCCATCCGAGGACCATCACGCCCACGTCGCGGAGCTGACCGAACGTGGCCCGGAGGCGTTCCCGGACTGAGGCGACCCAGGGCGACGGCGAGGAGGCCGGATGGACGCCGCCTTCCCGACACCGCCGAACGTCGACAGAAGATCCCTCCAGCAGGGAAGCCGATCCGCTACACGACGCGGCCATCGACTGAAGGGTTCAGGAAGACGCCGTCACCTGCAGCCCGGCGATGAACTGGTCGAACAGCGACTGCTCCGCACCGGGCATCCGTTTCCCCGAATGGAAGACGAGTACCAACGCCCGATCATCGAGGTCGACCACCGCCTCGATGAAATCGCATTCGGTCCGGACGACAGCATCGTGCTTGGCGATCTTCACCGGCCTGAACGGCTCGGGCCCCAGCGGTATCCAGGTGTTTCCCATCTGGCAGCCGTCGCCTTTCACGTGGTGAGGAAGGAGGGCATCGGCATAGGCGTCGAGCGGGCGGCTCCCCGGTTTCGGTCCGACCGTGATCGAAAGTTTCGTCCTCGTGCGCTCCGCGTGGAACACATCCCTCGACTGCGACTTCGACGCCGCCGAGACGTCCCAGTCGCGCGGGTAGTGCAGGACATAGCCGTGCAACGTCGATCGGAAGGTTCCCGACCACACCGGGCTCCCGCCACCGGTCGTCCCGACGTCGATACGGGGTGCAAGCACGCTGTACGCGGCGTCGTCACCGGCGGACGCCACATGTGGCGACGCGAGCGTCAGTTCATAGATGCGATCCCTCACGACGATGGCCGCGTCGACGTATCCGCAGGAGGAGCGGACTGCGGCTGGAAAACCATCGATCGTCGACCGCCGGAACTGGCGATCCTTCGCAGGCTGCGCGCCCGAACGCCCTTGGCAGTATTGGTAGACGCCGGTCGATCTGCGGGGGAACAACGCGGAGGCCCACTCGACGGCGTCGGTCGTTGCGGGACCACGGTGCATCGCCATCGTCAAGCGGAGGTGACGAGGTCCATAGAACCTGTCGGGCGCCGGCGCCTCCTCCGCGGGCTCGACATCCCAGGCAGGCGGCATCATGAGCGTGTAGTCGTGGACTGACGACGTGAACGGTTCAGGTAGCTCGATCGTCGCGCCGATCCGGAGCGCTAACACGGAACGGTCGAACGGCCCTGAACCGTTGAGCGAAAACACATACGCCGTCGTCCCGACCATCGTGATCGCGTCGAAGCGCCCGCACCCCGCGCGCCGCAATGCGCGTCGTCCATCGATGGCCGTAGCCTCCCAGGGCGCGGTGCACAGGTCCGTCCCATCGGCCCTGACAGCGCCCTCGAGAGTCACGCCTTTGGCGAGCGCGTGCGCGGATCCCGTCCACCGGTACCCGTGAAAGACGATCACGTCCGGGTCTCGGCTCTGCTTCGACGGCGTCAGTGACCATCCGTCGGGGTATCGCACCTCGTAGTCGTGGATGAGCGAATCGAAGGCGATCGTCGGCGTCGGGACCGGCTTGAACGGCCGGTCAGTCGCGATCGCGACCGAGGCTGGCGCCGGTGTCTCGGTCCGGGGCGGCCGCCACCTGTCCGTCGGCATCGACGGCGACGCCGGTGATGGCGCCTCGGCGATCGATGGGGAAGTGGAGGCCTGCTTGATCGGCTGTGGTGCGAACAGGATCGCCGACACGATCAGGACGACGATCGCCACCATCGATGTCGCCAGAACGAGGAGGCTCCTCGTCTCGGTCCGCCGTCCGGCCATGTCGGTACTCCCGCGTTCGTCAGAGTGACTGCCTCTGACGACTACGGGAGATCCGCGGTCCCGACTTGCTCAAATCCCGTCGACCGACGCTCAGACGGCGAACCTGAAGCGTTTGAGCATCTCCGTGAAGATCGCGCGGTCGGTGTCCGGGATCTCCGCGGACGAGAGCCAGTACATGAGGAAGATCCTGTCCCCATGGGCGACGAACACCTCGATCACATGATCTCGCCCGAAGCAGAACTGGTCGTTCTGGCGTCCCTCGGCGCCATCGATCATCACCGAGGTGAAGGTGCCGATCCGGCATATCAGCGCGGTCTCCTGGTCGATCTCGGCCCGGCGGCCTGGAGCGACCTCGTCGGCGGCCAACACGTCGGACGAGATGGTGAGTTGCCCCGGTGCCTCACCCGGGACCTCGAATCGATCCGAGGAGTCGCCATCCGGCGGCGGCCATCCGACGGCGGGCCAGTCCGACGCCGCCGGAGTCTCGATCCAGCCCGTCGGGTGCTCGATCGAGTACGCGAACCGCGTGGACGCGAACGTCATCCATTCCGCCGGTAGCGCGATGCCTGCCGCGGGCGATGCCTGGGTCGATGCCGAGGGCGAGGGCTCGGCCACCTGACTCGGCGTCGTCGTCGACGGCGAGGCGATGGGCAGGGGTGCCTCCGGCGTCGCGGGCGCCGCGGCGGCGCACCCTGCGACGACGAACATGACCAGCGTGGCTGCCAGGGACCGTAGAGGGTCGGCGCTCCGATATCGACCGAGACGCGACATCGCACTCACTCCTCGTAGCGGAAGGACTCGAGCATGTGCTCGAAGATCGCGCGGTCGATATCGGTCGGCTCCGATCGCGACATAAGGTCGACGAGGTACACACGGTCGCCATGCACGGCAAACAGCTCGGTGACGTGATCACGCTTGAAGCAGAACCACTCCTCGCGTCGTGCATCGACCCCATCCAACACAGCGGTTGACCGGCCGCGGAACTGGCATGCCTGGGCATTGGTCTGGTCGAGGACGGCCTGGCGCTCGCCGGCGACCTCACCCGGGTCGAGGGCATCGGACGTCACGACGACCCACGTCCATGGATCGTCATCACTGATGAACCGATCGACTCCTGCGCTGTCGGGCAGCGGATACGACTGTGCTGGCCAATCCTCGGTCCCGGGTCGCGCCTCCCAGGTGACCGGCCGCTCGATCGAGTAGTGGTACATGCCTGAAACGAAGGGCTCGAAGGCGGCGGACGCCGAAGGCGACAGGGTCGGCGACTGCGACGGCGCGATCCCGCCAGACCGGTCCCGGGCTCCCAAGGCGATGAGAAGGCCGCCTGTCGCGAGGGCGACGATCGCGACCGCGGCGGCAAGGCGAAACGCTGGCGTCTTGCCTCCGAGTCGCGTCAGCCCGATCGGCGCGTCCTGCTGCGCAGCGCCGTGGATCTCGGTAAGAGCCGCGTCGAGGACACGATCGGCGATCCGATCGGGCCCCTCGAGGATCCAGGTCTGCGCGATCCGGTCGTAGTCGTCGATCGAGGTCATGCGGGCCTCACATTCCGCGCGGAGTCGGTGCGCGCGTCCGCTTCTAGGGCCGCGCGCAATCCGACGGTCGCGTAGTGGAGTCGGGATTTGGCGGTTCCGACGGGAACACCGAGCTGCTCCGCGACTTCGGGCAGCGTCAGACCGAGGTAGTGGTGGAACACGAACACAGCGCGTTGCTCCGCCGGGAGCCGACCGAACGCGCGCTCCAGTTGATCGCGATGCGCGACGGTGACGAGCTCGTCTGGGCCTGTCGGGCCCTCGGTCGGCAGGACGCGAACGTGGCTCGACCACCTCCGGGCGCGGCGCGCCTCCGCGTAGCACTCGTTCACGAGGAGTCGATGTAGCCACGCGTCGAATCGATCGGGGTCGCGCAGCGAACGGATCTGGCGCCAGGCGATGACGAGGGTCTGCTGGACGGCATCCTCGGCGAGACCGAGGTCGCGCAAGATCCGGAACGCGATCGCGAGGAGTCGATCCCCGGACGCGCGAGCGAGCGTGGCGAAGGCCTCCTCATCCCCTGCCTGGGCTAGTTCGACGAGTGCTCGTTCCACCCGACCCCTCCGGCCGCCGCGTCGTCGGGACGCTACACCCCATGAGTGACGACGGACCCCTGATGGTTCGAACTGGTGCCCGACGTCACCGGACCAGCGTCGACCGCGGCCGGACGAATGGGCCGATGTCGCGGTGGTCGCGTGCCCTCGAAACTCGCCGCATGCGTGCACGCCGCTGGTTGGAACTCTCCGTGGGAGCCCTGGTCCTCGGGCTCGTCTGCGGGACGACCTCGGTCGATGCGTACGCGCCGCCCAAGCCGCGGCCGACCGCCTCGCCCCGCATCGTCGACTGGCGGACGTTCTCGCG
>DASSZA010000045.1:0-10101 GCA_035703005.1 Candidatus Limnocylindrales bacterium | reverse complement strand
ATCGGCGGCTGATCCCCGGCATCATCACCACAGAAGGAAAGACGGCCCCCGCCGCGAGGCGGGGGCCGTTCCATGTCCGCGGGCTCCGTGTCCGCCACCGCGGCAGCAACCTTCCGGCACCGACACGCGATGAGCCGGCTGGCCCTCGCCGGGAAGCCGGGTGGCCCTTTGCTAGAATGGCCCGGTTCCCCAAGCTCGATCCGAACGGGCGCCGCGTGCGCGTCCGACACCAGCGGTCGACACCGGCCGCAGGAGGTTCCCCAGATGGCAGTCCGTGTCGGCATCAATGGCTTCGGCCGGATCGGCCGCCAGTCGCTCAAGGCGCTCATCGAGCGCGCCCCTGACGTCGAGGTCGTGGCGGTCAACGACCTCGTCGACGCCGAGATGAACGCGTTGCTGTTCAAGCACGACTCGACGTACGGCTCGTACGACGGCGACGTCCGCGCTGGCGACAGCTCGATCATCATCGACGGCCACGAGATCAAGATCCTCGCGGAGAAGGATCCGGCGGCGCTGCCGTGGGGCGACCTCGGCGTCGACATCGTGCTCGAGTCGACCGGGATCTTCACGGACGCGACGAAGGCCAAGGCGCATATCGACGCCGGCGCGCAGAAGGTGATCATCAGCGCACCGGCGAAGAACGAGGACATCACCATCGTCCTCGGCGTCAACGAGGACCGCTACGACCCCTCGACACACAACGTCATCAGCAACGCGAGTTGCACGACCAACTGCCTCGCCCCCGCTGCCAAGGTCGTCCATGACCTGCTCGGCATCGAGAAGGGCCTGATGAACACCATCCACAGCTACACGAACGACCAGCGCATCCTGGACGTCGCCCACAAGGACCCGCGCCGGGCGCGGAGCGCCGGGCAGAACATCATCCCGACCACGACCGGCGCAGCGAAGGCGCTCGCGCTCGTCATCCCGGACCTGAAGGGCAAGTTCGACGGGTTCAGCCTGCGCGTGCCGACCCCGACCGTGAGCGTCGTCGACTTCACGGCGACCGTCCGCCGATCGACGAGCGTCGAGGAGATCAACGACGCCTTCCGCGCGGCCGCGGCCGGCGCTCTCGACGGCATCCTCGGGGTCTCGGACGAGCCGCTCGTCTCGATGGACTTCAAGGGTGATAGCCGGTCGTCGATCATCGACGCCGAGTCGACCATGGTCCTCGGCGGGGACATGGTCAAGGTCATCGCCTGGTACGACAACGAGTGGGGCTACAGCTGCCGCGTCGCCGATCTGATCGCCTTCGTGGGGGCCCGTCTGCCCGTCGCCGCCGCCTGACCCGGATCGACCCTGCACGATGGACAAACTGACCGTCCGCGACGCGGACGTCGCTGGTAAGCGGGTCTTCGTCCGCGTCGACTTCAACGTCCCGATCGCCGACGGCAAGGTGCAGGACGACTCGCGGATCCGCGCGGCGGTGCCGACGATCGCCCTGCTCGTCCAGGCGGGAGCCCGGGTCATCCTGGCGAGCCACCTCGGGCGGCCGAACGGCAAGGTCGTCGACAGCTTGCGGCTCCGGCCCGTGGGGCAGCGCCTCACCGAGCTCATCCGCCGGAACGTCCCAGTCACCGGTGATGCGCTTGGCGTTGGAACCGAGGACGCGCTCAAGCGGATGCGTCCCGGCGAGATCGTCCTCCTAGAGAACCTCCGCTTCCACCCCGAGGAGGAAGCCAACGACCCGGGTTTCGCGTCGACGCTTGCGTCGTACGCCGACGTCTACGTCAACGACGCCTTCGGCACGGCGCATCGGGCGCACGCCTCGACCGTCGGCATCGCCGAGCATCTGCCCGCGTACGCGGGCCTGCTCATGGAGCGCGAGCTGACGATGCTCTCGAAGCTCCTCGAGGTCCCCGAACGGCCGTTCGCGGCGATCCTCGGTGGCGCGAAGGTCAGCGACAAGATCGCGGTCATCGACAACCTGCTGACGAAGGTCGACCTCCTCGTCCTCGGCGGTGGCATGGCGAACACGTTCCTGCTTGCGAAGGGCAAGACGATCGGCAAGAGCCTCGCCGAGCCTGACCGGGTGGAGGACGCACGCCGCATCCTGGCGACCGCCGAGAAGAACGGCGTGCGCGTCGTTTTGCCTGTCGACGTCATCGTGGCCAAGGAGGTCACGCGCGGGACGGAGTACAAGACGCTCCTCGCCGAGAAGATCCCGGCGAGCTGGCACATCGTCGACCTCGGCAAGCAGAGCCAGGAGCTGATGCTCGGCGCCCTGGCGGACGTTAAGACCGTCTTCTGGAACGGCCCGCTCGGCGTCTTCGAGATCCCGTCGTTCGCGCACGGCACGAACGCGGTGGCGCGGATGCTCGCCGATCGAGCCGACCAGGGCGCGACTGTCATCATCGGCGGCGGCGATTCGGTAGCGGCGATCACCCGGCAGGGTCTCGCCTCGAAGATGACGCATATCTCGACGGGCGGCGGGGCGTCGCTCGAATTCCTCGAGGGTCGAGAGCTGCCGGGCGTCACGGTGCTGCTCGATCGTGAGCCCGCCGAAGACCCAAAGCCCGCGAAGAAGCCGACGGCGAAGACAGCGACATCGAAGGCGCCCGCCAAGACCGTGAACCGCAAGTGACGCTCATCGACGCAGTCGACGCGCGGGAGATCCTCGATTCACGCGGCAATCCGACGATCGAGGTGGATGTCGTCCTGATCGACGGGTCGGTCGGGCGGGCGGCGGTCCCGAGCGGCGCATCGACTGGTGCGCACGAGGCGGTCGAGCTCCGAGACGGGGACAAGGATCGCTACGGCGGCAAGGGCGTGCTCACCGCCGTCCGGAACGTCACGGACAGGATCGCGCCGGAGGTGGTCGGTCTCGATGCGACCGACCAGGTCGGCATCGACGGCCTCCTCGTCGAGCTCGACGGGACGCCGAACAAGAGCGAACTCGGTGCGAATGCCCTTCTCGGCGTCTCGTTGGCCGTCGCTCACGCTGCCGCGGCGGCCTACGACCTGCCGCTCTATCGCTATCTCGGCGGGGTGAACGCTCGGGTCCTGCCGATCCCGATGTTCAACATCCTCAACGGGGGGAAGCACGCCCAGGATTCGACCGACTTCCAGGAATTCATGGTCATGCCCGTGGGCGTGGAGACGTACACCGACGCGCTCCGTGCCGGTTCCGAGATCTTCGCCGCGCTACGAGCGATCCTCCACGACGAGGGGCACGCCACCGGTCAGGGCGACGAGGGCGGGTTCGCGCCATCGCTCCCCTCGAACGAGGCGGCCGTAGAGGTGATCCTCCGGGCCATCGAGCGAGCGGGGTACCGGCCGGGCGAGGACGTCGCGATCGCGCTTGACCCCGCGACGACGGAATTGGTCGAGGAAGACGCCGCCGACGCTGAGTCCGTCCGATACGTCCTGGCCAAGGAGGGCCGGACGCTCGCGAGCGACGAGCTGATCGACCTGTGGGCCGATTGGACGTCGCGCTATCCGATCGTCTCGATCGAAGACGGTCTGGCGGAGGACGACTGGCTCGGCTGGGGCCGGCTGACGGAACGGCTCGGCGACCGTGTGCAGCTCGTCGGCGACGACCTGCTCGTCACGAATACCTCGCGGATCGCGAGGGCCATCGATGCGCGCGCGGCAAACGCCGTCCTGATCAAACTCAACCAGATCGGCACGCTGACGGAGACGATCGAGGCGATCGACCTCGCACGCTCAGAAGGCTGGGCGGCGGTCGTCTCGCACCGTTCCGGTGAGACCGAGGACACGACGATCGCGGACCTCGTCGTCGCGATGGGCACGGGTCAGATCAAGACCGGCGCTCCATCGCGCTCCGAACGGGTCGCGAAGTACAACCGACTACTCCGGATCGAGGGCGAGCTCGGCGACGGGGCACGCTACCTCGGTCGCGGCGCGCTCGCGGGGTCGTGACCCGGTTCGTCGATCGCGGGGCCGTCATCGCGGCCTATGTCGGGATCGGGATGGCGATCACGATCGCGGTCAGCTTCATCCTGATCATCCCCATCGAGCCGCTCATCTGGTTGCTGACGGTCCCGTCCGGAATCCTGATCGGCTACTACGCGAACCAGCGCTCCGATCGACGGGCAGGGCCGTGGGCCCGGATCCTCCGTAACGGCGTGTTCGCCGGCGCCGTCACCGGGCTTGCGTTCGCCGGCCTGATCCTGCTGCTGAAGGCGATCTTCTTCTTCGCCGACACCGGATACCCCGACTTCAACCGCGTCGACCCGTCGACCGGGCAGGTCATCCCGCCGACCTGCTCGACCGGCGGTGACTGCGTCTATGCACGCTATCTCGCGCTGCCCGACCGCCAGGCGCAGCTCGAGGCTGCCGGCGTCACGGATGCTGCCTCGTTCTCAAGTGCCTACTGGCAGCAGCAGTTCACCGTCGCGGGCTCGCTCTTCCTCGTGACGACGGTCGGCGGGCTCGCCGGCGCACTGCTGTACGGCCTGGCCCGACCGAAACCGGCGGTTCCCGGCGGCTCGGTGACCACGCCCGCCTGATCGGCCGCGACCAGACCCTTTCCGATACGACAACGCCCCGGGGATGTGACCCGGGGCGTCGAGCGGCGGGGGTGGGACGGAGGGGGACTAGGACTTCGTCGTCTTGCGCGCGGTCGACTTGGCCGCGGTCGACTTGGCGGTCGACTTCGCCGCCGTGGTCTTGGTGGTGGCTGCCTTCGTCGTCGACCGCGCAGGCTTGGCCGGCGGCGCCTCCGTCGTCGGCGTGGCCTCGCGAGCAGCGGCAGCAGCCTCGGCTCGAGCCGTCTTGCTGAGCGCGGCACGCGCCTTGCCAGCGGCCGTCTGGGCACCCTTCGCCTTTGCCGACTTGCCGGCCGCGATGCGCGCCTTGGCGGCCTTCGCCTGAGCAGCCTTGCCGGTCACCTTCGTGACACGTCCGCCGGCCGAGACCGTCGACCCACCGAGCGCGGCATTGACCTTGATGGTCAAGCGCGACTTCCGGCGGGCGGCGGCGTTCGGGTGGATCGCGCCGACCTTGGCCGCCCGATCGAGGGCCGACAGAGCATCGATGAGTGCGGTCGTCGTCGCCTCGGTGTCGGCGGTCGCCGCCGTGGTCAGGGCCTTCGCGACGAATGTCTTCGCGGCGCTTCGACGCGGAGCCAGCACCTCACGGCGGCGTGCCGCCTGCCGGACGCGCTTGAGACCCGACGGCGATCGTGCGCCCGACCAGGTGCGGGGCGTCTTGGCCAAGGGAAACCTCTCTGGTGGATCGTTTCGGTGGGCTGATGGTCGGCGACGGCGCGGGGTGAGCGCCGGACGCGAGCGCGGATGGTACCACAGGACGGCCGCCCCGTCGGACGTGACCAGAGCTGACAATGGGGATATGACCGATCCAGATCAGCAGGCCCGCGGGCAGCTCATCGAGCTGCTCGAGGCGCGAGGCGCGCACATGCCCTTCGAGGCGGCAGTCGCCGACTTCCCCGACCAGGGCATCAACGAGCGCGTGCCCGATTCGGCCTACACGCCGTGGCACCTACTCGAACACATCCGGTTCGCTCAGGCCGACATCCTCGACTACATAAGGAACCGCGGCTATCTGGAGCCCAGCTGGCCCGACGAGTATTGGCCGCCGCGAGACGCCGTCGCCAGCCCCGCCGAGTTTCGGGCCACGATCGACGGTTTCTTGGCCGACCGTGCGGCATTGCGCCAGGTCGTCGCGGACCCGGCGACGGATCTCTTCGCGGTCATCCCGGGCAGCGCAGGTCACACGATCTTCCGGGAGATCAGGATCATCGGCGCACACAACGCCTACCATCTCGGCGAGTTCGCGATCCTGCGCCAGGTGATGGGCACCTGGCCGGCGGAGCGGACCGACTAGCGTCGCGCTCACGACGTCGGAGCCGCGACCTCGAACACCGAGGCTTCTACCACGTCCCGATCCTCGAGCGTCGTCGTCGTTCTGACCCGGTACCTCGCGAGCTCCCGGAGCCCGGACTCCACGGGCGGAGGGAGGTACCTCCGACCAGGATCGCCCACGAGGACGCGTACCCCGACCGCCGACGCGGCGCGCAACCACGGCAGGACGCGATCGGCGAGCGGGCCCTCGTACCAGGTATCAGCGGCAAGGAGGACGTCCACCGACGGCGGCGGCTCGTCCAGAAGGTCGCGCGTCACATAGCTCACCCGAACGTGATCCGCACGTGCGTTCAGCGACACGGCGGCCTCCGCGAATGGGTCGATGTCGACGGCGCTGACCGTTCCGCCGAGGCGCGCCGCGACGATCGCGACCAGCCCGCTGCCCGTCGCGAAGTCAAGGACGGTCCGGCCGGCGACCTCATCGGGGTGGTCGAGCAGCCAGCGTGACAGCGCGAGACCGCCCGCCCAGGCGAACGCCCAGAAGGGGATCGGCACCCCCTCGACGCCGAGTGCCTCCTCCGTGGCGTGCCACACGGGCTCGACTGCGTCTGCTAGGTGGAGCCGGACGCCCGGCACGCCGTCGACGTCGCGGAGCCGCGTGTGGCGCTGGACGAAGGCGCGTCGATGCGAAAGCGGAAGGCGTCGAGCCTCACGATCGTCGGCTGGCATCGACCGCGGAGCCTACACGCGACGACCCCGGACGCATCCGCTGTCCGGCATGGCCTGTGACGATCCCTCCGCCGTACAGTCCGGGTCTCACGATCGAACCGAGGACAGAGGGATGCTTCGACCCGAGGACGCCTACAAGCTCTATTCGCGAGCCTGGAACGACCCAGAGCGCACCCGTGCGCTCCTCGAGGAATGCTGGGCGGATGACGGCATCTACGCGGATGACGAGGTCCCCGACGGGGTCGTCGGGAGGGACGCCCTAACGGAGCTGATCGTGGCGACCCACGACGAGCTTCCCGGCTTCAGGGTCTGGGAGACAAGTCCCACGAGGATGCTGGCCGGCCGGCTGTGCGTGACGTGGACACAGGAGGGCGGCGATCCGCCGCAGGGTTTCTCCGGCAGCGACGTGATCGAGTTCGCCGCCGATGGACGCATCGCTCGGGTGACGGGCGTGCTCGGTCCGAGCTGACGTGGCCTGTCCGCTGCGGCGCCGTCGCGTGGAACGGCTCCGATAGACTCCCGCCTCGTGAGCATCCCAGCTGTGCCCGCATCGGCCTTCAGCCGGACTGGTGACCCAGGACGTACGGTCTGGCGGCAGTACCGCATCGGAGGGACGAGGTGAGTGACGCTGACGACGGGGCGTTCCGTCTTGTGCTCGTGATCACGGCACCCGCTGGACTCGAGGGGTTCTTTGGAGCGATGGGCGTCGATGCAGCCGAGCTCATCCATCCGCCCTCCGACGTGGCGGGCGTCCCCGAAGATCCGCAACTCGCCCGTCGCTACGGGACGACCGCACTCGGGCCGGAACTACGCTGGACGCCGACGCGCTCCGCCGCCCCGTGAGCATCCCCGAGGAACGCCTGCAGCTGTGTTCAGTCGAAGCACGGACGCGATCGGCTGATCGAGTCTCAACCGATCCAGAGGGGCCAGTCTCCGGGGAGGTCCCTATCCAGCGCCCGAAGGTAGATGCTGGCCTTGCCGTAGAAGATCAGCAATGCCTCCCGGTAGATGTCGAGCTCCTGCGGCAGGAGTGGCGAGAAGTCGGGGATGTCTGCACGGATGAACCGGCGATTGGCGGCGTCGTCCTCGGTGACGGCGTCGATGGCTGCCTGCAGGTCCCTGTCGAGGTCGCCGAACCATGTGGACAGGGCCGCGACGCTGCGCTCGAGTCTCGGATCCGGGTTGTGCCACTCGAAGTCCTGCCGGAAGGTCCTGACCGCCTCGACATACGAATGCTCGATGTCGCCGATCTCGCGACACAGCTGGCCGAACGTATACGTGGCGCCGCCAGGGCGGAACGCCAGATCCTCATCAGAGAGCACGCCCATGAGCTGGGGTCGAAGGTCTTGGTACCCGGCGAACCAGGTCCTCTCCATGTGGTCACGAATGAGCGAGCTCATGTCCCCTCCGTCACTGCGTCAGGCCTCGCCGCGTGAGCGCCGACCGCGAGCCTATCCGTCAGGACCGGCTCCGCAACTTCTCGATCATCGCCCACATCGATCATGGCAAGTCGACGCTCGCCGACCGGCTGCTCGAGCTGACGCATACGATCGACCGGCGCCAGATGACGAGCCAGGTCCTCGATTCGATGGACCTCGAGCGCGAGAAGGGCATCACGATCAAGGCGCGCGCCGTCCGGCTCGAATACACCGCGAACGATGGGCTCACCTATGGGCTCAACCTGATCGACACCCCCGGGCACGTCGACTTCGCGTATGAGGTCAGCCACAGCCTCCAGGCGTGCGAAGGCGCCATCCTCGTCGTGGACGCGACCCAGGGCATCGAGGCGCAGACCCTCGCCAACGTGCATCTCGCCCTCCGCGAGAACCTCACATTGATCCCGGTCCTCAACAAGATCGACCTTCCGTCCGCCGACCCCGACACGATCATCGAGGAGCTCGAGAACGTCCTCGCCATCCCGCGCGAGGAGGTGATCCTCGCGAGCGCGAAGGACGGTACGGGGGTGCCCGACATCCTCGAGGCGATCGTCGAGCGGATCCCGGCGCCGAAGGGCGACCCGACCGCGCCCGTCCAGGGTCTCATCTTCGATAGCCATTACGACGCCTACAAGGGCGTGATCGTCTACGTGCGGCTCGAGCAGGGCACGCTCAAGGCCAACGATCCGATCCGGCTGATGGGCAGTGGCGCGACCGCCGAACCGCTCGAGCTCGGCGTGTTCCGCCCGCAGCTCGTTCCGGTCAAGCAGCTCGCGGCGGGCGAGGTCGGCTACGTCGCGACCGGGCTCAAGAACGTTCGCGAGGCACAGGTCGGCGACACCGTCACCACCCAGGCCCGCCCCGCGGCGCACCCACTCCCGGGCTACCAGCCGGCCAAGAGCCTCGTGTTCGCAGGCATCTACCCGGTCAGCGGTGAGGACTACCCGCTGCTGCGCGACGCGCTCGACAAGCTCCACCTCAACGACGCGAGCTTCACCTTCGAGCCCGAGAGCTCGGTCGCCCTCGGGTTCGGGTTCCGCTGCGGGTTCCTCGGTCTCCTCCACATGGAGATCGTGCAGGAGCGTCTCGAGCGCGAGTTCGACCTCGATCTCATCGCCTCCGCGCCGTCAGTCGAGTACCACGTCCGCCTCCAGCACGACCGCGGGACCGTCGTCGTCGACAACCCCGCGCTCCTGCCGGACCCGTCCGACATCGAGTCGATCGAGGAGCCGTGGGTCAAGCTCAGCGTCGTCACTCCTAGCCAGTACATCGGTGCGTTGATGGAGCTCTCGACGAACCGGCGCGGGACGTTCGTCGATATGGAGTACCTCGACCCGACCCGCGTGGTCCTCCATTTCGAGATGCCGCTGGCTGAGCTGATCGTCGACTACTTCGACCAGCTCAAGAGCCGGAGCCAGGGTTACGCCTCGATGGACTACGAGGAGCTCGGCTATCGGGAGGCGAACCTCGCCAAGGTCGACATCCTCGTCAACGGCGAGCCCGTCGACGCGCTCAGCATCATCGTCCACCGCGATCGAGCGCAGTCCACGGGGCGCGCTCTCGCGGAACGCCTCAAGCAGCTGATCCCTCGCCAGATGTTCGAAGTCCCGATCCAGGCGGCGATCGGGAGCAACGTCATCGCGCGTGAAACGGTCCGCGCGATGCGCAAGAACGTGCTTGCCAAGTGTTACGGTGGCGACATCACCCGCAAGCGCAAGCTGCTCGAGAAGCAGAAAGAGGGTAAGCAGCGGATGAAGCGGGTCGGCTCGGTCGAGATCCCGCAGGAGGCATTCCTCGCGATGCTGCGCATGGACGAGGCGTAGGGATACGTGCAGGAGATCTTCGACATCTCCCGCGGACTGATCGTCATCGGGCTGACGCTGCTGCTCGTGCTGCTCCGCCTCGATGCGGAGCGGTTCGGCACCGCGGAGTACTACGAATCGACACGGGACGGGGAGCGGCCACGGGTCCGGCGCCGGCTCGCGTGGTACGGCCTCGGGAGCGGGCTCGTCATCGCGATCGCCTATATCCATCCGTCGCCGCAGGGTGATCTCTATCTCGGGACCGGCGACCGTCTCGGCGCCGTCACGGGCGGGCTGATCTTCGCGGCGCTCGGCGTCGCGCAGGCGCTCGCGTTCGCGACGCTGCGC
>DASSZA010000001.1:0-4097 GCA_035703005.1 Candidatus Limnocylindrales bacterium | reverse complement strand
GTGGCTACCCAAGCCGGGCGCGTCGAGCTGATCGATCCGCCGCCGTCGGTGCAGACGCCATGAGTGCCGAGGCAGCTCGGCGTCCCGAGGACGAGGAGCCGACGACGCCTGCGCCCGAGGAGACAGCTCCGGGGGCCGAGGCGGTGCCTGTCACCACAGCCGCGCAGCCGGACGCCCCCGCGCAGCCGGACGCCCCCGCGCAGCCGGACACAGCCGCGCAGCCGGACACAGCCGCGCGACCTGACGCGCCCGCGCGCGACGAGGTGCTCTCGCCTTCCGCGGACGAGCCGGTGCCGAACCCCGACACGTCCCTCACCCCCGAGGCCGCAGCGAGCGCCGAAGCAGCCGCGGCTGCGGAGGCCGACCCCGACGCCGACCCCGTCGCAGCCGAAGCTGCCGTGGTGACCACCGGCGTCCAGACGGCCGATACGACCGCGGAAGCCCTCGCGACGATCGATGCCGCGAGCGATGCCGCGGCCGCGGAAGCCAAGGCGGCCGAAGACGCGAAGGCCGCTGCCGATGCCAAGGCGGAGCGACGGATGGCCCGCCGTCGAGCGGTCGGGGGCGCCGTCAGGACCGTGCTGACGCTCGTCTTCGGCATCGCGCTGTTGATCGGCGGCATCGCGATCGGCAACTACCTCTTCGCCGCGACCCGACCGGCACCGACCGCCCTCACGGGCGATCCCGGCGTCACCAGTCAGGCTGCGCCGCCGGCGGCCCAGGAGTTCATCGCCGCGCTCGCGGTGAACGACGCGGATTCGATCCGCTCTTCGCTCGACCAGGCACCCCACATCGATCTTACGAATGAGATGACGAAGTACGGTATCCAGCACATCGACTCGGTCGACGTGCTCGGCACCTCGGTCGACGGGAAACGTTCCGCCACCGAGATCCTGATGCACTATCAACGGGAGGATGGCATCCCGTTCGCGATCAACCTAGTCATTCTCGTGAATGACGGAAAGATCGAGGGTTTCCGATGACGGCAGTTCGTGGGTTCTTCGGCCACCTGGGTTTCGTGTGGAACCGGAACCTGTGGCGCCTGCTCCTCGTCCTGCTCGTCCTCACGGCGATCATCGCCTCGAGCGGCACGGTCGCGTTCATCCAGAGCGTGTTCGGGATCATCGCGTCGATCCCGGCGTTCGCCCTCCAGCTGTCCTTCGCCGCCTTCTACCTCATCGTCCAGTTCGGCTTCCTGTTCTGGTTCCTGTCGCGGCCTCGCAAGTACACGGTCACCCCGGACGACCCGCAGATCGGGATGTCGTTCGCCGACTACCGCGGCCAGCCGGACCTCCTCGAGCACGCCAAGTCGACCGTGTCGATCCTCAAGGGTGTCCGCGAGTTCGAGCTCCGCGGCGGCGAGATGCCGCGCGGCATGCTCCTCGCTGGCGCGCCAGGTACCGGGAAGACGTTCCTTGCCGCCGTCATCGCGGCCGAAGCCGAACTGCCGTTCATCTACATCGACGCGAGCTCGATCCGCGGCATGTTCTGGGGCATGACCGAGATGATGATCATGAAGCTGTTCCGGGACGCCCGGGGGCTCGCCCGCAAGTACGCCCCGAGCGGCCAGCGCGGCGCGTGCATCGTGTTCATGGACGAGATCGACTCGATCGGCATGAACCGCGGCGGGCAGAGCAGCGGCGGCATGATGATGGGCGGCATGATGATGGGTGGCGGCCAGGGGCTGAACACCCTCCTCAACCAGATGGACTCGCTCGCGAGCCTGGTCGAGGACCGCTGGCGCTACAAGATCCTGCGCTGGTTCGGCATCGTCCGTGGCCCCGTCGAGGACAAGCCACTCGTCTTCGTGATCGGTGCGACGAACCGGCCGGAAGTCCTCGACCCTGCCCTCATCCGACCAGGTCGACTCGACCGGATGATCGTCGTCCACGAGCCCGATTCCGACGGCCGGCGCGACATCATCACGCACTACCTGTCGAAGAAGCAGCACGACCCCGACATCCCGATGGAGCTGCTGCTGACCGACTCGATGGGTTGGACCCCGATCATGATCAAGACGATCATCAACGAGGCCCTCATCCACGCCCATCAGGAAGGCCGCGAGTACCTGACCTACAAGGACTGGCTCGATGCGGCCGACGAGCGGACCATGGGCCTCAAGCAGCCGATCCGGTCGTGGAACCTCACCGACCGACGCGAGACGGCCTACCACGAGGCCGGGCACGCCGTCGCCGCACGGTACCTGCGACCGTCGTATCGGATTTCGAAGGCGACGATCATCCGGCGCGGCCACGCGCTCGGCTACGTGCAGCAGAAGCCGCTCGAAGAGCGCACGTCGATGTACGCACGCTGGATCGAGACGCAGATCATGGTCTCGCTGGCGGGCCACGTGGTCGAGAACAAGTTCCTTGACACGTTGTCGACGGGGCCGTCGAGCGACCTTCAGGCGGCGACCGCCGCAGCCGTGCGGTACGTCTCGCAGTTCGGGATGGGCCCCACGAAGCTCATCGCGCCGCTGCAGCCAGGTCAATTCCCGCCGGCGCCGTTCGTCGTCGCGGCGCACGAGATGCTCGACGAGTTGTACGCGGAGACCGAACGGCTGCTACGCGAGAAGGAGCCCGCGATCCACCACCTCGCCAACGCGCTGATCGAGCGCGACGAGCTCATCGGTGATGAGCTCGAGGGGGTCTTTGCCGAGGTCGAACGGACGCACCCCGAGCTGCTCGACAAGTTCGAGCGCAAGCTCATCCCGTTCCGCGACTTCGCACCGCCCGAGCGCCAGCAGCCCGGCGAGGGGTTCTTCCCGCAGCCGGTCACCCAGGAAGCAGCAGCCGAGCCCGCCGCGTCGTCACCGGTGCTGGAGGAGGCCGCCGCGGCACTGGCCTCGGCGCAGGTCGCCGGGTGGTTGCCGCCGGCTGCGGGATCGTCCCGTGACCGGAACCGCCGTGCGCGCGCGCCGGGCGAACCCGGCATGCCGACGGACGTGATCCCGCCCTGGGCAACGACTCGGCACTGATCTTCGCGGTCGGGCAAGCGCGCGCCGCCGATCCGGCCGGGCGCGAGCCGGCCGGGCGCGAGCCGGGCGGGCCGATCGGGCCGGGCCGATCCGGCCGGGCGTCACGGCCCAATCCCGGCCCCGTAACGTCGGGCGTTCCCATCGGCGGCGCGCGAGAGCCGGCCGGGCGTCACGGGCCGATCCCGGCCCCGTAACGTCGGGCGTTCCCATCGGCGGACGAACGGCCGGACGGGGTCGTCTACGTCGGTCTTGGCTGTCGTGCGTAACGCCTGATGTTCCGTTCCGCTGCTCGGTCTCGGTTCGACCGTCCGTAGGAACGCCGGGTGTTACTCACATGAGGACGATCGCCGATCCGCCCGGGTGGTGACCCGCGGAAAGCGCCGCGAGAGCTCGCCGAGGAGCGATCGGAAAATCGGCGACTAACACGGATGCCAAGCTAGCGAGCACATCGCGGTTACGGCGAGTGTCGGCGAGCACGACGAGGACATGACCTAGCCCGCTGTCCCTGAGCTTGAGGCTGATGCGGCGGAACTGGGCTTGGCCGTCGATGAGTCGGGACTCCGCCTCGACCGGCAGCAGTTCGCCGATACCAACGAGCCGACCGATCATGGCGTCCCATGCACGCTGGTCGCCGACCAGCTGGAGCGGAACTTCGGTCCGGAAACTCAGATCCGCCGGTAAGCGTGCTTTCAATCGACCCAACAGCCCGACCTGGGCGGCATCGAGGACCGTGGTTGGGCCCGGATACGCCCGAACGCGGACGTCGAGCCCGACAGCCGCCCCGAGCCGTGCCAGCTGGTCGACGCTGACGGTCGGGACGATCCCACGCTCAACGCGGCTGACATGCATCCCGGACATCCCGGCCGCAGCGCCGACGACATGGACGGACTCTCCAAGGATCTGCCGTGCCACGCGGAGCTCGTTCCCGACCCGGACGCGATCAGCCGTCGCCAGGCGATGGCCGCGGTCGATCGGCCGTTCGCGCGTGCTCACAGATACGAGTCTGGCCGCGGCCACTCAACGGCCGCTTACGTGGCGCGCGGCTGGGCGCCTCACGTGGCGTATGGCTGGGGGCTCACGTGGGCCGCGGCTAGGCCGCTCACGTGGCCCGCGGCTGGGC
>DASSZA010000220.1:0-15922 GCA_035703005.1 Candidatus Limnocylindrales bacterium | reverse complement strand
ACACCTCGACGGTGCCGAGGTCACCGAGCGTGACCGGGGTCGGTTGCGCGGCTGGGGTGGCGGCCGGCGACGCCGCCGGGTGCTGGCTCGTCTGGGTCGACGGCTGACCTGACGCCGCGGGCGCCTGCGACGCTCCAGGTCGGCTCGATCCGCCGGCCGGCGCGGCCGGCGTGATCGCCGGCGTGCGGACGCCGACGACGAGGTCGCGGATCTCATCGACCGATCCGAGCTCTCCGGTCGTCGACACGGGCACCTTCTGGCCATTTGCGGCCAGCGTGCCGCCGGGGAGTGTCAGATGGTTGGCCTGGAGCACGCCGCTGATCTGTGCGACCGTCACACCCGTTTCGGCGAGCTTGTCGGGGTCGAGGGTGATCAGTACCTGCTGCTCGAGCCCGCCGGTGAGGTCTGCGCTCGCCACGCCCTCGATGGCGAGGATGTCGGGGACGATCTCCGTCCGCGCGATGTTCGCAGCGGCTTCGAGACCGTCAGGATCGGTCGCCGCGATCGAAGCGATGACGACGGGCGACGCGTTGATGTTCAACGCCGAAACATCCGGCTTGACCGAAGCCGGCAGCCCGGCGCTGGCGATATTCTCCTCGATGGTCGCCTGCGTCTCCTTGACGTCGGTGCCGAAGGAGAATTGGGCCACGAGCAAGGCGATCGAGTTCGCCGAGGTCGACTGCAGCTTCTCGAGCCGTGGCACGCCCTTGATCGCGCGCTCGATCGGTTCCGCGACCTGGCTCGCGACGTCAGTCGCGGATGCGCCGGGAAGCGGCGCGACCACCGTGATCACGGGGAAGTCGATGTCGGGAAGGAGCTCCTGCTGGAGCCTGCCCCACGCCGAGATGCCGGCGATGAACAGGGCCGCTGCCAGGAGCAGCGTGACGCTGCGCTTGGAGACGGCGAGCTCGGAGAGGCGACTCATCGGGGGTCCTTTCGGGAGTCGGCGGCGGGGGCGGCGCCCGCGCGGTCGGCGGCCTTGGTGAGGATCTCGATCGACCGATGGACGGTCCGAAGCTCCTCGGGCGATAGATGCGAGATCAGTCCACGGAATTGGGCGTTGCTCAGCTCGCGCATGCGATCGATGAACTCGGTGCCCGCTGCGGTCGGCGACAGGACGACCTGTCGCCGGTCGAGCGGATCGTCGCGGCGGGACACGAACCCGTGATCGACCAGGCGATCCACGAGGCCGCTCACGGTCGAGATCGAAACGCCGAGTTGGGAGACGAGCTTCGACATCCGGAGCTCGCCGGCACCGGCGATGAGGTGCAGGCAGCGGACCTGCGGCATCGAGATGGTCACGTCCGCCGGCGGCTGGTGTTCTGCCGCCATGCGGTCCATCAGCCGCGCGAAGGCGGCGACGGTCGCGGCGATGTCAGGGGAACGTGCGACGGTCATTCGTTCGGCATCTTCCGATGGTTAGGTCGCACCGAATGGTTCGACGATGCCGGAAGATAGCAGATGGTCGGCGAAGGCGGATAAGTCGCAGCTAAGCGGGCCTGGCGATACTGGCGGCCACGGCTTCGACCGGGCACTCCTCGATGGGGTCGGCTGTGGAGTGGCCGGTGCCGGGAACCGGCGGAGGTCGGGCCGTCATGTTCCAACGCATCCGCTCGTCGCTCGTGGTTTTCCTCCCGGCGATCCTGGCGCTCATCGCAGCACGCCGCTGGTGACGCCCCGTCAGGTCCTGCCGCTGACCGCCTCGGAGCTGACGCGGGTCGCGATGTAGACGGGGATCACTGAGAGCAGGATCGCGACGAGGCCTGCCACGTTGACGAGCGGCACCTGGTTCGCGAGCCGGAAGCTCTGGAAGATCCAGATCGGCAGCGTCTTCACGCCGCCGGCCGTGAAGATCGTGACGATGACCTCGTCGAACGACAGCGCGAAGGCGAGCAGGGCGCCCGCGAGGAGCGCGGACCGGAGTGACGGGAAGGTCACGTATCGGAACGTCTGGAAGACGTGCGCCCCGAGGTCGGCGGACGCCTCCTCGTACGAGCGCGAGGTCCGTCGCAATCGGGCGATCGCGTTGTTGTAGACGAGCACGATGCAGAACGTGGCGTGCCCGACGATCACGGTCAGGATGCCCAGCGGCACGCTCAGCGACGAGAACGTCGTCGACAGCGCCATGCCCGTGACGATCCCGGGGAGGGCGATCGGCAACAGGATGACGAACGAGATGCTGTCGCGCCCGAACCACTGATACCGGCTGACCGCGAGCGAGATCAGGCAGCCGAGGACGAGCGCGATGATCGTCGCGCCGATCGCGCAGAGGACCGATGTCAGGAAGGCCTGCTGCAGTCCGGTGTTGTCGAGGGCCTCACCGAACCACTGGAGCGTGAAGCCGGACGGCGGCCAGGCGTTCGTGCCGCTCTCGTTGAACGCGTACAGGACGACGATCGTGAGCGGCAGATAGACGAACGCCAGGACGAATGCCGTCGCGAGACGCAGGCCGATCCGGGCCGCGCGGCCGCTGTTCACAGGGCATCGAATGCGCCGAACCGACGCACGATGAACAGGTAGATCAGCATGATGGCCAGCGGGACCAGTGAGTACGCCGCCGCGAGCGGCAGGTTCTGAGCGACGTTCACGAAGATCACGTTGCCGATGAACTGCGTCGTCGAGACGAGCCCCGGAACGATGTAGTCGCCGAGGGTCAGCGAGAACGTGAAGATCGAGCCCGCGGCGATGGCCGGGACGGTCAGCGGGAAGATCACCCGCCGGAAGGTCATCCAGCCCTTGCCGCCGAGATCGGCGGACGCTTCGAGGAGCGAATTCGGGATGCGTTCGAGACCGGCGAAGATCGGCAGGATCATGTACGGCAGCCAGAGGTAGACGAACACGATCCATACGGCGAGGTCGCCGTAGCCGGGCGTGCTCAGCCCGAGCGGCTTCAGGAGCCAGTCGATGACGCCCTGGTCGGCGAGGATCAGGCGCCACGAATACGCCTTGATGAGGTAGCTCGCCCAGAGCGGCATGACGACCGCGACGACCATGATCCCGCGGACTCGCGGAGACGCGACGCGGGCCATGTAGTAGGCGATCGGGTAGGCGAGGACGATGCAGGTCAGGGTGACCAGCAGGGCCATCGTCACCGTCCGGATCGTGACGGTCCGGTAGACCTCGGTCGTCAGCAGGGTGACGAAGTTGTCGAGCGTGAACTCGCGAACGACGAGCGACGTGAATGGGTCACGCGACCAGAACGCGTTGAGGAACAGGACACCCAGCGAACCGAGATAGACGACGACCAGCCAGAGCAGCGGCAGGGCAAGGAGAAGCCCGAGTCGGAACCGTGGATGCGCGTGCATCCACGTGGACACGCGCCGCGTCACCGATGCGCGCGTCGCCGGAACGGCTTGTGCGGACATCCCTGCCATGAGTGCGGCCCGGGGACGACGTGTCGTCCCCGGGCCTAGAGGTCACGCTCGGCGGTTCGGCCTCAGCCCTTGATCTCGGTCCAGGCCGCGATCCAGGCGTCGAAGCCCTTGCACTTCACGTCCGTCCGCCCGTCGACGCAGTCCTCGGTCGGCGTCTGCCAGTTCCAGACGTCCTTCCAGAAGGCATCGTCGTCGGCGTGGAAGATCGTGCAGTGATTCTTGTCAGCCGTCAGGGCACATGACTTCGAGTTACCCGGCGCCTCACCGAACCACTCGGCGATCTTGGCGTTCGTCTCGGGCGACGTCAGGTAGTCGATGTACGCGTACGCGCAGGCAAGGTTTTTGGTCTTGGAGTTGATCATCCAGGTGTCAGACCAGCCCGTGGCACCCTCGGGCGGCTTGATCACGTCCACCGCGACGGGCGGCTTCTCGCCCTGCAGCAAGTTGGTGATGATCTGCCAGGTCGTGCCGACATTCGAAGTTCCCGACCGGAAGTCGTCCATCTGCTTGAGATAGTCGGTCCAGCGCTGCGAGACGGCCGGCTTCTGCTGCTTGAGCAGGTCGACCGCTGCCTGGAACTGCGTGTCGTCCAGGGCATACGGGTTGGTGATCTTGAGGTCGGGCTTGGTCGTCATGAGGACGACGGCGGCATCGGCGATGTAGATCGGCGCGTCATAGATGCTGACCTTGTAGCCGCTCGCCGGGTCGAACATCTGGGCCCACGTCGTCGGCGCCGGTTTGACCTGATCGGTCCGCCACATCAGCAGGTTCGAGCCGCGTCCGTGGGGCACCCCGTAGTGGACCCCATCGACCGTGTTGTACGGCTGGTCCTTTATCGCGTCGAAGATGTCGGGGTAGCTCTTGAACAGGTCGACGTTGACCGGCTGGACGAACCCGCCGCGGACGAGCCGCAGGCTTGCGTCGCCCGATGCCGAGATGACGTCGAACTGCTCAGGGTTCGTCGAGAAGAGCGTGTACGCCTCGTCAGACGTCCCGAAGATCTGCGGATTGACCTTGCACCCGCTCGTGTTTTGGAAGTCCGTGACCCAGTCGACGGTCTTGTCGGTCGAACCGTTCTCGACATAGCCCGGCCACGCGAGCACGTTGATGCTCTGGCCCTGGGTGCTGCCCAGGTCCGCCGCCGTCGGCAGGCTCGGGCCGGCTGACGCACTGGCCGCAACGCTCGCGCTCGGGGAGCTGCCCCCGGCGCTCGGCGCCGCAGCGCTGGGCGCTGTTGTGGCCGTGCCGCCACTGCTACACGCGGCGAACGCCAACGCCGCGGTCCCGGCCAACGCCAGGATCCTCCTACTCAGCATGCTGTTCCTCCTCCACTGGGGTGGTTCCGTCGGCGACGGGTAACTCGTGCTGTCGCTTCCAGATCAGGCGGACAGCCTTGCCTTGCTGGTCGACCACGTCGGTCGAGGTGGTCGTCAGGTTCTGTTGGGTCACGACGAGGCGCGCGCCCGCGTCGAGATCGACGATGTAGCGCGTATCGGGACCGAGATAGACGACGCTCTGGATCGTGCCGCTCGCGGACGTCTCGTCCGGACCAGATGTCGCGTCCGGAGGGGCAAGCCGGATCTTCTCGGGCCGGATGGTGAACGTCCCTGGCCGGCCGAGGATCGTCGCGGCGACGTTCCCGGTCAGCAGGTTGGACGTGCCCACGAAGCCAGCGACGAACCGTGTGGCGGGTCGCTCATAGACCTCGGCCGGCGATCCGATCTGTTCGATCCGGCCCTTGTTGAAGACGGCGAGTCGGTCGCTCATGGTGAGCGCCTCCTCCTGGTCGTGCGTCACGTAGATGAACGTGATCCCGACTTCCTGCTGGATCGCCTTGAGCTCGATCTGCATCTCCTCACGGAGCTTGAGATCGAGCGCGCCGAGCGGCTCATCGAGGAGCAGCACGCGCGGGCGGTTGATGAGGGCGCGGGCGAGCGCGACACGCTGGCGCTGTCCACCCGACAGCTGGCTCGGCTTGCGCTTCTCGTAGCCCTCGAGGCGGACCATCCGCAGCGCATCGCCCACGCGCGTCGTGCGCTCGGCCTTCGGCACCTTCCGGACCATCAGCCCGTAGGCGACGTTGTCGCCGACGGTGAGATGCGGGAACAGCGCGTAGTCCTGGAAGACGGTGTTCACGTCGCGGTCGAACGGCGGGATCGACGTGACATCGCGACCGTGCAGAAGGATCCGGCCCTGGGTCGGCCGTTCGAACCCGGCGATCAGCCGGAGGGTCGTCGTCTTGCCTGAGCCGGACGGACCAAGCATCGAGAAGAACTCGCCGTCGGCGACGTCAAGGTCGAGCCGATCGACGGCGACGACCGGGTATTGACCGCCCGACTCGACGTACTGGGCCACGCGTCGCCCCACGGCATCGTCGCCGTACTGCTTGCGGATCCCCTCGAGTCGAACCGCCGGTGTCTTGTCCGAGTCGCGCGCTGCCGCGGCGCCCGCGGTCGGGTGACGGGTGTCGGTCGCGATGGCCAAGCGCCCTCACTGCTGCTGGCCCGGGTGACGGGGTGGGCGAACGATGCGACGGGACCCCCGACGTGTCAAGGTCGGCGCGAGGGATGGCACACGGCGCCGAACGGAACCCCCGCACGCTCGGTGGTACGCTCTCAGGGCGCGTCACAAGCGCCGTCCACCGCCATCACGCCGACCTCGAGGAGGACCTGGATGACCTACGTGATCGCCGAGCCGTGCATCGACGTGCTCGACATCTCGTGCGTGTCGGTCTGTCCGGTCGATTGCATCCACTACGAAGAGGGCGTGGACCGCAAGCTCTACATCGACCCGAACGAGTGCATCGACTGCGGGGCGTGCGAGCCGGAATGCCCGGTGAACGCCATCTTCCCCGAGGAGTCGCTTCCGCCGGAGTGGGCGAACTACACCGTCATCGACGCGACCTGGTACACCGACAAGGCGGCGGCGCGCGCCGCTGTCGACGAACTCAAGCCGCCCGGCTGAGACCTCGGGCCGATGGCGTCGGGGGCCTCCGCCTCGGACCTCGGTGAGCGGGTGACAGCTCACCGCTGAGCTTGCCGGTACGCTGGTCCGGTGCGGATCGCGTCCCTTCTCCCGTCGGCCACGGAGATCGTCTGTGCGATCGGGCTCCAGGACGAGCTCGTCGCCGTCACCCACGAATGTGACTGGCCGCCCGCGGTCATCGGCAAACCCGTCGTCACGCGGAGCGTCAACGACCTCGTCGACGTCTCGTCACGCGACATCCATGACCGTGTCACGGCGTCGATGCATGGCGGTTCATCGCTGTATGAGCTCGACGAGGAGGCGCTGGCCGCGACCGAGCCCGACCTGATCCTGACGCAGGAGCTCTGTCATGTCTGTGCGGTCAGCTACCGCGAGGTGAACGAGGTCGCGCGACGCATCGACGCCGACATCACGGTGGTGTCGCTCGAGCCGACGTCGCTCGAGGGGATCTTCCACACCATCACGACGGTCGGCGCGATGACGGAGGTCGAGGATGCCGCGATCGACCTCGTCGAGTCGTTGCGTGAGCGTCTCAGTGCCGTCGAGCAACGGGTGACCAGGCGGCGCGATGCCGGACGAGCTCCTGTACGTGTCGTCGCGGTCGAGTGGCTCGACCCACCATTCGCGATCGGCCACTGGGTGCCCGAGCAGATCCGGCGGGCCGGTGGCTGGGACGTCCTCGGGTCCGACGGGCAGAAGGCGCACCCGACGACCTGGGCGGAGGTCGCCGAGGTGGATCCCGACATGCTGTTCCTGATGCCGTGCGGCTTCCACCTCGCCGAGACGATCGACGAGTGGGCACGGACGCCGGTACCACCGCGGATCAAGGAACTCGCCGCGGCGCGGTCGGGGCAGGTGTTCGCCCTCGACGGGTCGGCGTACTTCTCGCGTCCCGGGCCGCGCGTCATCGATGGCGTCGAGATGCTGGCGGAGATCATGGATCCCGAGGGCTTCGTCGACATCGCGCCGCCCGGGGGCTGGGCGCCGGTCGAGGTGGGCTGAGTGCCCTTCAAGGCGAGCTTCGCCTGCCTCTGGTGCGGGACGACCCACACGACGCGGACGGCCGAGGACCTCGAGGGCTGGGCCCAGCTCTGTCCGGAATGTCTCGGGAAGGCCGGTGATAACGGGTTCCTCCGCTTCCGGCTGCATGCCGCGATCAAGGAGCGTGGAGCGGCCGCCGCGGCGCACGGATCTCAGGATGTCCGAGGTGCCGTCCCGGCGGTGGCCGTCGCCGAGGCCGCGCCTGGTGCGGCCAGGGATCTGGGCCGCGACATGATCGAGTACTACGAGGCACGCGCCCCCGAGTACGACGACTGGTATCTCCGACGCGGGCGGTATGAGCACGGCGCCATCCACGACGCGGCCTGGAACGCCGAGCTCGACGGGGCAGGGCGTTGGCTCGACGCCTTGCCGTGGTCTGGAGCGCTCGTCGAGCTGGCGGCGGGCACCGGCTGGTGGTCCCCACTCCTGGCATCCCGCGGCGAACTGTCGCTCTACGACACGTCGGCCGCCGCCCTCGATCGTGCGCGCGATCGGCTGGTCGCCCACGGTCTGCGCGCACACCTCCATGTTCGAGACGTCTGGGCTGAACCCGACCGTGAGGTCGACGGGCTCTTCCTGGGCTTCTGGCTGAGCCATGTCCCCCGTGAGAGCCTCTCGACCTTCCTCGCGCTGTGTCGCCGGTGGCTGAAGCCCGGTGGACGCCTCGCGTTCATCGATTCGCTCGGCGATCCCGCGTCCGGCGCCATCGACCATCCGACCCCGGCCGACGACCTGGCAGGGCGCCGGCTCGACGACGGTCGTGAGTTCACGATCGTCAAGGTCTTCTACGAGCCGGCGCAGCTCTCCGATGCACTCAGCGAGGCTGGATTCACTGGCGCCGAGATCACGACGACCGGTCGGTTCTTCCTGCTCGGAACAGCGAAGGCCGGCTGATCACTCCCATCTGACGCTGTCGATGATGGGTTGGACGCGTGCGCTGACCGCGTCGAAATTCGCTTCCTTGAATGAATCGAGCAGGAAGACGACGGTCTTACCGTCCTTCTCGAGGACGATCCAGCGGATCTTCTCCTTCGGATCCGTGTTGAACGCGTCCTCTGGAAAGTTCAGCAGGCCCTCACGGGCCTTCGGACCGGTGACCGTGTCGACCGAAACCCCGGTGACGCCATCGATGGTGATCGGACGTGGTTCGTCGACGACCCAGTCCTTGGGCAGTCGAAGGAACTTGACGAATGCATCTGCCGTGTCGCCGACCTTGACGGGCTTGTTGTCGATGTTCCCGGTCATCGGCCCGGTCATCCAGAAGAAGGCACCGTCGGTGTTGTTGACGCCGCCGCCATGCGGCCAGGCGCGTTGGTTGGCCCAGTCATCGCCCTCGACCGCGAAGGTGAATCCGGGCTCGAACGGTGCGGCTCGATAGGTCCCGGCCGGCAACGCGCACGCCTCGAACTCCTTGGCACAGAGCTTGCCGGCTGCAGCCGCCGAGGAAGCTGCCGCTGACTGCGTCGCTGAGGTCGAAGGCGATGCACTCGGCGGCGATGCGCTCGCGGACGGCTGTGAGCTCGTCGCCGAGGTTGCCGCAGGCGGTGGCGCGGACCCACCGCACGACGAGACCAGCACGGCCGCACATAGGGCAAGCCCGCCACGGCGGACGTGAAGAACAGGCCCACCCATCGATGCCTCCCTCCAGCAAGTGATGACCGGTGGCGCGGACCCGACCGTATCAGCATCCCGTCGCAGCCTCGAAGAGCGCTACCGAGGCCGTGGCTATACTCCCGCCGTGCCGCCTCTCTCCAACGCCACGATCGCGACCGTCGGTTCCGGCGTGATGGCCGAGGCGATGATCGCCGGCCTGCTCCGTGACGGTCTCGTCGCTCCCGATCGCGTCGTCGCGAGCCATCCGCGCGCGGAACGCCGGGAGGCGCTCGAGCGCGAGTACGGCATCCGCACGGTCGGCGCTAACGCCGACGCGGTGCGGGACGCCGATGTCATCCTCCTCGGGATCAAGCCGCAGATGCTCGAGCGAGTCGGGCAGGACATCGGCCCGCACCTCCGGCAGGGACAATTGGTGCTCAGCGTGCTTGCCGGCGCGACGACGAAGGCGTTGACCGGGATCCTTGGTCACGATCAGGTCGTCCGAAGCATGCCGAACACTCCGGCCCGCCTCGGCAAGGGCGTCTCGGTCTGGTATGCGACGCCTGCCACGACCGACGAACAGCGAGCGCAGGCCGCCGCGCTGCTCGGCGCGCTCGGCCATCAGCTCGAGGTCGATGACGAGAAGATGGTCGCGATGGCGACCGCCGTGAGCGGCACGGGGCCGACGTACGTGTTCCTCGTCATGGAGGCGCTGATCGACGCGGCGGTCCATCTCGGCTTCCCCCGTCACATCGCCCACGATCTGGTGATCGAGACGCTCGAGGGCTCGACGCTGTTCGCGCGCCAATCCGGGATGCATCCGGCGGAGCTGCGCAACATGGTCACGTCCCCGGGTGGCACCTCTGCGGCCGCGCTTCACGAGCTGGAGAGCGGACGCCTTCGAACCGTCCTATCGGAGGCGGTCTGGGCGGCGTTCCGCCGGACCGTCGAGCTCGGGGATCAACTCGAGGCGCGTCTCGAGTCGATCGACGACGCGGGCCGGCCTTCGTCGTGACCGGGAGCATCGGGACGACCCCCACAGCGACCTCGGTCGACCTCCGCCGCGCCCCCCTTGGCGAGTCGCGCACTCTCGATCTGCGCTCGTCGGCGCGAGACCTCTGGGCTGACGAAGCGGCCCTGTGGGATCGGCTTCTCTCGACGTGGGCCGGGCTCGATGAAGCGGCCTGGCATCTTCCCGGCGCGGCACCGTCGGACGCGGGTGGACCTGACTGGTCGATGGCCGAACATGTCGGCCACCTCGCTGACTGGCAGGAGCTCGCGATCGACTATGTGGGAACGGCGCTGCAGACCGGCCACTGGCCCTCCGACGACGACTACGACGGTGGTGACTTCGACCGGTTCAACGAACGTCGCCGAGCGCCGTGGACGACGATGCCGCGCGCCGCGATCCTGGCCCGTCTAGGTGCAGCCCGACCTCGCCTGCTCGACGCCGCGCACCGCCTGACGCTCGAACTCCTGCGCGGTGACGACGCGTGGGGCTGGGTGTACATGACCCTGCACGGCCACTACCTCGATCATCTGACGATCATCGAGCCGTGGGCCGATGTGCTCCGGGACCGGCAGGTCGACGGTGATCCGTTCATCGCCGATCCGCGTCCGGCCGATCACGCCGGGCTGGCCGCCGATGTCGCCGCGATCGATGCGCTGTTCGACGAGCTCGTCCGACCGCTCGTCGGCGAACGTTGGCTGGGCCGCGAGGTGACCCCGGGCTGGACGCTGCGCGACCACGTCGCCCACCTGGCCGATTGGATGGACGAGGGCGCCCGCGCGATCGACGTCTATCGCGACTCGGGCGTCTGGCTTTCGGATCCCGAGGAGGGTGTCGACGCCTGGAATGAACGCCACGTGGCAGAGCGGCGTCACGAGTCGCCGGCCGAGACGCTCCGCCGCTACGACAGCGCGCATGCGCGCCTCCTCGATGCCGCTCGTTCGATGAGCGTCGAGGAGCTCCGGTCGCCCGACGGCTGGAGCTGGGTGTACGACTGCCATCACGGGCACGTGCGCAAGCACCTCGCGATGGCTGGACGCTGGTGCGTCGCGCTCGGCTGGCCGCCCGCTTGATGACCGACGGATCGACGCAGGCTCCGGCGACCGGCGGTTCGGGGCTGACGATAGAGGCGATCGTCGCGGTCGACTCGCCGCGCGAGTTCCGCCTGCATCCGCGAGACCGGGTCGTCGCCTATACGGCCGAAGCGGCCGGGAGCCGGCAGCTGTTCACGTTGTCCTTGCGTGGGACCGGCACACCGCCCGTCCAGGTGACGGCGTCAGAGAAGCCTGTCGCCGATCCCCAATGGTCGCCCGACGGTCGCCGGCTCGCGTTCGTCAGGGACGACGAGATCTGGATCGTCGAGGCGGATGGGTCGCGGCTGACGAAGGTCGTCGGCAAGCCCGGCGGTGGGCGCGACCCGCGCTGGGCGCCGGATGGTCGTCGGCTCGCGTTCATCTCGCGACGCCGGGGCTGGAGCCAGGTCTGGCTGATCGATGCACCTGTGCCGCGTAGAGGTCGGCCGCAGCGCGAACCGCGTGCGCCGATAGCAACGCCGCTGACACGCGCCGGCTTCGATGTCGACGGGCTCGCCTGGTCGCCCGACGGAGCGCAGCTCGCGGTCACCGGCCAGCAAGCTCCGGACGACCTGACCACCTCGCAGATCGCCCTCGTCGACGTCTCGACCGGCGAGAGCCGGATCGTGGCCGGCGCCGGGAGCCATGACACCGGCGCCCGCTGGGCCCCGGACGGGTCTCTCGTCTACGTCAGCGACGAGGACGGCTGGTTCCAGGTCATCCGGAGGTCCGCAGACGGGCGCGATCGGATCGCGATCACAGACGGCGAGCGCGAGCACGGCGAGCCGTCCGGCGCCTACGGTTTCGTGCCGCTGCCCTCTCCCGATGGCCGGCGAGTCGTGCACATACAGGTTCGTGATGGCCTCGTGGACCTCGTCGTCCGCGACCTCGGCGCCGGTCCGCCGAAACGAGGGCGTGGTCGACCACCGAAGACGCCTCGGACGCTCAGCGCGTCCACGAAGGCGACGAAGATCGTGCCGTGGGACGGAGTCTGGCGGGCGGTCGGCTGGCTCGCGGATTCCGGGTGGGTAGCGGCGATCGGGGAGAGCGAGCGTCGGCCCCAGGACCTGTGGCTGCTCCCGGTTCCGGGTGTCGCCCCCGACGGGTCGCGCCCGCGCCAGATCACGAACTCCCTACCGGCGGTCCTTGCTGCGGCCATGGCCGGCACGCGCGTTCCCACGGCAGAGCGCGTCGCGTTCGACGCGCGGGATGGGCTACGCATCGAGGGCACGCTATGGCGACCGGCGAACGCGACGGGGAGGCGCGGTGGCCGCAAGGTCGCGACCGTCCTCTACCCGCATGGCGGACCGACCTGGCAGGCCTATCGGATCTTCCAGCCGTTCAAGCTCCTGCTCGCGAACGCCGGTTACGCCTTCCTTGACGTCGACTTCCGCGGCTCCACCGGATACGGCCGCGCGTTCCGGCACGGCAACCACGGCGAGTGGGGCCACGCCGACACCCAGGACATGGTCGATGCGGCGAGATGGGCCGCGGACCAGCCCTGGTCCGATGGCCGCTTCGGGATCTTCGGCGGCTCGTACGGCGGCTACATGGTCCTGACGTCGCTCGTCGAGGAGCCGACGCTCTGGTCCGTCGGTGTGGACCTCTACGGCGACTCCGAGATCGCCGAGAGCTATCGGCACGGCGATCGAGTCGGTCGGCTCGACCTGCACAAGATGATGGGTGGGCCCGACGATCCGGCACGAGCGGAGGCGTACCGCCGCGGATCGCCCGTGTACGGTGCCGAACGCATCGAGGCGCCCGTGCTGATCCTTCACGGTCGCAAGGACAAGCGTGTCGTGCCGCTCATGACCGAGCGGATGGTCGAGGCGCTCGAGATCGAGGACAAGACCTACGAGGTGCACTGGTACGACGAGGAGGCGCACGGCTGGGAGCGGCGCGAGAACCGTCGCGACGCCTTCGAGCGGATCTACCGGTTCATCACGACGCACATGCCGCCCGACGGGGAGGGGCAGTAGGGAGCGACGCAGCCGCACTCACGGAATCGAAACGACCGTCCGTTGAAGGGACGGTCGTTCGGGTTTCTCTCGAGCCGGCAAGGTGCCGGCTGCGGGACGATCCGGAGGTCGGACTACCAGCGGCGCGCCGCTTCCAGCACGAGGCCGGAGCTGGCGAGCGCGGACAGGAGCATGAGCGTCCGGAAGGTCCCCGACTTGATGATGTTCTTCATCGTGGTTCCTTCTTTTGTCGATGGTTCGGGAACGGACGGTGTTCCCGGTCCGCAACGTACGAGGGGCCGCCGGGTCGGAGCCATAGGCCATCAGTACTAGTCAGGTGTGACTCGAGCGGAACGGGTTGCGTGCATGCACCGGTCGTCGTCGCGGCAACGCACGCGAGTGGTCAGGCCGTGCGCGTCTCCGGATCGGCGCGGCGCATCCCGAGGGCGATCGTCGCGATCAGACCGACGGCGATCAGGACGTCGCCGATGCTGAACACGTTGGCCAGCGGCAGGGCCGCAGGGATCGCGAAGATATCCGTCAGCGGGGCGAGCGCGGGATCGGGCAGCACCGCACTGTTCGAAAAGCCCGGCTCGGTCGCCATCCCGGCAGTCCGCAACGCCTCGACCGTCGTCGGCATCACGCCGTCGTTCGCCACGATCGCGGCCAGGTTCGAGATCGCACCGACCGCCACCAGCGCAAGGCCGGGCACGGCGAGGTTTCGCCACACCGCGATCAGCACCATCCCCGTCGAAGCGACGTAGATCGCCTCACCGACGCCGGGCCGCAACGTGTCCGCGATCGACGTCGAGAACAGCACGATCTGGATCGCAAGGCCGGCGACGGCAAGCCATGCCCATCGGAACTGCAGCCGCGAGAGCCGCTCGATCCGACCGCCAACGAGTAGCCCGATCACGACCCCGATCGGGATCGCGACGATGACGAACACGGTCGCCCGGCGTCAGACCCGCGCGGCGAGGATGTCGTTCAGCTGGGCGATGTGGTCCTCGGCGTGGCCGGTGATGAACCGATCCAGGATCGCGGGCGCCGGCATCTCGCCGAGGCGTGGATGGACGCCGATCCGGCCCCGCTCCTCGTCCGTCAAGGTCGGCAGCCGCTCCTGCCACGCCCGCAGGCCGTCATCGACGCGCTGGAATAACACGCGCAACGGGAGGCTTCGATCGCGATCGATGATCCCGAGACGGACGGCATCATCCGCTGTCCGGCCGAACGGCGTTGGTGCTGCGCCATCGCCGTCGATCACCCGCTCCATCTCGCCGAGCCAGAACGGCAGCATCTCCTCGACGTGCGCGAGGACCTCGCGGGGCCCCCATGACGCCTCGGGACCCGTCCCGTAGTCCTCGGCGAGCTGCCACGGTTCGCCCGCCATGACGCGGGGGGCGAGGTCCGCGTATGCCTTTCGTGCAGCCGCGATGCGTTCGACGTCGTCCATGCCGCCAGTGTGGCATGCCGGGCGTACGATGGCGCCACTGACAAGCCTCGACGCCCGCGGGCGGGCGGGGCCGGACGCGCATGCAGCGGAGAAGCGCGATGACCGAGACGCTGTCGCGGGGCGCGGCCAACCAGGCCGGCGCCCGGGTCGACGCGGACGCTTATGCGAAAGCCGCCGATTTCCTGCCGCTCGACGGGATCGACCACGTCGAGTTCTGGGTCGGCAATGCCCGCCAGGCCGCCGCGTACTACCGAGCCCTGTGGGGCTTCACGCCCGTCGCGTTCTGCGGGCTCGAGACGAAGGTCCGTGACCGCGCGAGCTACGTGATGGTCCAGAACGACATCCGATTCGTCTTCACGGCCCCGCTCACACCCGATGGCGAGATCGCCGAGCACGTCCGTGAGCACGGCGACGGCGTCCAAGACATCGCCTTCCGTGTCGCCGACGTCGCCTCAGCGTGGCGCGAGACGACATCGCGCGGCGCGCGATCGGCCCTCGAGCCGACCGAGATCGACGGGAGAGAAGACGGGACGCTCCGCAAGGCGTCCATCCGGACGTACGGAGAGGTGTTGCACTCATTCGTCGACCGGAGCGACTACCACGGTGTCTTCGCCCCGGGCTACAGGAAGGTGAAGTCACCGCCCAAGGCGGCCGGTGGCCTCAGCCTCCTCGAGGTGGACCACTGCGTCGGCAACGTCGAGCTGGGCCAGATGGACGCCTTCGTCGATTTCTACCGCGACGTGCTCGGCTTCGCCCAGCTGATCCACTACGACGACAAGGTCATCCATACCGACTACAGCGCGCTGATGTCGAAGGTCATGACCAACGGCAACGGCCGGATCAAGTTCCCGATCAACGAGCCTGCCACCGGCAAGAAGAAGAGCCAGATCCAGGAATATCTCGACTGGTATCGATCACCGGGCTGCCAGCACATCGCGCTGCGGACCGAGGACATCGTCGGGACCGTTCGCCGGCTGCGCGACAACGGCGTCGAGTTCCTCGGGCTGCCGCACGAGTACTACGCGACGCTCGGGGACCGGGTCGGCGACGTCGGCGTCCCGATGGAGACGCTCGAGGAGCTCGGCATCGAGGCGGACCGCGACGAGGAGGGCTATCTCCTGCAGATCTTCTCGCGGCCGGTCCAGGACCGCCCGACCTTCTTCTTCGAGATCATCGAGCGGCACGGCTCACACGGCTTCGGGGTTGGGAACTTCAAGGCGCTCTTCGAGGCGATCGAGCGCGAGCAGGCGAAGCGCGGGAACCTCTAGGCGAGGCTCCCGCGGGGCGGTGGTCGATCCAGCCACGCACGGCCGGCAACGACGCGCTCAGGACGCGAGATCAGGCGGGGGCACCAGCTCCCCGGACTCCACTGGGGCGAAGTTCTCAGGACCGAGCTCCGCGAAGCTGAACTCTGCCAGGAAGCCGGGGCAGTCGAT
>DASSZA010000087.1:0-26601 GCA_035703005.1 Candidatus Limnocylindrales bacterium | reverse complement strand
GCGCGGAGTCGCCGATTGATCGCGTCGACGTCTGCCTCAGAGCCAGCGGTCAGAATCGCCGCGCTAACGCCCGCGATAGCACGGAGGGTCGGGTCAAAAGTGGTGCGCTCAAGCTTGGTCGCGAGCTCAAGCGCAAGCTCGCCGTTTCCAAAGTTGAAGTTCGCGGCCAACAGGTTTAGCAGAGCGTGGTCGCGTTGGACCGCGTCTTCGACACCCGAGTCGAGGACGGCTTGGCTCGCCGCGATCGCCGCTTCGTAATCGCCTTGCTGCATATCCACGCGGCTCAGGATCAAGTCGAATCCGGCCGGTCGACGCTCCTCGCTGATCGGCCCGATGAAGGCCTCGGCGAGCGCGTATTGCCCGTTGCCCATGATCGTCGGGATCGCGCCCGCGACGACGCCGAGCATCGCCTCCGTATCCCCGGCCTCCCGATAGTGATGCGCGGCGGTCTTCCAGTCAGAACTCGCGGAGGCGATGGCGGCTCGTCGATGCAAGGCGGCGACCGCATCGGGGCCATCCAGCGACCGGAGTCGCGCCTCGAGGAAGCCGCGAACAAGCGGGTGGTAACGCTGATGGGTTCGCGGTGCTCCTGACAGCCGACTCAGCAGGGTGAGCCGTTCAGCGGCGGTCGTGAGGCGGGTCACGTCCGGTGCGTCTCGACCCGACACGACCTCGGCGAGCTCTGGGGTCACGACCTGGAGGATCGACGTCTCCATCAGGAATCGCTGGAGCTCCGCGTCGAGATCACCGACGACTTCCTCCGCGAGGTAGTCGTAGAGGTCGTGATCAGCCCCGTTGAGCGTTCGGACGAAGCGGCGGATCTCCGTCGGGGATCGATCGCGCAGCGCCGCTTGGACGAGTTGCAGCGACGCGATCCAGCCTTCCGTTCGCACCGCGAGATCCTCGAGCACGTCCGGGTCGAGTCGCCGCCCGTAGGTCTCGGTGAACAGCTGTGCAGTCTCGGCCGCGTCGAAGCGAAGCTCGTCGGTGCCGAGTTCCGCGACTTCGCCGACGGATCGCAGCTTCGACAAAGGGATCGCTGGCGGTCTTCGACTGGCGAACACGACGGTCATCCGCTCCGGCGCACGGGCGACGAGCTCACGCGCGATGACGCGAGCGTCGGGCGCGTCGTCGACCAGGTGGAAGTCGTCGAAGATCAGGACGGCGCCGGAGCCGGCGATCGCGGGCAGTTCCTCGATGAACGTCGCCAGCGCCGCCTCGCGTGTGGTTCCGGCGTTCGCGACATCGGCCAGCGCCGCTGCCGTTCCCGGTGCGAACGTCGGGTCGTGCTCACGGCCCGCGGCGACGAGGTGGTGGAGGATCGTTACCCAGTCGCGGTCGTCGGGATCGAGCCGGTACCAGAGTGTTCGCATCCTGGTGCGTCGGGCGAAATCGGCGAGGAGCGTCGTCTTCCCATACCCGGCGTCGGCGAGTACGAGGACGACGCGACCGTGGATCTTGGCGCGCAGCCAGTCGAGCAGGCGTCGTCGCTCGAGCGTCTCGTCACGGAGTGCTGGACGCTGGACCTTCGCGATCTGGATCGGGTAGCCGCTGACTTCGTCGCTCAGGTGGGCACTCCTGGACGGCGTCATCCCGGCGATGTGGCCGGGCCCTACGGGTATCGGCTGACGGGCCACTGTCTGGTGCGGAGACCGGCGGGGATCAGGGGGCGCGAACGATATCGACCGCTCGCGCGCCGTGTCAACGGAGCCGAGCGAGGGGCGGTCGGGCATGCCGCCATGGTGGCGTCAGGCGCTCAACCGGCGATTAGCTGCGAGCCGCGAGCTTCGGAAGACGGCGAGGCCGACCCTGATCGGGATATCCGGTGAGCCGGCCTCGTCGGGACGCGGTCGATACGTCAGACGGCCGTCGGCGTTCCCAACGTGCCCGCCCGGACCTTGTCGAAACATGAGCTGCAGTAGACCGGGCGATCGTTCCGTGGCGCGAACGGCACGACGGCCTGACCCCCGCAGGCGCCGCAGATCGCTGCATGGAACTCGCGCGGTCCCTCGTTATTCCGCGCGCGCTTGGCGGCCGCCCGACAGGACGGGCACCGCTGCGGATCGTTCACCAGGCTCTTGCTGGCGAAGAACGCCTGCTCGCCGGCAGAGAAGGTGAACTCCTCTCCGCAGTCACGACAGGACAAAGTGCGATCCTGGTACACGCTCTCCAGACCCTCCTACGCTGGGACGCCGTGACGGCCCGGTGCGCGGTCCGCGCGGAACGGCGTTCGGGCGCGCGGGGCAGTAGGGGGACTGCGCGCCCGGTCCGGTCCGGGCGGAGCCCGGGTCTAGCCGAGAAGATACGCGCGGCGTCAAGGGTTTTTGGCAGATTTCTTAGGTTCGTTTCGGAACCGTGCGGAGGGAATCGCCGTCCGGCTGGCATGTCGAACCAACCACGCCGTCTGGCGTCCCTCGCCGTTACGCCCCTCATCCTGATGAATGTCGTGGCGTGTAGTAGCGGCGGAGCCCCCGCCGCATCATCGAGTGCTGCGCCGTCCATTGCGCCGTCGTCGAGCGTGACCGACGCGCCGAGTCCTTCCGCAGCCGGGGGCATCGACCACAAGACGGGCCCCACCGACGTGCTCCTCCGGTACGACGAGGGAGGCGGGTTGATGATGGCGGGGTACAGCGCGGCACAGGCCCCGATCTTCACCCTGTATGGCGATGGGACGGTGATCTTCCGCAACCCGTTGAAGGAGGCGCCGGCAGCCCAGGGCTCGACGATGCCGTTCAACCCGCTGCGCACGGCGAAGCTCAGCGAGGACCAGGTCGTCGAGCTTCTGACGCTCGCCTTGGGTGAAGGTGGCCTCGCCGGGGCGCGGCCGAACTACGACAACCCGATGGTCGCGGACGCCGGCACCACCGTCTTCACGATCGACGCTGGCGGGATCAAGAAGGCGGTCTCGATCATGGCGCTGGGGATGGACGTCGATCCGAGTAATCCCGATGGCCCGGCCCGGGCCGCCTTCAAGAAGCTCGCTGATCGTCTCGCCGACTTCGACCAGGGCGGGTCGATCGAGACGGCGGTCTACGAGCCGAAGGCCTACCGCGCGACGCTCGTCGACGGCGGCGGGATGGCGGCTCCCGACACGGTGGCCTGGCCCTGGTCCGACCTCGCGGTCAAGGACTTCAAGCCGGACGCCGATCCGAATGGACTCCAGTTCCCGCACGCGACGCTGACGCCCGAACAGGTCGCGGCGCTCGGGATCAAGAACGCCGAAGGTGGCTTCTTCGGGACACCGATCAAGGGTTCCGACAGCAAGCCGTACATCCTGGCCGTGCGACCGATCCTGCCGGACGACCCGGACGCGTAACGCGAGCCAGCCTTTGGCTCCGAGGCCGATCCGCCGGCGAGTCCGGGTCTGGGTCGGCCTCGTGGCATGATGGCCGCTCGTTAGGCGACGAACGTCGCGAGACCAGGGAGGTGCGCGTTGGGCGTGATCATCATCCGCGAGATGGTCGGGACGAGCCCACGGTCGTGGAGTGACGCAGCCCGGCAGGCCGTCGCGACCGCCTCGAAGACGGTGCGCAACATCCAGACGGTCGAGGTCGTGAAGTCGTCGGCGACGGTCGAGGACGGTGAGATCGTCGAGTATCGCGTCGAGCTGAAGATCGGCTTCGAATACGAGGGTTGACGGCCGGATCGCTGCGGCCATCCGAGTCGGGCCCGCTACCTAGCTGACCTCGGCGAAACGCTCCCCCGCGTACGACACGAACCGCGTCTGGCGCTTCTTGAACCAGAGCTGGATCTCGCCGGTCGGGCCGTTGCGGTGCTTCGCGAGCTTGAGGTTCACGACTTCGCCGTCGGTCTCCTGATCGTCTGATCCGCGCTCCTTGTCGCGCCAGAGGAAGCAGACGAGATCGGCGTCCTGTTCGATCGCGCCGGACTCGCGGAGGTCGGAGAGCCGCGGCTCCTTCGACTCTCGCATCTCGGGCTGACGCGACAGCTGTGAAAGCGCGATGACCGGCACGGACAGCTCGCGCGCGAGGGCCTTCAACCCGCGCGAGATCTCCGACACCTCCTGGACGCGGTTCGCATCCTTGTTGTTCGTCGTCGCCTGCATGAGCTGCAAGTAGTCGACGACCACGAGGTCGAGCCCGGACTCGGCTTGCAGGCGACGGGCCTTCGTCCGCAACTCCATCGCGCTGATGTTCGGCGTGTCATCGATGTACATCGGCGCTTCGGAGAGGGAGTTCATGGCGGGCGCGATCCTGGTGAAGTCGAGCTCGTCGAGGAACCCGGTGCGGAGCTTCTGGGAGTCGATGTTCGCGACGCTCGACAGTAGGCGCAGGACGAGCTGCTCCTTGCTCATCTCGAGACTGAACACACCGACGCTCTTCCGCTCCCTGACCGCGGCGTGCTCCGCGACGTTGAGCGCGAACGACGTCTTACCGACCGACGGGCGGGCCGCCACGATGATCAGGTCGCTCGGCTGAAGCCCTGTCGTCAGCGTGTCGAGGTCGGTGAAACCGGTGCGGACGCCGGAGATCTCCCCACGATGCGTGTGCAGGTAATCGAGCCGATCGTAGGCGTCGTGGAGGAGCGACTTGAGGGGGCTGAACCCCGCGTCGATGCGCTTTTGGCTGACTGCGAAGAGCTCGGCTTCAGCGCGGTCGATCGCCTCCTGGATCTCGGCTGGGTCCTCATAGCCGATGCCGGCGATCCGCCCCGCCGCTCCGATCAGGTTCCGGAGGACGGCTTTGCGCTCGACGATCCGAGCGTATTGGGCGGCGTGGACGGCCGTCGGTGTCTCGTTCGAGAGGCTCGACAGGTAGGCTCGACCGCCGACTGACTCGAGATCCTCACGCCGTTCCAGCGCCTCGGCGACCGTGACGATATCGATGGGTTCGCGCCGCTCGAACAGGTCGAGGATCGCAGCGTAGATCCGGCCGTTCGCCTGCCGATAGAAGTCCTCGGGTCGCAGGAATTCGGCGACCTCGACGACGGCATCGCGGTCGATGAGGATCGCGCCGAGCACCGATTGCTCGGCCTCAAGGCTTTGCGGCGGAAGGCGGTCGATCATGGTCCCCGAGACTGCGTGACGGTTGTGACGACTGACTGTCGTGCCCGGGCCACTCCGCTGGAAAGAGGCTTATCCCCCAACCCCGTCCACGACTTGCCGGCCCCCGGTTAGCGCTCTGTGGAAAGTCAGTGGATAGGCCTCGAATTGAGAAACGGGGCGTAGGACGTTCGAGGCCGAGGCGACGACCGAGCAGCGGAGCGAGCGCACAAAGGTGCGTGAGCGACGTGCGGAGGGAGTCAACGACGGCATCGGGCGTCCCTTCGCCCCGCCGTCAGTCCAGTTTCCTGATGACTCCGATGAGCTTGCCCTGGATCCGCACATCGTCATAGAACTGCGGTGCGTACTCTGGGTTCGCCGGCTGGAGTCGGATCTTGTCCTTCTCCTTGAAGAACCGCTTCAGCGTGACCGCGTTCTCCTCGACCTGGGCGACGACGATGTCCCCGTTCCGCGCGGTCGACTGAGGGCGGATCAGGACGAAGTCCCCGTCCGCGATGTGCGCCTCGATCATCGAGTCCCCGCGGACGCGAAGCACGTACGCGTCGCCGCTCGGGGCGAGCATGTCGGGGACGGCCAGAGTCTCGGACGCGTCTTGATACGCCTCGATCGGTCCGCCTGCGGCGATCTCCCCGATGATCGGCACGACGCGTGAATCGGCCGTCGTCGCTTGAGGGACCAGTTCACTCGACAGCCCGAGACGGATCGCGGCCTGAGGGGTAAGCCTGATCGCTCGGCTCTGACCCTCGCCGCGCTCGAGATACCCCTCGCGGACGAGCATCTGGAGGTGGTGATGGACGGCCGACGTCGAGGCGAGGCCCACCGCCTGCATGATCTCGCGCACCGACGGCGGATAACCGCGTACGCGGAGCGTTGCGGCGATGAAGTCCAGGATCCTCAGTTTTCGTTCGGCGTCGTGCTTCGTCACTCGCGCCTCCTTGCGAGGCATCATACCGAACGGACGTTCGATGTCAAGAGCGCTCGTCCGAGTGGGCGAGGATGACTGGTAGACTTCCCGGTCCCTACGGACAGGAGGTCGACGAGCGTGGCGAGCAGGCGCGGGATCGGGCGGGCGAGCATCAGCCGGGTGGTGTCTCTGCTTGCGTTCCTGCCGGTCGCGAGTCGCGTGCCCGACTACGCGCGCCTCATCGGCGCCCTGGTCATCGATGACCGGATGCCAGCCGACCGCAAGGTCATGCTCGGGGCCGCCGCCGGCTACCTGGTCCTCGGTCGCGACCTCATCCCGGACAGCATCCCGATCATCGGTGGCCTCGACGACCTTGTCATCGTCGTGCTGGCCGTCGACGTCTTCCTCGATGGAGTCCCGCCCGAGCTCCTCCAGGAGAAGCTCGACGATCTCGCGATCGACCGCGTGGCCTTCGATCGCGACGTCGCGCAGATCCGGCGCTTGACGCCCGGTCCCGTCCGTCGGACCATCCGCCGCGTCCCCGGCCTGATCTCGGCCGCCGGACGTGCCATCGATCGATCCGGCGTCGTGCCTCGCACGCGCGCGTGGATCAACAAGGAGGAGCCCACTACTTGAAGGTCATCCTGACCAAGGATGTCGCGAAGCTCGGTAAGAGCGGCGAGCTCAAGCAGGTCGCCGACGGCTACGCGACGAACTATCTGATCCCGCAGGCGCTTGCGGTCCCGGCCGCCGGCGGCGCCTACCGCGCGTGGCAGCACGACATCGCCAGCCGCGAGGACAAGCGCAAGAAGGAGCGGGAGGAGGCCGAGATCGCTGCGACGCGCATCGGTTCGACGACGCTCACGATGGGTGTGAAGGTCGGCGAGGGCGGCAAGCTCTACGGCTCGATCACGTCGAAGGACATCGCGGACGCGTTGGCGCGGCGCGGGATCGAGGTGGACCGTCACAAGATCGATCTCGAGGAGCCCCTCAAGTCGCTCGGCACGTACAAGGTGGCGGTGAAGGTCTACGCCGGCATGACGCCGGAAGTGACGATCGTCGTCGAGCCCAAGGGCTGACCCGGGGCCTACGTCCGGGTCAACTTCGGGCGACCTGACCGCGGTATACCATCCGCGCCATGCCGCAGCCGGCGTTCCGTGACGCATCGCCGGCTATGACGCCGTGACGTCGCCTGCCGTCGCCACGCGCTCAGCCGACACCACTGAGGCGTGGTGGCAGTCGATCCGCGACATCCGGCGTGACGACCGCGCCTTCGTCTTCATCCTGACGATCCTCGCGGGCGTCATCTATTGGGCGACGAACCCCGCCCGCGTCGAGCTCGATGGGTTCGTGCCGCTCGCGGACGCGATGCTGCACGGCAAGCTGTACATCGGCCCGGAGTTCGGCTACCTAGAGCACGCCCCGGGTCCGAACGGCGGCGGCTATATGCCGTACCCGCCGGCCCCGGTCCTGTTCGTGCTCCCGGTCGTGGCGCTGTTCGGTCCGAGCGTCGACCAGAGCATCGCCGCTGCGATCATCGGGGCCGCGAACATCCTGCTGCTCTGGCTCATCTTCGTGAAGCTCGATGTCGCGCCGGTGTCACGCTGCTGGCTGCTCGCCGCGTTCGCCTTCGGCAGCGTCCATTGGTGGGCTGCCGGCGAGGGCACCGTGTGGCTGTTCGCCCATCTCTCGGCGGTGTTCTTCGCGCTGGCGGCGCTGCTTCTGGCGCTCCACGGGACGCGACCGTTCCTTGCTGGCTTGCTGCTCGGCCTCGGCGCGGCATCCCGCGTGCCAGTCGGACTCACCATGCCGCTCTACTTGGCGCTCTACGGCCGCTGGCCCGTCCACTGGCCGCCGAAGCTGTCGTCGCGGTCGTTCCTCACGCTCATCCCGTTCTTCGCCGGCTTCGCGATACCGATCGTCCTGACGATGGGCTACAACATCGCGCGCTTCGGGAACCCCGCCGAGTTCGGGTACAACCTCGTCCTCAACTCCGAGGGCAAAAGCGTCCTGACCGAGTCCTGGTACACGGACGGGATCAACTCCCTGTCGTACATCCCGCGAAACCTCAACGTGATGTTCCTCAAGACGTTCGACTTCGTCGAGGAATTCCCCTGGTTCCGGCCGAACTGGATCGGGACGTCGCTGATCCTCACGACGCCGATCTTCTTGTGGCTGTTCAGGGCCCATGGCCGGAATCGGCTGTTGATCTACGGCTGGATCTCGGTCGTCACCGGCCTGGCGCTCGTGGTGACCCACGGCGGTATCGGCTGGACGCAGTTCGGCTACCGCCGGATCCTCGACGTCGCGCCGATCCTCTGGCCGATGCTGGGGTGGGTGTTCCGCCGTGGCATATCGATCGAGGCGAAGGTCGCCATCGTCATCGGCATCCTCGTCAATGCGTACGGTATCTGGGCCATCGAGGTCCTGCATTTCGTGTCGTTCTAGCTGGCGCGCCATCGATCGACGATGAGGGCGATGCGGACGATCCTCCACGTCGACCTGGACGCGTTCTTCGCTGCCGTCGAACAACGCGATCGTCCGGAGTTGCGCGGCAAGCCGGTCATCGTCGGTGGTGTGCCGCCCGGGCGCGGCGTCGTGTCCGCGGCGTCGTACGAGGCGCGGGCCTACGGCGTCCACTCGGCGATGTCCGTCACCGAAGCGTTTCGCCGGTGCCCGCATGGCGTGTTCCTGCCGGTCGACGGACGGCGATATCAGCAGGCGTCGCGAGAGGTCATGGCGATCCTCCGGCGGTTCACGCCTCAAGTCGAACCGATCTCCATCGACGAGGCGTTCCTGGACGTCACCGGTTCGCGGCCACTCTTCGGTGAGGGGCCGGAGATCGCTGCGTCGATCAAGACCGCGATCCGCGACGAGGTCGGACTGACCGCCTCGGTGGGCGTAGCGACCACGAAGCTCGTGGCGAAGATCGCATCGGACCTTCGCAAGCCCGATGGACTCGTCGTCGTGGCACCGGGGGACGAAGCGACGTTCCTCGCCCCTTTGCCGATCTCGCGCCTGTGGGGCGTCGGCGAGAAGACTGCGGCGGTCCTCGCGGAGTACGGCGTGAAGACCATCGGCGATCTCGCCGACCTGTCGCCCGATCTCCTCGTCCGGCGGTTCGGCAAGCATGGGGCGTCGCTCGTCTCGAGAGCTGTCGGGCTCGATGACGATCCCGTCCACGAGGGTGATCCGGCGAAGTCGGTCGGGCACGAGACGACGTTCGACGTCGACACATCGGATCCGGAGGTCATCGAACGCACGCTCTTGGCCTTGAGCGACGGCGTCGCCGGGCGCCTCCGGTCCGCCGGCGTCCGCGCATCGACGATCGCTGTCAAGGTCCGCGATTCCTCGTTCAGGACGGTGACCCGCCAGCGGACCCTCGCCGAGCCGACCGATCTCACCGAGCCGATCTACCGCGCGGCCTTGGATCTTGCCCGGCCGCAGGTGCGCGGGATCCGCGTTCGGCTCCTCGGGGTCACGGCGTCGAACCTCGGGGAACGTGAACAGATGGCGATGTTCGCGGAGGACGATCCCCGTAGACGGAAGGCGATCGAGGCGGCAGACGCCGTCCGTCGGCGCTTCGGATCCAAGGCCGTGACCCGGGGCCGGCTCGTCGGCGCTGGCCTGCCCGCGCCATTCGAGCGTGACCCGCGGAACCCGCTCGACCGGAGGGCTCGTGGCGTTCCAACGGACGATGTCGACGTCGATACCGACGCCTCTGAGGACCGTGACACCCTAGCTGACACGGCGCTCGACGACATTCCACCCGACGACACTTGACATCGAACGTCTGTTCGGTCTAGTGTCGTCACATCGAACAGATGTTCTGTCGGCCGAGTGCTCCGGACGACGGGTCGGAAAGCCCCCGAAGGAGGCCGATATGGCATTCACCCGTGTCGAGCCGGTCGCGGTCCACGTCCGGACTGACTGGTTCAGCGGTCGTCCCCGGGAAGTCACCTGGGGCACCGAACGACTACCGATCACACAGCTCGCGGTCATCCGCGAGGAAGCCGCCGCGTACCCCGTGATCACCGGGCCGCGGACGCTATTCGAGGTCGAGACGCCTCGCGCCCGTTTGGCGCTCTCGTATCAACACCGGTCCAAGCGCTGGACCGTCACGGCGCTCGACGAGGAGCCTCGAGCCGCCTGACCCGTCCGGGGGAGGGTCATTGATAAGGCTGGTGGGGTCGCCTCCCTGACTCCCGCCGGCGACTCGTCGAGGACTTTTGGGGCGGAGGCGCCGGTACCGCCTCCGCCCACTCGACGCGCCTTCGTTGGACAGCCGATGCCGGCGTTGTCGGCTCCGAGACTCGCTCACGCGCACACAGCGCGCTCGCTCGTCTCCTCGCCTCCGCCTCGGCCTCGACTGTCCAGCATCGGCGCTGGCTTCGCTATCGCCGCGTCGACCTCGGCGGCCATGACGACACGTCCCGCCTCCGCCTAGCCAGCGACGCCCCCGCGAGGCGTCGCATCGGAATTGCCATCCGCTGCCGCGCGAGTACCGGCGCCGCGGAACCCGCCCGCGGATGTTGCGAGTTGCAACCTACAATCGCGCCGTGCATCCCGATGGCAACCAGAGTCGGTTCCGCGACTTCACGATCGACCAGTTCGCGGCGCGGCTGGCCTCGTCCGACCCAGTGCCGGGGGGTGGCAGTGCGTCGGCCATAGCGGCGGCGCTCGGAGCGAGCCTGGTCACGATGGTCGCGTCGCTCACCACCGGCCGGCCGAAGTACGTCGACCACGAGCCCATGCTTGCGTGGACGCTCGAGATCAGTCCCAAGCTCTCGGAGCGTTTCCTCGCCATCGCCGACGAGGACGCGGAAGCCTACGCTGGATACGCGGCGGCACTGAAGCTCCCGCGCGAGACCGAGGCGGAGATCGCGGCTCGCAAGGGGGCGATGCAGGCCGCGGCGCGGAACGCGTCCGAGGCACCGCTCCGCCTGCTCGAAGCGTGTCTCGACCTGGTCGGCGCCGCCGAAGCGCTCGCCGGCCGCAGCAACCCGAACGCGGCGAGTGACGTCGATGTCGCCGCGCTCCTCGGGGAGGCCGCCGCGCGCGGGGCCGCGGCCAACGTGCTGATCAACCTCCCGTCGACGGGCGACCCCGAGTACGAGGGCACCACGACAACGCGAGTGATCGAGCTGGTCTCGGCGATCGAGGATCTCGCGGCGCAGGCACACCAGGCGGTCGCCTCCGGCGAGCGTCGCGACCCGGTCGAGCCGGTCGGACGGGCGTGATCGACGCGTCGACTGGCACCGCCCGGCTCCTCGAGGGCGGACCGATCGCGGCCGAGATCCGAGCCGCGGTGGCAGAAGACGTCGACTCGTTCACGCAGGCACATGGCAGGCCGCCGGGCCTCGCGGTCGTGATCATCGGACGTGACGCACCGTCGACCGTGTACCTCGAGCAGATCCTTCGGGGCTGCGCCAAGGTCGGCATCCAAGCGCGCTTCGCCGAGCTCGAGGGTGAGGCGACCGAGACGGCGGTGGTCGACGCGATCCAGACCCTCAATGCCGATCCAAGCGTCGATGGCGTGATCGTCCAGATGCCGCTGCCGCCCACGATCCGCCTGCGCAGCGTCGTCGACGCGATCGACCCGGCCAAGGACATCGACGGGATCCATCCACTCAACGCCGGCCTCTTGCGTCTCGGGTACGACGGGTTCCTCCCCGCGACGGCACACGCGGCCGTCGAGATCCTCCGTCGAACCGGGATCGAGATCGCCGGCAAGGATGCGCTCGTGATCGGGCGGTCAGCAGTCGTCGGGATGCCGGCCGCGTTCCTGCTCGTCAAGGAGGACGCGACGGTCACCGTCGCGCATTCGCGGACCCAGGATCTACCCGGGAAGATCGGACGAGCGGACATCGTCGTGGTCGCCGCCGGGCATCCCGGATTGGTGACCGGCGACATGCTCAAGAAGGGTGCGGTCGTCGTCGACGTGGGGATCAACGTCGTCGACGGACATATCCGCGGCGACGTGGACTTCGAGTCCGCGCGGCGCGTCGCCTCCGCGATCACGCCCGTTCCCGGCGGTGTCGGCCCGCTGACCAATGCCCTCTTACTCACCCATCTCGTCCGCGCGGCGGAGCGTCAAGCCGCCGACTGATCGACCCAGGAGATCACATGAGCTTCCCGTCGGACCTCGAGATCGCGCGCTCCGTCACCCCGCGACCGATCGTCGACATCGCCGCTGGACTGGGGATCCAGCCCGACGAGCTCGAGCTGTACGGCCCAACGAAGGCCAAGGTCCGCCTGGAGGCGATCACCCGTCTCGAAGCGGAGCGACCACGCGGCAAGTACGTCGTCGTCACCGCCATCACGCCGACGCCCCTCGGTGAGGGCAAGTCGACGACCACCGTCGGTCTCGCCCAAGGTCTGAACCGCATCGGGCGCCGAGCATCGGTCAACATCCGCCAGCCATCGCTCGGTCCGGTCTTCGGGATCAAGGGTGGCGCGGCCGGTGGTGGTTACAGCCAGGTCATCCCGATGGAGGACTTCAACCTCCATCTGACCGGCGACGTCCATGCCATCGGCGCCGCGCACAACCTCGCCGGCGCGTTCATCGACAACAGCCTTCATCACAAGAACCCGCTGGGCATCGACCCGCACGGCATCTTGTGGCCACGCGTCCTCGACATCAGCGACCGTGCGTTGCGGCACGTCGTGATCGGGCTCGGCGGTCGCGAGGATGGCGTCCCGCGCGAGACGGAGTTCGTGATCACGGTCGCGTCAGAGGTCATGGCGGTGCTTGCCCTCGCGACCGACCTCTTCGACCTCCGCGACCGACTCGCGCGGATGGTCCTCGCGACACGCCCCGACGGCTCGCCGGTCACGGCGGAGGACCTGCGTGTCGCGGGCGCGATGACCGTGCTGCTTCGCGACGCGATCAAACCGAACCTGCTCCAGACCCTCGAAGGCGGTCCCGCCTTCGTGCATTGCGGCCCGTTCGGGAACATCGCGCACGGCAACAACTCGATCATCGCCGACCGGCTTGCATTGGTCACCAACGACATCGTCTGCACCGAGGCCGGCTTCGGCGCCGACATGGGCGCGGAGAAGTTCTTCGACATCAAGTGCCGCGCCTCGGGGCTCGCCCCGGATGCGGCCGTCGTGGTCGCCACGGTCCGGGCACTCAAGATGCACGGCGGCGTCGGCAAGATCGTGGCGGGCAAGCCGCTCGACCCGGCACTTCTCGAGGAGAACGTCGAGGCCGTCCGGACGGGGGCGTCTAACCTCGCGGCGCACATCGGCACGGTCCGCAAGTTCGGCATCCCGGCTGTCGTCGCGATCAACTCGTTCCCGACCGACACTCCCGCTGAGGTCGAGGCGATCCGCGAGGTGGCGCTCGCTGCGGGAGCACGTGACGCGGTCGTCGCCACCCACTTCACCGACGGGGGGGCGGGGGCGACGGATCTTGCCGAGGCGGTGTGGGCTGCGACGGAGGACCCGTCACGTTCGTTCCGGCTGCTCTACCCGGACGATGCGCCGCTCGGCGAGAAGATCCTCACCATCGTCAAGGAGATCTACGGCGGCGACGGCATCGAGCTGACGCCCGCCGCGCAGAAGTCGCTGAAGCTGTACGAGTCGATGGGCTTCGGGAATCTGCCGATCTGCATGGCCAAGACGCAGTACTCGATCAGCCACGATGCGTCGCTGAAGGGCGCGCCGAAGGGCTTCACCGTGCCGATCCGTGAGATCCGGCTGTCGGCCGGCGCGGGGTTCGTGACGCCACTATGCGGCGAGATGCGGACGATGCCGGGGCTGCCGTCGAAGCCGGGCGGCGAGAACATCGATATCGACGCCGAAGGGAACGTCGTCGGACTGTTCTAGGCCCGGTTACCGCGCGGCGGCCGACGTCAGCCGGGCAGGGGAAAGGCTAGAGCGCGCCCGTCGCCGACGCGAACGCCCACACGACAGCGAGACCGAGGACGACGCCGAGCACCCCGGCGCCCCAGGCGATGACGTCGATCGGCCCGAGGGGCATGGAGTCGTCGTGTGCGTGATCGTCATGGCCGTGGTCCTCGCCATGGTCATCGAGCGCGTGGTGCGCGATGGCGCCGTCGTGGCCCGGCACGTCGGAGTCGTGGGGCGAAGTCGTCATCTCGCGCATTGTCGCAGACCGCCGGTCGGCGACGACTCCTAGACTCGACACCGCCATGACGGCCGAACCCACAGAAACCTCCCTCGTCGCCAGCCTCCGCGGTCTCGACCGCGACGGCCGTTGGCTGTTCGCTCTGCGCACCATCCGGATGTTCGGGTACGGGTTCCTCGCTGTGGTGCTCGTGCTCTATCTCGCCGCGAGTGGCCTCGATCCCATCGCGATCGGCGCGGTCCTCACCCTGACGCTCGTCGGCGACACGATCGTTTCGCTTTGGCTCACGACACACGCGGACCGTCTCGGGCGACGCCGGGTCCTCATCGCGAGCAGTCTGCTTGTGGTCATCGCCGGGCTCGTCTTCTCGGTGACGAACCTGCTCCCGCTCCTGATCCTCGCTGGGATCGTCGGCGTCATCTCGCCGACCGGGAACGAGGTCGGTCCGTTCCTTGCCATCGAGCAGGCGTCGCTGACACAGGTCGTGCCGCCTCGTCGGCGGACGGCGACCTTCGCCTGGTACAACCTCGCCGGCTACGTCGCCACCGCGACCGGAGCCCTGTTGGCAGGACTCCTGAGCCAGGCGCTGATCTCGGCTGGGTGGCACGACGTCGATGCGTACCGGGCCGTCGTCGTCGTGTACGCGACGATCGGACTCGTCATGGCTGTCCTCGCCACCCGGCTGAGCCCGGACATCGAGGTACCAGCGTCCGAGGCCCGATCGGAGGATGACGGCATCGCGCGGCGGCTCGGACTCGGTCGATCTCGCTCGGTCGTCCTCCGGCTATCGGCGCTGTTCTCGCTCGACGCCTTCGCCGGGGGGTTCATCCCGCAGAGCCTGATGGCGTATTGGTTCGCGCTCCATTTCGGCGTCAGCCCGGCGACGCTCGGCGCGATCTTCTTCGCGGCGAATCTTCTCGCGGCGGTCTCGTCGCTATCGGCGGCCAGGATCGCGGCGCGCATCGGCCTCATCGAGACGATGGTGTTCACCCACCTGCCCTCGAACGTGCTGCTGATCCTGGTCCCGCTGATGCCGACCCTGCCGCTCGCCGTCCTGATGCTGCTCCTGCGGTTCACGCTCAGCCAGATGGACGTCCCGACGCGGCAGTCCTACGTGATGGCTGTCGTGCAGCCGGATGAGCGATCGGCGGCTGCCGGGGTGACAGGCATCGCGCGGACCATCGGCGCGGCCATCTCGCCGTCGTTCTCGAGCGTCCTCGTCGCGACCGCCGCTACCGCGGCACTGCCGTTCTACCTCGCCGGTGGGCTGAAGATCGTCTACGACGTCCTCATCTATCGAGACTTCCGGAAGGTGCGGCCCGAAGAAGAGGCCGCGCGCTAGGCCTTCGCACGACCCGGTCGACCGGGCATCCCGAGCCGCCACCACACGAACAGCACGATCGCGGCGACGACAGCCACGGCGATCGCCAGGTCGAACGGCTGGAGCGCGTGCCGGATGTCGACCCAGTGCGCGCCAAGCTGGACCCCGGCGAACACGAGCAGGATCGACCAGATGAACGCGCCGAGCGTCGAATAGACGATGAACGGCACGAGCGGCATCCGGGCGACGCCGGCCGGGAACGAGATGAACGTGCGGACGACCGGCAGGAGCCGGCCGATGAAGACCGTTGCCGCGCCGTACTTCGCGAAGAACCGATCGGCGGTCTCGATCTCATGCGGCCGGATCAGCAGGTACCGGCCGTACCGCTCCAGGAAGGGGCGGCCACCGTACGCACCGATGGCGTACGCGATCAGGGATCCCAGCGTGTTCCCGATGGTCGCCACGATCGCCACGATCCAGAACGACCAGGCCTCACCGGTCAGCGGCTCGACCTGGGTCGTGTCGGAGACGAGGAACCCCGCATAGGGGAGGATCAGCTCCGACGGCAGTGGGACCATCGCCGACTCGATCGCCATCGCGAGCATGACACCCACGTAGCCGACCGCACCGTAGAGGCTGTTCAGGAACGGGATCACGATCTCGTCGATGAAGGCGAGCACGCATACCTCGGGGTGACGAAAAGGGGTCGGCGCGCCCGAGGATAGCCGACTATCCTCGAGCGGTGAGTCCCCCACAGGTCCCGGGCGATGGGGCGGCCCCCGCGTCAGGAGGCGGCGACGCTCGCCACGTGGTCCTGACGGGGGCGGATCTGTCGATCGAAGACGTCGAGGCGGTCGCGCGACACGGGGCGTCCGTCAGCCTCGACGACGACGCCCGCGGCCGGATGCAGGAGGCGCGCGACGTCATCGACGCACTCGTCGATGCGGGCGAGATCGTTTACGGCGTGACCACCGGCTTCGGTGACCTCGCCACGACGTTCATCGACCCCGGACAGGCCGGGCAGCTCCAGGAGAATCTCCTGATGAGCCACGCGACGGGCGTGGGTGCGGCATTCCCGCGAGAGGTCGTCCGGGCGATGCTCGTCCTTCGCGCTAACACGCTGGCACTCGGTCACAGCGGCTGTCGCCCGCTTCTCGTCGACCGGCTGATCGACTTTCTTGCTCATGGCATCCATCCCGTCGTCCCCGAGAAGGGCAGCCTGGGCGCGTCGGGCGACCTCGCCCCGCTCGCCCACCTGGCACTGCCGTTGATCGGACGCGGCGAGGTCGAGGTCGGGGGGCGCGTCACGTCCGCGAAGGACGCCCTCGCCGAGGCCGGTCTGGAGCCCCTGGCACTCGAGGCGAAGGAGGGCCTGGCGCTCCTGAACGGCACTCAGATGATGGGGGCCCTCGCGGCCCTGTTCCTCGCCGACGCGGACCGCCTGGCGAAGACCGCGAGCGTCGCGGCGGCAATCTCCGTCGAGGCGTTGCTCGGCACCGACGTCGCTTTCTCGGCGCCGTACCAGCTTGCCCGCCCGCACCCTGGGCAGGTGACCGTGGCGGCAGAGATGCGCCACCTCCTCCGCGACAGCGGGCTGCAGCAAGCGCACCACGGATCGACCCACAAGGTGCAGGACCCGTACTCGCTCCGCTGCGTCCCGCAGGTCCACGGCGCCGTCCGCGACGCCCTCGACCAGCTGCGGCGCGTGCTGGACATCGAGCTGAATTCCGCGACGGACAACCCGCTCGTCTTCCCCGACGGCGGCGTGGCCGACGACGGCGCGATCGCCACCGGCGGTGGCCGTGTCATCAGTGGCGGTAACTTCCACGGGGAGCCGCTCGCACTGGCGCTCGACTACGCGAAGCTGGCCGTCGCGGAGCTCGGGTCGATCAGCGAACGACGGATCGCGTTGCTCGTCGACCCGCGTCTCAACGGCGGATTGTCACCGTTCCTCGCGACCTCGCCGGGCGTCGAGTCGGGGATGATGATCTACCAGTACACCGCCGCGGCGCTTGCGTCGGAACACAAGGTCCTCGCGCACCCGGCATCGGTGGACTCGATCCCGACGTCGGCCAACCAGGAGGACCACGTCTCGATGGGCTCGATCGCGGCGCGACACGCCCGCCTCGTGCTCGACGGCGTCCAGCGGATCCTGTCGATCGAGCTCATCGTCGCCGCGCAGGCGCTCGACCTACGGCTCGCCTCCATGTCCGGGGCCGTTGGCAGCGACGCGCCTTTGCCCGGCGCCGGTGTCGCCGAGGCGCAGCGCCGGATCCGCCGACAGGTCGCCCATCTCGACCGAGACCGGGAACCAGGTCCTGATCTCGCCGCCGCCTACGCGCTCGTCGCGGACGGCGCGCTCGTGGCGCTTACCGAGGGCGCCGACCGACCGATCTAAGGTCTGGACCGCGTCAGCGGTACTGGACGCCTCGGCGCCAGGGCGGCGTCGGATCCGTGCTTGCGGTCCGCATCCCCAGACGGCTCAGTAGCCGATTGATCTCGTCGCGGTAGCGCGCGCCTTCCGGTCGTTCGGCGAGCCACAGCAGGTATCCCGGATCGACCCGTGCGATCTCCCCGAGCGACCAGCCGACGTGCCGACCGAACGGAAGCACACTCCCCGACGCGTTCCCGGGAGGATCGCCTGCGGCGCCGGTCCCGTCGTGCGGCGCCGCGTGACGCCGGTCGCGCTCATACGCTGCGCGGCGTTCGGCCGTCTTGATCGCGTCGTACGCGGCGTTGATCCGCATCATCCGACGACTTGCCGTCTCGCCGGCGACGTCGGGATGGTGCCGCCGCGCCAGGCGGCGATGGGCAAGCGCGACCGCCGCATCGTCGGCATCGCGCGAGAGACCCAGGACGACATAGGCGTCGCCCTCGACCTGTTCGAGCATGCTATGAGTCCCCGAGCCGGCAGCGCCCCGAGCACTGCGCCTGCGCGGACTCTAGCGCGGAGGTCCGCAGGTTTCGATGGGGTTCGGGGCGTCCACGCAACGGGACTTTCGAGCTCGTGTGGGCCCTGGCTCAGGGTCGGCCGAACCGGCCCCAGGTCCCGCCGGCCGCCGCGTACTCGCGCCGCCGCGGTACGCCCATCCCGATGAGGATGTCGTCGATCTCGTCGCGGTACGGCTCGCCCTCTTCGCGATCGGCCAGCCAAACGAGGTAGCCCGGGTCCACGCGCGCGATCTCGCCGAGTGACCAACCGATGTGGCGGCCGAAGTCGAGGACGCTGCCCGAGGGTCGGCCGGGCGGCTTCCCGGCACCGCCGGTCCCGTCGCGCGGGGGTGGTGGCTTGCGCGCGGCGTCGTACTCAGCCCGGGCCGCAGCGGTGCGGATCGCCTCGAACGCGCCGTTGATACGCATCATCTCGCGCGTCGCGGCTTCACCGGCGAGGTCCGGATGATGGCGGCGCGCCAGTCGGCGATGCGCGCGAGCGATGGTCTTGTCGTCCGCGCTCCGTGGGACGCCGAGGATCCCGTAGGCGTCGCTACTGCCGGCGTCCGGCACGCGCATGCGTCAGCTCCCCCCTCCGGTACGGTGCGCTGCCGCTCGGACGGCACCGCGCATCCTGCGAGCACTCTACCGGCCTGGGCCCAGACCTGCTGATCGTCGGAGCACCGTAGACTCGCCGGGTCATGGTCACCGAGACGGGTCGCATCACCATCGTCGACGTCACCGATGAACCGACGTTCGGTCGCATCCCACCGTGTGCGGACCCGTCGTTCGATCACCGGTCGTGCGACTACTGGGAGGACGCCGACCGCGGATCCAAGGCCATCCGGCTCGATTGGCTCGAGCCGCGACACGCGGATCCGGAGCCGGCGACGCGCCGTCCCACCCCGTCGAACCCGTTCCTTGCCGACCTCGAGGAACGAACCGCGAACCCGTTCGCCCCGCCGGGCAGCGCAGGCGGCGCATCCAACCCGTTCCTTGATGATGACGACGCCCCTGACGACAACCCGTTCGCTCCCCAGCGGGAGGCCCGCCCGACCGTTGGCGATACGGGCTATCCGAAGCTCCGGCTGCTTGGTCGTGGGCTGGGAGTGGTGGGGAGCTACGCCAAGATCCTGCTGGTCGATGACGTCCCGGCCGCGTACAGCCAATTCGGGCCGCTGACCGCCTATCCCCGCGCGCAACGGACGCGCGACCTCTACCCGGCGCTCCCGGATTCGCCGCTGCCGGCCGTGATCACGTGCATCGCGTCGACGCGCGAGGCTCGTGATCAAGGGTTCGCGCGGATGCTCGTCGAGGACGTCTGCGCCGACCTTGGCGGGCGCGGCTTCGCGGCGATCGAGACGTATCCCGAGATCGGTGCCAGACCGGATGCCACCAGCGCCGCCACCCCAGGCTTCTGGGAGTCCGTCGGGTTCGTCGTGGCTGCCGCGGATGAGCGCTTCCCGGTCATGCGTCGCGAGCTGGCGTGACGGGACGCATCCGCCTCGCCACGCTAACGGCGGCCGCCCTGCTCACGGTCGCTGGCTGCATCCCGCCGCGACCCTCCCCCAGCTCGACGGCCGCGCCACCATCGAGCGCGCCGCCAAGTGTCGCTTCGCCGAGCGCCACGGCGAGCGCCGGCACGGCGCCCTCGGCCGACGCCTCGACGGAACCTTCGGCTGGCGTCGCCGTCGATCCGTCGCTGCTCGGAGTCCTGCCGGACACCGTCGGAGGCGTCCCGCTCCAAGCCGACGAGACGACCGCCGCGGAGATCGCGCGTGAGCCGTCGATCGCGCCGTTCGTGAGCTCACTGGCGATCGCCGCCGCGTTCGGGCCGCCCGCGTCGGGTTCGGTCGGTGACTACGTCGTCGTCACCGTCGCTCGTGTGAAGCCCGGCCTCTTCGGGGATCTGTTCTTCCGGGGGTGGCGCGACACGTTCGATACGGCCGTGTGCCAGCAGGCCGGCGGCGTCCAGGGCGCCGCCGAGGCGACCATCGGCGGGCGCCAGACATTCATCGGGACCTGTGCCGGCGGGATCCACACGTATCACGTCCATCTGCCGCAACAGGACCTCATCGTGTCGATGCAGGGTGGCGGTCCGAAGCGGTTCGGAGAGCGCGTCGTAGAGGGTCTGAACGAGTAGCCTTCCGGCATGACGACCGATGCCGGCCCGCGTCCCGTCCGCGCGCCGCGCGGACCCGAGCTGACATGCCGCGGCTGGTCGCAGGAAGCCGCGCTCCGGATGCTCATGAACAACCTTGACCCGGAGGTTGCCGAGGACCCGGACCACCTCGTCGTCTACGGCGGGACGGGGAAGGCCGCGCGCGATTGGGCCGCCTTCGATGCGATCGTGCGCGAGCTTCGCACGCTCGCCGATGACGAGACGCTGCTCATCCAGAGCGGCAAGCCGGTCGGCGTCCTGCGGACCCACGAGTGGGCGCCGCGTGTGCTGATCGCGAACTCGAACCTCGTCGGGCGCTGGGCGACGTGGGACGTGTTCCGCGAGCTCGAGCGGCAGGGTCTGATGATGTATGGCCAGATGACCGCCGGGTCCTGGATCTACATCGGCACCCAGGGGATCCTGCAGGGTACGTACGAGACGTTCGCCGAGGCTGCGCGACAGCACTTCGGCGGTTCCCTCGCGGGGACCGTCACGTTGACTGCCGGCTTGGGCGGGATGGGCGGCGCTCAGCCGCTCGCCGTGACGATGAACGAGGGCGTGTGCCTCGCCATCGAGGTCGATCCCGCCCGGGCCCAACGCCGGCTCGACATCGGGTACGTCGATCGGCTGACTCACGATCCCGCGGAAGGTCTGGCGTGGGCCAGATCCGCGGCAGCAGCGCGCGAGGCGACGTCGATCGCGCTCGTGGGGAACGCGGCCGAGATCGAGCCGGCATGGGCCAGCGCCGGAGAACGGTTCGACCTCGTCACCGATCAGACGTCGGCGCACGATGCGCTGAACGGCTATCTGCCCGCCGAGATCTCCATCGAGGACGCAGCGGTCCTGCGCGAGACGCAGCCCGCGGAGTACGAGCGCCGCTCGCGGGCCGCGATGGCAGCGCACGTCCGCGCGATGCTCGCCTTCCAGCGCGCTGGCTCGATCGTGTTCGACTACGGCAACAACCTCCGGGCGCAAGCCAAGGAAGCAGGCGTCGAGGACGCCTTCGACTACCCCGGCTTCGTGCCGGCGTTCATCCGGCCCCAGTTCTGCGAGGGCCGGGGCCCGTTCCGGTGGGCCGCACTCTCCGGCGACCCTGCCGACATCGAACGGACCGATCGTGCTGTCCTCGACTTGTTCCCCGATGACGCCGGTCTTCGACGCTGGATCGACATGGCCGAGGCCCGTGTCCCCTACCAGGGCCTGCCGGCCCGGATCTGCTGGCTCGGATACGGCGAGCGGTCGAAAGCCGGGCTCGCGTTCAACGACCTCGTCGCTTCCGGCGAGGTGAGCGCGCCGATCGTCATCGGCCGCGACCATCTCGACGCGGGATCGGTCGCGAGTCCGAACCGCGAGACCGAGGCGATGGCCGACGGCACGGATGCCGTCGCGGACTGGCCCCTCCTCAACGCGCTCGTCAACACGGCTGCAGGGGCGTCGTGGGTCTCGATCCATCACGGAGGTGGCGTCGGCATCGGCTTCTCGCAGCACGCGGGGATGGTCGTCGTCGCCGACGGCACGCCACTCGCCGCACAGAAGCTCGAGCGCGTGCTGACGACGGATCCGGCGATGGGCGTGCTCCGCCACGTGGATGCCGGGTACGACCGGGCGATCGAGGTCGCCCGCGAACGGGGCGTCCGCGTTCCGATGCTCGACGCCGGCTGACGATGCTCGTGGAATCGGTGCCCAACGTCTCCGAGGGCCGGCGGCTCGATGTCGTCGACCGGCTCGCCGACGCCATCTCGTCGATCCCGGACGTGTTCCTCCTCGACCGGACCAGTGATGCCAGCCACAACCGGTCGGTGTTCACGACGGCCGGTGACCATGTCGCGGTCAGCGAAGCGCTCGAACGGCTCATGGCCGCCGCGATCCACGAGATCGACATGGATGCGCACGAGGGCGAGCATCCGCGCATCGGGGCTGTCGATGTCATCCCGTTCATCCCGCTCGCCTCGACCTCGATGGATGACGTCATCGATGTCGCGCGCACGTTCGGCGAGCGGATCGCGACCCGGTTCGACATGCCGGTCTACCTCTACGCCCGGGCCGCGCTTCGACCCGACCGCGAGCGCCTCGCCGATGTCCGGCGCGGACAGTACGAGGGCCTCAAGGTCGAGATCGAGCAGAACGGCCGGGAGCCCGACTTCGGCCCTCGACGGATGCATCCGTCGGCCGGCGCGGTCGCTGTCGGCGCCCGGCCCTTCCTGATCGCGTACAACATCAACCTCGACTCCGACGATGTCGAGCTCGCGAAGCGCATCGCTCGGCGCGTCCGTGAGTCGGGCGGTGGGCTGCCGAAGCTGCAGGCGAACGGTTTCGAGGTGCGGGAGCCCGAGCGCGGCCATCCCCTGCGGGCGCAGGTGTCGATGAACCTGCTCGACTTCGCGGTCACGCCGCTCTGGCTGGTGTGGGACGCCGTGCGCGACCTGGCCGCCGAGGACGGTGTCCGTCTCGCGGAGTCCGAGCTGATCGGGCTGGCGCCACAGGCGTCCTTCGAGGCGATCGCCGATCATGCCGGCATCACCGACGCGTCGCTCGACGCGCGACTCGCCGCCGCCGCCGCCTACATCCGCCTTCGCGACTACTCGCCGATGCAGATCCTCGAGCGGCGACTCGAGGCGGCTCGCTCGGCTGCCGGATCGACTTCCCCCGGCCAGCGGCCCGCGACATGACCGGCGGCCCGTTCCGCGTCATCGAAGGCGGGCGGACCGGCGAACCCACGCCCGGGCTCCTCATCGTCGGTGCGTCCGAGATCGTCACGGTCGCGGGCGGCGTCCGCCGCGGCGCTCGACAAGGCGACGTCGCGCGACTCACGGCCGAGGACACGGCGAGTCCGGCGTCGCCGGTCGTGGCGGTCTGGGAGGGTCGGATCGCGGCCGTCGGGGAGCGGGCGTCGGTCGAGGCCGAGCTCGAGGCCGATGGCCTGCCGCTCGCGCGCTTCGCGAGGGTCGATGCCGCCGGCGGGTCCGTCACACCCGGGCTGATCGACCCGCACACGCACCTGTTGTTCGCAGGATCCCGCGAGGACGAGCTCGTCCTCCGCCAGGAAGGCGCGTCGTACCTGGACATCCTCGCGGCGGGCGGGGGGATCCTCTCGACCGTCGCGGCGACGCGTGCGGCCTCCGAGGCGGACCTGCTGACGCACGGGCGGCGCTGGCTCGACGAGATGCTGACCCACGGCGTCACGACCGTCGAGGCGAAATCCGGCTACGGGCTCGACCTCGAGACCGAGCTGCGGCTCGTCGAGGTCGCATACCGGCTCGGCCGCGAAGGGCCGATCGATGTCGTCCCCACGTGGCTCGGCGCACACGCCGTCCCCGCCGAGTTCCGTTCGCGACCTGACAGCGTCGACGCCTACGTCCGCCACCTCCTCGACGAGCAGCTTCCGGGCATCGCTGCCCACGGCCGTGCCCGGTTCGCGGACGTCTTCTGCGAGGAGGGTGTGTTCAGCGTCGACCAGTCCAGGCAGATCCTCGAGGCCGCTCGCTCGTACGGCCTGCTGCCTAGGCTTCACGCCGATGAGCTGGCGCCCTCGGGCGGGGCCGAGCTGGCGGCGGAGATCGGCGCGTCATCGGCGGACCACCTCGCCACGCCGTCGCTCGACGGGATCGCCGCCATGGGGGCCGCGGCGGACGCGGACGACCCGATCGTCGCGACGCTCCTGCCCGTGACCACGTGGTTCCTCATGAAGGACCACCACGCACCTGCGCGCGCATTCATCCAGGCTGGCGTCCCGGTCGCGATCGGCACCGACTTCAATCCCGGCACATCGCCGACGCCCAACCTGACGCTCGCGATGTCGTTCGCCGTCATCAACCTGCGGATGACGCCCGATGAAGCGCTTGCGGCCGTGACGATCAACGCCGCGAGGGCGCTCGACCTCGAGGATGAGGTCGGGTCGCTCGAGCCCGGCAAGGCGGCCGATCTCGTGATCTGGCGTGTCCCGACGAGCGCCCGGATCCCGTATCACCCCGGCGCGGACCTCGTCCGCACGGTGATCAAGCGCGGTCGGGTGGTGCTGGACCGCCCCTGACAGACGCGCACGGGCGCGGACGCTAAGCCTGCTTGCCGCGCGACTCCAACAGGACGGTGATCGTCTCCGCCGGCAGACTCGACGACGTCACGGACAGCTTCGGCTGGGTGACGGGCTCAGCGCCCATCTCGTGGAAGAACTTCGCGAGTGCTTCGGCGCAGTCGGCGTCGTCCTCACAGAGCGTCATCGGGACGACGATCTTGGGATCCAGCTGCGCCATCAGCGATGCGGCCTTCGTGGGGCTGAGCGCGCCGCCGATCGGGACGCACGCGATATCGATCTCGCCGATGTCGGCGAGCTTCTCCTCCGACAGGAGGTGCCCGATCTCACCGAGGTGGATGGTGTGGACGCCGTCCACCTCGACGACGAAGGACACGCCCTTCCCGTGCTCGGCGCCCTTGGCATCGTCGCGGTAGGTCCGGACGCCCGTGACGAGTACCTCCTTGACCTCGTACTCGCCGGGTCCGTCGAGGACGAACGCCGAGTCGAGGCTCGACGGGATCAGGGTCGTGCCGTCACGCGAAAGCTTTCCCTTCGGTTTGCCGCGGGCGACGGGCGCGTCGTCCGGGTGACTGAACGTCACGATATCTCCGGTGATCCCGCGCCCCGTCGGCCCCACGACGGACTGGTAGGGATCGGCAACCACCACGGCATCCCTGCCGCGCAGCCGCACGCAGGTCCGGCCGTACCACGTCATCTCCATCGGCCGCGATTCTGACATAGCGGCCTGCACGGGCGCTCACCGTCCGCTCGCAACAACGGGGCGACGCGGCGTCCCGGACAACGAAAGACCGGGAGCGCCTGCCCAATCGGCGCTCCCGGTCGGAGGGAGGGAGGATGGAACCCTGAGGGTTCGTCCGATCGTTACGCTACGGCGCCCTGATTGCGGGTCTAGTCGGCAACCGATTAAGAAAGCGACACCGATCCCTCGCCGGGGGCCGAGCGGTATCGCGTGTACGATCGCGGCATGGATCGACCCCTGATGCGACCCGTCGTGACCGCCGCGATCGTCGCCCTCATCGCGGCCGCGTGCGGCTCGCCCACCCCATCCGCTAGCCCTTCCTCGGCACCTCCGTCGTCGCCGTCTCCCAGCGCCCCGGCTGCGTCTCCGAGCGCCTCGGGGTCGGGAGGCGATGCCGCGGTGTACGCGGAGATCAACGAGCAGGTCCGGGCCATCCGCGGCCTCCAGGAGAAACAGCCGGTCGAGCCGACGATCGTGTCCCCCGACGAGATGACCCAGGTCCTCAAGGACTCGTTCAGCGAGGACTACCCGCCGGAGCAGGTCGCCGCCGACGAGCAGCTCTATCACGGTCTCGGCCTCCTGCCGAAGGAGGACAAGCTCGCCGACCTGTATATCGACCTCCTGTCGAGCCAGGTGGCGGGCCTGTACGACCCGATCAAGAAGAAGCTGTACGTCGTGTCGAAGGAAGGCGGCGTCGGCGCCGTCGAGAAGGTCTATTACTCGCACGAGTACGACCACGTCCTGCAGGACCAGAACTTCGACTTGCAGAAGATGCAGGACGGTCTCGACGACAAGACGGACGAGGCGCTCGCTCGCCAGTCACTCGTCGAGGGCGACGCCTACCTGGCGATGTCGTATTGGTTGCAGCAGAACCTGACGCCGGAGGAGATCGGCGAGGTCATCCAGGCTTCGAACGATCCGACTGCGCAGCAGGCACTGAACCGGATCCCGCCCATCGTCCAGGCGCAGATCACGTTCTCGGCCATCCAGGGCACCCAGTTCGTCACCAGCGTCCAGCTGGGGGGTGGCTGGGAAGCCGTCAACAGCGGGTTCGGCGACCCGCCCAAGTCGACCGAACAGATCCTCCATCCCGAGAAGTACGCCTCGCGCGAAGCGCCGATCGCTGTCGACCTGCCGGCCGACCTCGCCAAGCGGATGGGGTCGGGCTGGTCCACGGTGATGTCGGACACGATGGGCGAGCATCAGACCGCGATCTGGCTCGGCTCGGGAACGGTCGCTGCCGCGACGGATGCGTCGGCCGGCTGGGGCGGTGATCGGATCACGTATCTGAGCGGCCCGAATGACAGCTGGGCGATCGCCTGGCACACCGTCTGGGACAGCAAGGCCGACGCAGCCGAGTTCGACGTGACCGCGAAGACGGCCGTCGAGAAGGC
>DASSZA010000305.1:0-17515 GCA_035703005.1 Candidatus Limnocylindrales bacterium | reverse complement strand
CCAGGTTCGCGCCCTTGCCGCCAGCGATATCCGTGTCCGTCCCCCGGATGTCCGCCAGACGGACGACGACCGGCTCGGCCATCCACGAAGCCTACTCGTCGCCCGTTCCCGCGACGGCGCGGCGAGCGCGTCAGGGACGCGATGCGCGAAGCTGTCGGAGTGACGGAGCGGCGTTTCTGGAACGAAGAGATCGAGACGATGTCGGTGGCGGACAGGCGTCGCCTCGAGGACCGCCGCCTCGTCGACCAGGTCGCCTACGACTACGCGACGAGTCACTACTACCACCTGAAGTTCGTTGAGGCAGGGATCGGTCCCCTGGACATCCACAGCGTCGATGACCTCGCGCGGCTCCCGTTCATGGAAAAGACGGATATCGCCGAATCACAGGCGGACGGGACGCTCCTCGGCGTCAACCAGTGCGCCCAGCTCGACCGGATCGTGCGCATCCAGGCGACCGGCGGCACGACCGGGCAACCGATCCGGATCGGCCTGACACGCCGCGACATCAAGGACTACCGCGAGATGGGCGCGCGAGCCCTCTGGGCGATGGGCTGTCGACCCGGCGAGGTCGTCTTCGAGTGCATGAACTACAACCTGTACTCAGGCGGTCTGAGTGACCACCTCACCTTCGAGAAACTCGGGGCAGCGACGATCCCCTTCGGTGTGGGGCATTCGGAGCGGCTCCTCACGATGATGTCAGGACTGGCCGACCCGTTCGGCATCTGGGCGACGCCGTCCTACGCGGTCCGTCTCGCCGAGGTCGCCTTCGCCATGGGTCTCGAGCCGCGCGACATCGGCCTCCGAAAGGGTTACTTCTCCGGCGAGGCCGGCCTCCAGGTCCCGGGCTACCGCGAGAAGGTCGAAGCGCTCTGGGGGATGGTCGCCCGCGACCAGTACGGGACAGGCGAGCTGGGCCTTCATTCGGGGGAGTGCGAGGCGCTCGATGGTGTGCACTTCGGTGGGGTCGGATTCGCGGTCGCCGAGTTGATCGACCCCGATACCGGCAAGGTGCTGCCCTTCGAGGACGGTCAGCAGGGCGAGGTCGTCTACACATCGATCCGCCGTCAGGCGAGCCCGCTGCTCCGCATGCGGTCGCACGACATGATCCAAGTCTTCACTGAGCCCTGCCGCTGCGGCCGTACGAGCTGGCGGTTCCGCGTCCTCGGGCGTTCGGACGACATGTTCATCGTGAAGGGCGTGAACGTCTTTCCGCTGGCGATCCAGACGTCGCTCATGACGCTCGCGCCGCAGGTCACAGGCGAATTCCAGGTCGACCTCGACCGACCGCCGCCGATCGACTACGCGGTGCCGCTCACGATCGAAGTCGACGCGAACGTCCCCGCGTCCGGCCACGATGCGCTGGCGCGCGAGGTCGTCGAGCGTGTCCAACGCGACGTGAACTTCACCGCGGCGGTCACGATCGTCGGGCCGGGCACGATCGCGGGGGAGGGCAAGACGCAGCGCGTCATCCGCAGCTATCGAGGGGAGGCGCGCTGATGGCCGTCATCGAGGTCGAGGAGCGGGGCGACGTCGCAGTCATCACGCTGAACCGACCCGCGAAGCTGAACGCGATCAGCATCGAGATGCTGGACCTGCTGTTCGACGCGATCGAGGGCATCGGCCGTTCGGATCCCGTCGGCGCGGTGGTGCTCACTGGTCAAGGCAGGGCCTTCTCCACCGGCGGCGACATCTCCGCGATGCACGACATGGACGAGCGGCAGTTCGCCGACACGATCTCGCGCTACATGCGACTCTCGGCGGCCTTCCGAGCGTGCCCCAAGCCGATCGTCGCGGCGATCCACGGCTACGCGCTCGCCGGGGGCTTCGAGCTCGCGCTGATGTGCGACGTGCGGTTCGCGGCCACCGGCACGCAGTTCGGCCTGCCCGACACGCCACTCGGGCTCAGCCCGACGAGCGGGATGACCTACCTGCTGCCACGGATCGTCGGCCTCGGACGGGCGCTCTACCTGGCGCTCGGCGCCGAGAACATCGATGCCGCGGAAGCGGAGCGGATCGGTCTGGTCAGCCGGGTCGTGCCGGAGGAAGAGGTCGTCGCCGAGGCCGTGGCGTTCGCCCACCGGGTCGCCTCCTACCCGAGGGTCGGTGTCGGCTGGACGAAGCGGACGTTCCACGAGGGCCTCGACCTCGACTTCGAATCGGCGACGCGGCTGGAAACCCAAGCCGAGGTCGACTCCTTCCGCTCGCCGGAGACCCGGAAGCGGTTCCAGGCGTTCGTCGACAGGAAACGACGCCCGGAGGCCTAGAACCCGACCGCGGCGAACAGGGCGCGGACGATGATGCTCGTGATCACGCCGGTGATGACGACGGCGACGAACCTGGCGGTCCCTTCGTCGATCGGCCAGGTCGGCAGTCCCGCCGCGCGGGCGTCGAGCGACTGGGCGACCGACAGCGCGCTCGACATCGCAGTGAGGGTCTCGACGTCCGGCCGCTCCCGGATCGGCCCGTACGCATCGGCGTAGAGCTGGCGGGCCGTCGAGACATACCGCTCCTTTGCCGCTGCCATCTGTCGGTGCAGCCGCCACATCGAAAGGGCGTAGACGACGACGACACCCACGACGAGGGTGAGGCTGATCGCGAGGGTGCCAGGCTCATCGCTGCCGGCGACCAGCACCGGGACGGCTGCGACGAGCAGGAGGCCGATGCCCATCGACGCTAGCGACCCGACGTGCGCGAGCCCCATCGTCCTGTCCTGCGGGAACCTGTCCATGACGACCGGCAATTCTCCGAGCCTGTTGATGTCCGTCAGGATCGCGACATAGACCCAGACGAACGTCATGATCGGCAGCAGATAGGCGATGGCTAGCGGCAGGGTCGCGATGGGTGGCAGGGGACCGTACGCGAGCCAATTGTTGACGAGGGTGACCGCAACGACGAGGCCGGTCAGCAGGAGGGGACCATCGGCACGCCCGATCGCTGCGAAGAGTCGCGCCGGCACTTGCACGCGTCCGGTCTCCGTGAGCTCGTTCCGTGTGGACCGGGCCTCCTCGCCGAGACGGCCGCTCCCCCACAGCAGGACGAGGGACGCCCACGCGAGCCCGATCTGCGTCCAGGCTGCGTTCGCGAAAGCGGTCGTCGGGAACGGTCGACCGGACACGCGGACCACCGTGCTGAAGATCAGCGGCGTGATCATGGCGAGACCTGCCCAGATCAGGATCCACAGCCAGCGGCTGCCGGGCAGCGCGCGGAGGACGCGCTCGGTCACCGGCTCCAGCGACTCGCGCCCGAGCCGGTCGGGCTCGTGGGACTCGGCTACGACCGGGCCCGCGGACGGGTCATCTGACTCGACGGATCCCATCGACAGCCTCCGGGATGCGACATGCGCTCCGTCAGTCTGACCGCACGCTCACGGGTTTGGGTAGTGCGCTCATCGGCATCGTCGAGGCGCGGTCGCCGGCGTTCCCCTGAGCTGGTCTCGGCTGTGGTCGATCAGTAGTTCGTCCAGCCCTCCCGCTCGGCCCAGATGATCAGGTCCGGCTGGCCGTCGAACATGCTTCCGAGGTCGGCCTGGACCGATGGGTCGCTGATGAACGTCTGCAGCCCCTCGATCGAATTCCATCGATCGATCGCCAGGAACTCGCCGGGATCCTGGAGGTTCGCGTAGACCTTGTGGCCGATGGCGCCGAGCGGCTGACCTTGCGGCCACAGTCGGGCAACGATCCCGTTGTGCTCGGCCATGGCGCCGGCCTGATCGGGGTTTCGCAGTCGCGCTCGGACTGTGGTGATGTACTCCATGTCGAAAGACTCCGGTGCGTGGTTCCGTCTATGCCATCGACGGCAACCCTGCGCGAAACTGTTCGCGGCCGATCGACGAGGACACGAACGCGTGACTGACGACCTCGACGCCACCATCGACGCCCACCGGCACGACACCGTGCTGCTGTGCTACCGCTTCCTCGGCTCGATCGCGGAGGCGGAGGAGGCGGCTCAAGAAACGGCGCTCCGCGCGTGGCGCGGCCGGGCGGCGTTCCGCGGTGAGTCATCGATCCGGACGTGGCTCCACCGGATCGCGACGCGGGTCTGCCTGGACATGCTTCGCCACCGCTCGGGACGGCGGCTGCCGCAGGCCGTCGGGCCGGCGAGCACCGAGCGGGGTGTGCCACCCGCGCCACCGTCGACCGAGATCGCGTGGCTGGAGCCGCTGCCCGAGATCTATGTCGTCGATGCTGCGTCCGACCCGGCGGCGCGATACGACCTACGCGAGTCGGTCTCGCTGGCGTTCATCGCGGCCCTCCAGGTGCTACCGCCGCGGCAACGAGCCGTCCTGCTGCTACGAGATGTCCTCGGCTGGTCGGCCCGAGAGACCGCGGTGGCTCTCGACCAGTCGGTCGCGGCGACGAACAGTTCGCTGCATCGCGCGCGAGCTGCGCTCCGGACCACGCACCACCGGACGGGTCGTGAGGCGGTGGCGGCCGTGCCGCCGTCCGAGCCGGCGACGCGCCGGCTGCTGGACGCGTACGTCCGGGCGTGGGCCGCCGACGATGTCGACGGCCTGCTCGAGACCATGCGGGAGGACGTGCGTCTCGCGATGCCGCCGACCACGACGTGGTTCGACCGAAAGTCGACCGTCGAAGCCGCGTTGCGCGAACAGATCTTCGGGCCGCTACGGCCTCCGGCCGGCTACGCGGTGCGCGCGACCAGCGCCAACGGTCAGCCCGCGGTCGTCTTTGCCGCCGCGAATGCCCCGGCCACGCCTCTGGGCGTCCAGGTCCTCGAGATCGAGGGCGACCGGATCGTCGGGATCACGGTCTTCATGGACGCCCAGAGCGCGAGCCGGTTCTAAGGGTCAATTCGTCGGCACGGTCCGCTGCCAGCTGGCGGCGTTCGGGGACGTCCAGCCGAGCTCCGACGCTTGACCGGTCCCGGCGTCGACCTGCATGACTTTCGCGGCGTCGTCGCTGCCGTCCCCGGGGACCTCGAGGATCAGCGAGCCGTCTGGTGACCACGACCAACCGTTGTATCCGTTGACCTCTCGATTCGACGCCTCGACTTCATGGCCGGTCGCGACGTCGACGATCACGACCGGGCGGGGATCGACATTCCCGTCGGGGTAGTTGATCCACCTAGCCAAGGCGATCCTCGTCCCGTCCGGAGACCACGACGCGTGCTCTTCATCGATAACGGCGTCTGGGATATCGAACTTCGTGAGTCGCCGCAGGTCGGTGCCGTCTGCATTCGCGACATACGCGAACCCGAAGTCGGGCGTGGCTGCCGGATGGACCGAGAAGACGATCTTGGTGCCGTCTGGTGACCACTGCGCGCCCGACTGGTTCGACGACCATGTCGAGTCCAGATCCTGATCGGTGACGACCGCGATCGGGGCGCCGCCGGCGAGCGGCTTGCGGTAGAGGCCCATTCCTTTCGGGCCCTTCCCGACGAACAAGATCTCATCGCCATTCGGCGGGCGAAAGAGGTCGCTGAGGTTGTTGTTGAAACGGTCCAGATAACTGAAGCTGGTCCCACCGTCGGCCTTGACGATCACCTTCGGTTCCCTGGCTCGCGCAGCATCGAACGCAATGATGTCTGAGCCGATCACCGCGATGACCGACCTTGAATCTGGCGCCCACCCGAAGTGCCCGATCGTGCCGAGCGCGTTGGTATTCAGCACTCGCGGCGACAAGCCGTCCGGATCGGACACGACGATGTCGCGCCCGCCGCGTTGTAGATAGGCGAGCAGGGTGCCATCCGGCGAGAAGACGGGTCGGGAATGACCTGAGCCGGAAACGATCACCTTCGTCGTTCCGTCACTGACGTTGCCAGTGACGATCGCTCCGGACTGATCGGCGAAGACGACCTTGCCGTTACCGGCGACGCCGAACGGCGCCGGGACAGATGGGCGCTGAGAACCGGCGATGAGCACGATGCTGAGGGCCAACGCCAGCAGGAGGAGGGCGAGCACGACCGCCATGCGCATCGGGATGCGTGGTGCAGTCGCGACCCGCTCGGAGAGCGCAGTCATGGGAAGCCACCTTTCGGGGAAGGTCCAGCGAGGTCGTTGCCGCGTGCGGCCGACCTGGCCGAGGATGTCGTCGAAGTAGTCAGGCGTCCGCGGTGCCGAGATCCCTTCGAGGATCTCGGGCAGACGGCTTTCCACGGGTCGAGCCGCTCTCATGCGAACTGCCCTCCCGGGACGGCTTCCGGCGTCTCATCCGCGCTCTCGAGCGTGACGCGCATCGTCCGAAGCGCGCGGTGGAGTCGCGATTTGACCGTCCCGACCGGGATGCGCATCGAGACGGCGACGTCCTGCAGCGGCATCCCGAGGAAGTAATGGAGCACGACGACGGCCCGGAACTCGGGTTCGAGCTGGCGGAGCGCGTCGTCGATGAGCTCGCGATCGGCGAACTCGGCCGTCGCGTCCGCCACGGAGGGCATCGCGATCGGCGTGAGCTCGACCTCGATGGATCGACGTCGGCGACGTCTCGCCACGTCGAGACATGCATTCACTGTGAGACGGTGCAGCCATGGCGTGAACCGATCCGGGTCGCGCAACCCGGGCAGGTCGCGCCACGCTCGCACCATCGAATCCTGGACAGCATCTCGCGCGAGCTCGCTGTCCCGGAGGATCAGCCGAGCAGCCGCGTCCAGCCGCGCGACGGCCGCGCCGGCAAGCACCGCAAAGGCGTCTTGGTCACCCTGCTGCGCTCGCTTGACGAGGTCTCGCTGGTCCACGGTCGCTCCGCTGTCGCGGGGCCGTTCGGTCCCGCTCGGATGCTAATGGCGCAGCAACGTCGATTTGGGTTCCCCGCGAGCACGCATGAAGCTCCTATCACCCGATTCGGGTGTTACGGAGGCCGCGGTGCGACGCTTCAATGCGCTCGATGCACGACCGTCACCGTCAGCTGCTGCGCGTCAGCCTGCTCGTCGCGTTCGCCTCGTTTCTGTTGGCCGCCTGCTCGACGGGGCCAGGTTCCGGCGGCGTCATCGAAGGCACCGAGTGGATCCTCCGCTCGTACGCGGATGGCGACACGCTGGCGATCGTCCCCGAGACCCAGTACGCGGATGCCGAGTTCAATCGAAGTCGCGTTACGGGCCTCAGCGGCTGCAACAACTACGACGCGCTGTACCGCCAGGGCGGCCGCACGCTCCTGGTCTCACAGCCGTCGGTGACGCTCATGGCTTGCGACGAGGAGTCGATGGCCTTCGAGCAGACCTTCATCACAAACCTGCAGGCGAGCCGCTTCTACTCAGTCAAGCGCGAGACGCTGACGATCTTCGGCGCCAAAGGGGCCACGCTGCTCGTGTTCGATGCGGCCCCGCGCAACCCGCTGCTCGGCACCTGGGACGTCACGTCCTACGCGGACGGCACCTCGGTCGTGTCGACGCCCGAGGACGTTCGACTCGAGGTCGTGTTCGGACTCGCCAGCGTCGGCGGGTTCTCTGGTTGCAACAGCTTCAGCGGAACGTACGGCACGAACGGCAACTACGTCCGGATCAGCCGACTCGCGACGACGAGGGTCGCGTGCGACGAAAGCGTGATGGCGGTCGAGGCTGCATTCCTCAAGGCCCTCGAAGGCACGTCGTTCCTCGATCGACGTGCCGACCAGATGGTGCTGACCGACCGGGACGGTTCGATCACGGTCTCGCTCGCGCGTCCGCAGCCGGAAGCCGCCGCGTCGCCGTCGCCTTCTCCGAGCACCGAGCCGACCGAGAAGCCGACGCCGAGCGAGACGGCCGAACCCACCGCAACGCCGAAGCCGACGGCCACCGCGAAGCCCACGAATGCGCCGACCGAGGCACCCAGCCCGACGACCGCCCCGACCGCTGCGCCGAGCGTCCCGCCGATCATCCTGCCTGCTCTGTCCACCTGTGAACTTCAGGGCGACGGCACGACGCTCGCGACGATCAGCTACGCCGCTGCGTGGTCCACGGTCAGTGAGCCAGCCGACCTTGCCTGTCGCTACTTCGACCGCGATCCGATCACGGTGCCGAGCGATCCCGCGACGCTGAAGACCGCGATCATCGTCAGCACGTCGACCAAGGCCTACTCGGAGGTCGTCGCTGAGGCGCAGGACACAGCAGCCTGGACGGTTCGCCAGACGGTCGACCTGCAGATCGACGGATTGCCCGCGACCATGGTCGAGGGCGAGACCAAGGTCGCGACGGACGGTCTCGAAGCCGGCAGCTCCAGGCTTGCCTACATCATCGATTACGGCTCGGCGGGGACGATGACTCTATTCACGGTCGGCACCGCCGGCGACGAGATCTATGCGGCGAACGCCGCGGTCCTCACCCTGATGGTCGGCGCCTCGACGTTCACCGCGCCGAGCTAACGAGGCTCGCTACCTGCGCGGCCGGCCGGCCGAGCCGCCCAGCCCCGTGTCTTACGTCGCAGCTCGTGGCGCGCCCGACACGGCTAGTACTGCTCCCGGACGCGTGCTGTCCGGACCGGCGATCACGTAGGCGATCATCGCGACCCATCCGAAGCTCGCGAGCCCGAGGACGAGCACGGCGATGAACCACGTCTTGTCCTCGAGGCGGAACGTGTTGAGCAGCGCCCCGACCCATGAAGCGATCGCCGCGAGACTGGCCGCACCCATCAGCAGCGATGCGATCACCAGCCAGACGAGCAGGTCGCCGAACGCGTCTCCCTTGATCGTCACCGCAGTCGGGCCTCCGATCGCGATGACGCCGTCGGCGAGCGCGAACAACACCGAGATGACGCTGATAAGGATCCCCGCGACACCACCGACGAGGGCTCCGACGAACAAACGCGTGACGGTTACCTTCGACATCGGATCACTCCTTGACTTGCCTGGGCTCATGCCGGGCCGAGCGCAGTCCGATCACCAGGGCAGGTCCACCGACAACCGCGAATGTCGTGAAGATCAGCGGGGCCAGGATCGGTCGCGGGCGAGGGTCGATCGGGCCGTGACCTGCCACCGGACCGACCAGATGGGCGACGACACCTGCGATCCCGCCGAGGCCGATGACGGCCCACACCACAAGAACGACGGCCGTCGCCCAGATCGGCGGATGGGCAGACCGAAGGAGCGCGAAACTCGCCACGCCGTTCGCGAATGCGAGTAAAGCGACCAGGACGCCGTAGATCTCCGCGCCGTTCGTGTGTCTGAACGCGAGGCTGGCGGCTTCGAGTAAAGACCAGCCGATGATCACGACCGTCGCGAACATGCAGATCCGCCGCGTACGACCGCCGACGGCGGCGCCCGCCAGAGGTTGCAGCGTAGACATCTTCCGCTCCTTCCCCGCCCATCAGACGTGCTTCGGCACGCCGCTCGCGTAGATGAACTTGATGACGCGATGACCGAGATCGGAGGTGGGACCGAACATCAACGGGCAACCCCCGTCGATCACGGTCATGCCGTGCTCACGGCCATAGTCCGTGGCCTCGCGTGAGACGCTCCCAGGGCCGACGCCACGGTGCATCCACACGTACTTGACTCCGAGCTCCGCGCACTCGCGAACGGTCGCGGGCGCATGCTCGGGTCGCGTCCCGATCACGACCGCGTCGACGCCTCCCGGGATCGACCGAAGGTCCGGATAGGCGCGATCGCCTTCGACCGTCGATGCGTTCGGGTTGACGGCAAACACCTCATATCCACGGTCGCGCAGCCGCTTGTACACGGTGTTACTGCCGTGATCCTTCGGAGTCCGCGACACGCCGGTGACAGCTACTCGTCGGTTGGCGAGGAACGCGGTCGTCGCCTGGTTGATGTCCTGCATATGGGTCCTCCTTGGTCGACTCGAGACTCGTGTCCCGTCGACGAGACGACATCAGGGGGGCACCCTGATTCCGACCTCGCGAGATCGGCCGTCGAATGTGACATTCGGCACTGGTAGGACGGAGCCCGCGCGGCTAGGACTGCGCGAGGAGTGGGAGGCAGATCCGTCGACCCCTTGATCGGACGTCGCGACGAGATCGGCTCGGTCGAGCGCCTGCTGGACCAGCTCGATCGAGGTCAGGGTGGTGCCGTCGCGCTTGTCGGTGAGCCCGGCATCGGCAAGACCCGGCTCCTGGCCGAATTGCGACTCCTATCGTCCATGCGGGGACACATCGTCCTCGGCGGAGCCGCTTCGGAACACGAGCGCGATGTTCCGTTCGCGATGTTCATCGATGCACTCGATGGGCACCTCGGAAGCCTTCGACCCGATCGCATGTCCAGCCTCGACGGGTCCGTCAGGGAATCGGTCGCGCAGGTGTTCCCATCGCTGCAGGCGTCGTTGGGAGGGGAGGGCGTACCGCGGCAACGAGAGCGCCATCGGATCCACGGAGCGATCCGGACGCTGCTCACGCACCTTGGCCGGGAGCGGCCACTCGTCGTAGTCCTCGACGACGTTCAGTGGGCTGACCCGGCATCCGCAGAGCTACTCGATGCCCTTTTGCGTCGACGGGAGGGCAGCGTGCTGCTAGCGCTCGCGCTTCGACCCGTCCCCCCTCCGAAACGCCTGCTTGCAACCCTGGCGCATACGGAGCGAGCGGCCACGCTGGTGCGCCTTGACCTCACCACGCTGACGCCCGCCGACGCCGCGCGACTGGTCGGCGACGGGCTTGAACCTGGAGTGGTCCGAGAGCTCTATCACGAGACCGGCGGCAATCCGTTCTACCTCGAGCAACTCGCGCGGGCGCTCGAGCAATCAGCCGGCGTCAGCCGTCATCCGGCGGAGGTGCTCGCCGATATCGGAGTCCCACCGGCGGTCGCCGCGGCCCTGGCAGAGGAGCGGGATCGGCTTTCGACAGTCGCCCGCCGCGTCTTCGACGGCGCCGCGGTGGCGGGTGACCCATTCGACTTGGGGATCGCTGGGGCCGCCGCAGACACGACCGAGCTGCAGACGTTCGACGCCGTTGACGAGATGCTTCGATGTGATCTCGTGCGTCCGACGGACGCTCCGCGCCGGTTCCGCTTCCGGCATCCCCTCGTTCGCCGCGCCGCTTACGAGTCTTCGCCGGCCGCGTGGCGGGTCGGTGCTCACGCGCGATGTGCCGACGCCCTGGTCCGCCGCGGCGCACCCGCCTCAGCGCGCGCTCACCATGTCTGCCGCTCGGCCGCCTACGGCGACCTCGCCGCTGTCGCGACCCTCAAGGAGGCCGGTGATGCCGTCGCCTTTCTCGCGCCCGAAAGTGCGGTGCGCTGGTTCGATGGCGCCCTCGACTTGCTGCCGGCATCCGTCGCGGCCGAGGAGCGTGTCGGCCTGCTGCTAGCCCGTTCGGCGGCCCAGACCGCGTCGGGTGACGTGACGGCCGGTCACCAGACGCTCCTCGAAGCGGTCCGGACCGTGCCGGACCGGACGTCGTCGTTGTTCGCCACGGTGACCACAGCCTGCGCACGAGAGGAACGTCTGATCGGCCGTTACGAACCCGCGCACGCCCGCCTGGTCGATGCCCTCCGCCGGCTATCCGAACGCGCGTCGATCGAAGCCGTGGGACTCCTGATCGAGCTCACCCTGAACGAGTTCTACCGGTCGCGGTACCACGAGATGGCTGGCTGGGCCACGCAAGCGGCGGCGACCGCAGCCGAAGTGGGCGATCCACTCGTGCTCGCGACAGCGCTTTCGATGCCAGCTCTTGCGAATGCCGTTACCGGCGAGACGGAGCGCGCCTGCGTACTCCGAGATGAGGCCGCAGCGATGGTCGACGTCCTTCCGGACGAGGCGCTCGCGCAGCGTGTCGAGGCAGCGACGTGGCTGTCTGCGACCGAGCTATACCTCGACATGTACAGCGAGGCCGACCGGCACGCCAGCCGCGCCCTCGACGTCGCGAGATCCACCGGCCACGGTGATCCCGTCGGTCTGTACCAGATCCTGCCGAGGGTGTGGTTCGTCCGCGGGAAGCTCACCGAGGCAGCGGAGATGCTCGACGGCGCGATCGAGGGCGGTCGCCTTCTGGGTTCTCCGCCGAGTCTCGCGGGCAACCTCTTCAATCGGTCTGCCGTCGCGCTCGCCGCCGGAGACCTTCCGCTCGCGTACGCCACCGCGGAGGAAGGGGCGCGACTCGCCAGCCGCCTGGGTCGAGGCTTCGTGCCAGCCTGGTCGGCGGTGAGGCTCGCGGCTGTGCTGCTCGAGATGGGTGAACCCGACCGGGCCTCCGAGCTGCTCCTCGATCGGGGCGGCGACGAGGGTCTGACGCTCATCCCCGGAGGGTGGCGCGTCTACTGTCTGGAACTGCTGACCCGTTGTCTCTTGGCGTCGCACCAACCTGCCGAAGCCGAGCGAGCTGCGGAGACTGCGGTAATCGCGGCCGCGGCCGCACGCCTTCCGCTTGCTACCGCGTGGTCCGAACGGGCGGTCGCCGCGGTCGCGCTCGAGGTCGGCGATGCGTCGGCGGCGGCCGATCGAGCATCGGCATCGGCTGACCGGGCCGCGGCCGTCGGAGCCCCGATCGAGGCGGGTCTGTCACAGGCACTGGCGGGCCGAGCGTTGGCGCACGCCGGCGAGGTTGAAGAAGCGGTCGCGATGCTGCGCCGGGCAGCGGCAGCATTCGATGCGACGGGTGCCCTCCGCTATCGAGAACGCACCGAGCAGGAGCTCGGCAAGCTCGGCCATCGACCTCACCGACGGTCACGACACGGGCTGTCGGGAGCACCCGGCGTCGGATCGCTGACGGAACGCGAGCTCCAGGTGGCAAGGCTCGTGGTCGATCGCAAGACGAACCCCGAGATCGCCGCAGAGCTGTTCCTGAGCCAGAAGACGGTCGAGAGCCACCTGCGCAACGTGTTCAACAAGGTCGGCGTCGAGTCTCGCGTCGCTTTGGCGCGCCTGATGGAGCAGTCGGCGGCGGGCTCCCAGGACGGGCACGTGATCCTTCGATGATCGCGGTCGTCGCCTTCATCGTCGGGACCACCAGCGCGATCCTCATCGGGTGGTCGACCGCAGGCCGGGGCCAAGTGCTAACACGAGATCCGACCTTTGACCCAGTCGAGGTCGGCCGCCGGTATGTGACGGTCCTCGGGAGTCTGGCGGGCTTCGCCGTGACCGGGATGGTGCTGCTCGTCACCTTCGGGCGGTCCGTCCCGGGGGCCGACAACGCGTCATTCACGGCCGTCGTAGCGATGTTCCTCGTGGCGTACGTCGGCTTCCTGGGTGTCAGCATCCTCTTCGCCAACATCCACGGGACGGACACGGAGCCGATCGACGTCCCGGCCGCCATGTTCGCGGGTGGGACCACGATGGTCTGGTTCACGATCGGCATCGGCTGGTTCGCTTTGGTCCCGCTCTTCGACACGGTCGGCCTCCACCAGCTCGCCGACCTCGCCGGCTGGCTGCTCCTCACCTCGACGGTCGTCAGCTACAGCCTCAACGCGGTCCATGTCTATCGGACCGGGTTGGTGAGCGGCCGGCTGAGCCTGCTGATCCCGCTGATGGCGATACTGGTCGTCCTCGTCTACGGGATCGTGCTGATGGTCTTCCAGATCAAGCCAGCGGATGCGACGCTCTCGCTCACGATCACGGCCCTGCTCATCGGCCTGCCGGCCTACGCGGGGATCGCCGTGTTACCGGCCCTGGCCCGTCAACCACGCTTCGTGCCGGTCGTGACCACCGCGGCGCCGCTCGGGGTCTTCATGCTCGCCCAGGGCTGCACGATCCTCGTCGGCCTGCTGCTTTTCACGCTGCTCACAACCTAGGCGTCGATCTGGCAGGGCGGGGAGGGACGCAGCGACCGAAGGGATCGTCCCCTACGCTGACCTCGTGAGGGCGGTCGTGCTAGATCGATACGGACCTCCCGAGGTCCTCCACATCGAGGAGGTCGAGCGGCCAGCGCCTGCCGCCGGTGAGGTGCTGGTCCACGTCCGCGCCTCGACCGTCAGCCAGACCGATACCCACATCCGCCGCCCGTCGCCCTGGGTGTGGCGGCTCGTCGCCGGGCTGCGACGCCCGCGCTGGCGGATCCTGGGTGTCGATTTCGCGGGCAGCGTCGAAGAGGTCGGCCCTGGCGTCACCGAGTTCGCGCCAGGCGAAGAGGTCTTCGGGCTCGTCCGTCTCTTCGGCGCTCACGCGGAGTACATCCGCGTGCCGGAGACGGGAGCGATCGCCCACAAGCCGGCGAGCCTGTCGTTCGAGGAAGCGGCCGCCGTGGGTGACGGCGCGATGCAGGCGCTCGCGACGCTCCGCGTCGGCGAGGTACGGGAGGGAAGCCGGATCGTCGTCTACGGCGCGTCCGGCTCGCTTGGGACCGCGGCAGTGCAGATCGCGAAGCACGTCGGCGCGCACGTAACGGGCGTGACCAGCACGAGGAACGTCGAGCTCGTGCGGTCGCTCGGCGCCGACGACGTCATCGACTACACGCAGGAGGACCTCACGCAGCGTGGCCCCGTCTTCGATGTCGTGATCGACGCCGTCGGCAAGTACGCATTCCATTGGGGCAAGCGTGCGCTGAAACCTGGTGGGATCTACGTCGAGACCGATTTCGGGCCGCACAAGCTCAGCACGCTCGGGTGGTGGATCGCCAGCCGTTGGATCGGCGACCGCCAGCTCCGGTTCGCGAGCGGCCGCCGATCGAAGGCCGATGTTCTCTTCATGCAGGCGCTCATCGAAGCCGGCGAGTATCGGCCGGTCATCGATCGGATGTATCCGCTCGATCAGGTCGCCGAGGCGCATCGCCACGTCGAGACCTGGCACAAGGTCGGGAACGTCGTCCTGACGTTCTGAGCCGGATCACTACGTTCGCTCGAGGTCCCTGGCGGCCTCGATCACGTCGCGCAAGCTCTCGACCGGACCGAGATGCCGCAGCTTGTCCGGGTTCACGACGGAACGGATCGTGGCGACACGCCCGTCGACGACCTCGAATGACATGACCGACATCACACCGCCGTGCGGGCCACGGAAGATCATGCCGGGTTGGCCATTGACCAGGTGGGGCTCGAAGGTCGACCCGAGGCGCCGCAGCTGGCGGCCCATGGTCGCGAACAGCCTCGCGACGTTGACGGCACCGGTGATCGGCGCGTACCACTGCGGGACCTTGCCGCCGCCATCGCCGTAGACGATCGCGTCCTCGGCGAGGACCTCGATGAGGCCGTTGAGGTCCCCCTGCTCGGCCGCCGCGAAGAATCGGCCCATCAGCTCGGCGCGTTGCGTCTCGTCCGCGTCGAATCGAGGCCGGTTCTCGGCGATGAAACGACGTGCCCGGACCGCGTGCTGCCGGCACGTGGCGCTCGACTTCCCCACGATCCGCCCGATCTCATCGAAGTCGTAGTCGAACACGTCGTGTAGCAGGAAGACCGCTCGTTCGACGGGCGTCAGCCGCTCGAGCAGGGCGAGGAACGACATCGACAGCGACTCGTCCAGCTCGGCGCGCGCGGCCGGATCGCCGGCGCCCTCATCGGTCACCAGCGGGTCCGGCAGCCACTCGCCGACATAGGTCTCGCGCCGGACCTTCGCTGACTTGAGATGGTCGATCGACAGTCGCGTGACCACCGCAGACAGGTAGGCCTTCGGAGACTCGATGACGGTGTCGTCCGCCAGGGCGCGCTGGTATCGGACGAATGCCTCCTGGACGACGTCCTCCGCCTCGCTGACGGCCCCCAGCATCCGATAGGCGATGGAGAACAGCAGCGGGCGGAGGTCGACGTAGGCATCGGCGACGTGAGACTCGACCGAGGTCACGCCGCAGAGCTTGCCTCAAGATCGATGTCGGAGCCTTGCGGCGGGAGCGGCACGGGGGTGTCCAGTCCCTTCCGGAAGCCATCGCGCCAGCTTGGCCAGATCGGTTGCCAGCCGAGCTCGCGCTTCGCCTTCGCGTTCGACGAGCCTCGGGCCTCGGTCATCATCGTGACGACGACCTCGCCGGCGAGGAGTCGGCCCAGCCAGGCTGGGACATGGAGCGGCCGCTTGGCGCCGACGGCCTCCGCGACCGCCGGGATGAACTCGCGGGCGGGCGCCGGTTCGTCATCGACGATGTTGTAGATCCCTCGGCGGCCCCGTTCGACGGCGGCGAGGGTGCCGCTGGCGGCATCGTCGATGTGCGTCGACGAGATATAGCCCGCGCCATCGCCGATGACGGGGAACATCCGCTTGTTCAGCAGCTCCACGAGCGCTTCGGACGACCCGGGTCCATACAGACCGCCGTATCGAACCACGATGCCTTCCAGCGGCGCATCCAGCACGGCGCGCTCAAGGAACCTGATCGCGGCGAGCGTCTCGCGCTGCGCCTTGACCGGGGTCGGGTCGAGCGGATCATCCTCCGACTTGATCCACGAGCCTTTCCTGTCGTTGCTCCAGCCGGTGAAGCTCTGTGCCACGAAGCGCTTCACGCCGCTCGCCTTCGCCGCGGCAAGCAGGTTCTCCGTGCCCTCGGTCCGCAGTCGGTTGGTCGGTGCGAACCAGCGATCGAAGTGCTTGAGATCCGGCGTGCCGGATAGCGCGGTCATCTCGTGGATGATCGCGTCGGGTTCGGCGCGTGCTACTGCCTCGCCGATGCCGACGGCATCAAGACCGTCGACCACCACGGAGGTGGCCCCGAGTGTTCGGACGGCGTCGGCGCCCTCGGGACGCGACGTGGTCCCCGTCACCTGATGACCGCGAGCGACCAGCATCGGCACGAGCCGACGCCCGACGGCGCCACTGGCGCCTGCAACAAAGACCCGCATGGTGGGCCTCCTTTCTCGTCTCACACCCGAGACGAGACGGCGGGCCCTGGCGTGAAACCCCTGGACCCTTTTCATGGGCTTGACAAACTACTTAGTACTCACTAAGTTACCGCGCATGACGACCGAAACACCCCAGCGGACCCGAATGAGCGCGGACGAGCGCCGCGACGTGATCGTGGCCGCGGCGACGGAGGAGTTCGCGAAGGGCGGGCTCGTCGGCGCGTCGACCGATGCGATCGCCCGGAAGGCCGGCGTCTCGCAGCCGTACATCTTCCAGTTGTTCGGGACGAAGAAGGACCTGTTCCTGGCCGTCATCCGGAGCTGTTTCAACCGCACGAGCCTGGCGTTCGAGGAAGCGGCGCGCACCTACGTCCCGGGCGAGGTCGAGGGCTGCGACAGCGTCCTGGACGCCATCGGGGCGTCCTACATGCGCCTGCTGGCCGACCGAACGCTGCTGCTCGTCCAGCTCCAGGGGTACGCCGCGTGCGCGGATCCCGAGGTGCGCGCGACCGTACGCGAGGAATTCTCGGCGCTCCACCGACGCGTCCAGGCGCTGTCCGGCGCATCACCCGAGGAGATGACCCAGTTCTTCGCGCACGGGATGCTGCTGAACGTGGCCGCCGCGGTCGACTTCAGCTCGGGAGTCGACAAGCACTGGTTCATCGAAAACCTGGAGGGCCGCGCTTGACGTATAGCCCTCGCCGTGGCCCGAGCGGCCCATCTCTTTGTCTCTCCAACTTAGCGAGTAATCACTAACCAAGGAGCCGAACGTGTCCCAGATCGGTACCGCCCCGAACCATCGAGTGCTATGGACCTTCGCGATCAGCTCGATCGCGCTGTTCATGGCGGCCCTCGACAACCTTGTTGTCACGACAGCCCTGCCCGTGATCCGCGAGAGCTTCCAGGCCAACCTGGCCGAGCTCGAGTGGATCGTCAATGCCTACACGCTGACTTTCGCC
>DASSZA010000160.1:0-17486 GCA_035703005.1 Candidatus Limnocylindrales bacterium | reverse complement strand
GAGGGCCTTCGTCAGCGGGGGCACGACGTGCGCATCCTCACGGCGAGCCACGGGCCGCAACGCGCGTCCGAGGGCGACATCATCCGGCTGGGGGTCGGCTTCTCCGTCCCGATCAATGCGTCGGTCGGGACGCTGACCTTTTCGCCGCGGTACCTGACCCAGATCGACGACATGCTCGAACGAGAGCGGTTCGATCTTCTCCACTTCCACGAGCCGTTCGTGCCGTTCCTGTCGCTCTTCCTGCTGCGCGAGTCGACGAGCGTGAACATCGCCACCTTCCACGCCTATGCGGGCTTCTCGCCGTCGTACGAGTTCGGGAGTCGCGCGCTGCGTGGGTACGCGGCTCGCCTTCACGGCCGGATCGCGGTCAGCGCCGCCGCCCGGCACTTCATCGACCGCTACTTCCCGGGCGACTACAAGGTCATACCGAACGGCGTCGATGTCGCGCGCTTCGCGAATGCCGTCCCGATCGCGCGCTGGCAGGACGGGACGCCCAACGTGCTGTTCGTCGGCCGCCATGAGCCGCGCAAGGGGCTGCTCGACCTGCTCAAGGCCCATCGCGTGCTTCGGCGGTCGGGCGAGCGCTCCCGTCTGCTCATCGTCGGGTCGGGTCCGCAGGAGCGCGAAGCCCGTCGCTACGTCGCGACGCGTGGCCTCAAGGGCGTCGAGTTCCTCGGCCGCGTGTCGGACGCTGAGAAGGCACAGCTCTACAAGACCGCCGATGTCTATGTCTCGCCGGCGACCGGTGGCGAGTCCTTCGGGATCGTCCTCCTCGAGGCGATGGCCGCCGGGACACCGATCGTCTGTTCCGACATCCATGGGTACAAGGGCGTCGTGCGGCGCGGACGCGAGGGACTGCTCGTGCCCCCGCGGCAGCCGCGTGAGCTCGCCGCAGCCATCGACACCCTCATCGACGATCCGGATCTTCGGGCCCGGATGGGAGCCGCCGGTCGCGAGCGCGCGGAGGACTTCTCGTGGCCACGCGTGACCGCGAAGGTCGAGGACTACTACGGGTTCGTCATCCGCCGACTCGCGGCGTCCGGCGCGCTGCCTGACGGTTTTCGGGCGGAGATCCCTCAGGCGCCCTCGCCGGTCCGGGCTAAGCCGTCCATACCGCCGCTCGGCGCCGCAGACGATGGGCCCGGCGGACCCGGCGATCGCCCGGAACGGGAGGCCGCGTTCGCGCGCGACTCCGCCAGCGCCAGCCGCCACACCGAGGCGGAATAGGCCACCACCAGACAGGTCAGACCGAGCGCCAGCGTGAGCGCGATCGGGATCGGGCTGAGCAACGGCGTCGCCGGCCGGGGCGCCGTGTTCACGGGGAACTGGAACGCGTACAGGTACGTCGGCAGCAGGCCCTGGAACGCGTTGACGACGGTGGACGGAAGCGGCAGGGCCGAGATGTTCGGGTACCAGATCACGAACCACGCAAGGACCGCCACGCCGATCCCGATCGCGAACCGGCGAGCGTCACGGGCAGCGAGCACTTGTCCAGCGAGATACAGCATCGGGAGAAGGACGAGGAGCGCGACCGGTTCGACCGGTATCCCGCGCCAGGTCACGAGCGCGGTGTCTGGCAGGGCCGATGCGAACGCGATCCCGAGACCGAGCGCCACGACGCTGCCGATCAGCGGAAGGTCGATGTACCGGCGCGCTCCCGCGCCATCTTCGCGGTCACGCGTCTGCGCGCGTGTGAGCCACAGCCACAGGATGATCCCGGCAGCCACCAGCAGCCCGATCAGGGCGAGCGTGCGGATCGTCAGGACGACGTCCGGGATGACGGCAGGGCACGCCTGAGACCCGGGATTGGCGATCGTCACCCCGACGAGCGCGCACAGCGGCCGGGACAAGAGCCACATCAGCGCGGGCCCGATGATCGCCGCCGCGGCGGCGATGCGGACCCACATCCACGTTCGACGTGACGGCCCGTGCCACAGCTCGGCGACGAGATACGCGAGCGCGAGGATCACGAACGGCAGGGCGGTGAAGTAGTGGTACTGGAAGGCAGCTCGGTCGATGCGCGCCCATGGCACCCACTGACCGGCGAAACCGACCGCGATCAACGCGAGGGCCGGTGACCGGCGCCGGTACGCCATGACCGACACGAAGATCAACGCGGCGACACCGAGCCACCAGATCACGATGTTGCCCGAGTCGTAGATCGCGCCACTCGTCGAGCCGGCGAAACCCTCCTGGTAGAACCACACGGGCTTCAGATCGAACGGGAACGCCCACCACGGCGACGATGCCGGATGCGGCGACGTCAACCCGTTGTGGTAGTCGTACATCTGACGGGTGAGCTCGAGCAGGCTCTGGCCGGTGTGCCCGACGGGATAGCCGGTCCACAGCTGGTGGTTCTCGATGGCGGCCCACGGCAGGTAGCTCACGACGTAGAGGCCGAGCGGGATGGCGAGGAGACACGCCGCGGCCCAGACGAGCGGCACACCGTACGCCCACCCCGGTCGTAGCCAGCCGGTCGGTGCGGGGTCGGGCGGCTCCAGGACCTGGGCGGGATCGCCCTGTCGCGGCGGTTCCGCCAGCGGGCCGTATCCAAGTGAGCCGCCCACCCGGAACGCGCCGTAGACGACGACCGAGCCCAGTGCGGCCCCGAACGCCGCGAGGAGCGGCGTGACCGAGATCGGCCCGACCACGATCACCTTATCGAGCTTCCCGAGGGCCAGCGCCCCGAAGAACAGCGCGGTCCCGACGACCGCCGGGGCAAGCAGCGCGAGCCACATCTCCTCGTCCGTCCAGCGGATCGGATGGAAGACCGCGACGACGACCGCCAGCAGCGTGAGCGCGATCATGATCACGAGGAACGGCAGGTTCCCGAACGTCTGCCCGGCCATGGCGAGGTAGCCGAGCAGGCCCGTGACCGCGATCAGACCGAGGATCGACACGACGCGGCCGAGTGCGCTCCGGATCAGCAGCAGCAGGATGAGCGCCCCGATCGCATAGGCCGCCACCCACTTCGATGCGAGCGCCAGCCCGAGCAGCAGTCCGATGATCGGCATGGCTATCCAGAAGGCGGCGCGACCTCGCCACCAATGGGTCCACACGGCCGCAAAGACGGTGTACGCGGCCACGATGAACAGGCCGACATAGACGTCGTTCATCCCGATCCTCGATTGGACGAAGAACATCCCGTCGAGGAGCGTGAAGGCGGCCACCGCGACCGCCACGCTTCGTCGAGCGAATAGGATGCGCGCGAGGACGTACAGGCAGGCGGCCATCAGGACGCCGGCGATGACGCCCGGCAGGCGCCACGCGAACGCGTGCGAGCCGATGTCGATCGATGCGACGGTCCCGTCGCCGTCGAACACCAGCAGGTCCTCGCGGTCATCCGTCTGGTACTCGGGCTCGACGTCCATCGCCCAGTCCACGGGCGTGAAGTCGGCCGGCAGCAGCGCGTCCGCGTAGACCGCGCCGATGGGGGCCGTGTTCCCATGCGGTTCGACGACATAGACCGTCCAGCGGTCGCTCGGAGGGCCCGAGCCGGATGGGGCGCGCCCGAGGATGTGGACCATCTGGGATGCGCGGTCATAGGCGACGCTCGATCCGAGGCCTGGAAGCGCGTTGCTACCGCGGTCGACAGGCCCGTTCGCCGCCGCATCACCGCTGACCTTGAGGACGTGGTAGTTCGGAGCCTCGGCTGTTCCGCTCGTCACGAACAGCTCGGTGTCGTCGATACCCGTCACGAACGCCATGCCGTGCGCGCCGCCGTCGAGCGGAACGGTCGACGTCGTGCTCGCGCTGGCGGGGTCGATGAAGGCGACGCCGGTGCTGGTCGCGACCGCGACTCGGGGGAGGTCGACGATCTCGACCCCAGGGAGGCGGCCGTCCGCGATCGCGTCCTCGACCGATGTGCGCGTGTCGCCGCTCCCCGGACTCCCGAACAGCACGGTCGCGCCCGGCGCAGCTCGGCTGATCCGCGACTCGTAGTCCTGGGGATCGCCGCCGATGAGCGACGCGACGGTCTGGGCGACGGCGCTCGGATCCTCCATCGCGCTCGGATCGCCCTGGAGGACAGGCCCGGTCCCGCCCGGAGAGAGGTCGCTGATCTCGTCGAACTCGGCCTTGCCGAGGATCTCCCCGGACGTCCCATCGATCGTCGTGAGATCGAGATCGGACGCCGCGACGATCGTGCCGTCGTCGGTCACGAGCAGGTGCTTCACGGGGTACGGGACCGTCGCGAGTCGCAGGGGCTCCGGCGGGTCGCCATCGACACCGATCCCTGTCACGTCGAGCGTCGACACCGTGCCGTCGTCGGCGCCGAGGATCAGCCGGGTCTGCGTGGGATCGAAGGCGAGCGCTCCGACGCCTGGCGCCGGTGTGCGCGCCACGCTCTGCCGGGTGCGGAGATCCTCGGTCCGGATCTCGGTGCCCGTGGCGACATGGAGCCGTTCTCCAGCGCGTGGCGTGCCATCCTCGCGCCGCGGCTCGATCGTGACGGCGCGGACGGGATCGCCGAGCTCGTTCGTCGCGGCAACGTGGTCGGCACCCCACAGGGCGAGGCCGCCTGCCATCGCGTACTTGGCGAGATGCGGGTGCGTCCATTCGTAGATCGGATGGGAGTCGCCGTAGCGCCAGTCCTGGAGGAATTCGGCCGCGGTGCGCGCGTGATACACCTCGTCGAAGTGCATCTGGTACGGCTCGGCAAGGCGGAAGAGCCGGAGCCCGAGCGTCGCCAGGACGAGGACCAAGATGAGCCAGGCGTCGAGTCGGTCGAAGCGGCCACCGCGCTCGCCGACGAGCGACCGGCTTCGATCGGCGCGGACCGGGGTGGCATGGAGTCGGTCGTATATCCAGCCCGTGATCCCGACCTCCTCGAAGCGCGCCGGCTCCGACCAGGTCGGCAGCGTTGCCGCAGCCGGACCGGCTCCCGCGGCAGCGAGCGCCGTCGCGCCGGTCGACCCGACGGGGACGCGGTCGCGATCCCACGTGTAGTCCCCATCCGGCTCGATCTCGCGGGCCGCGTAGGCCTCCTCCTCGAGCCGCTCTCGCGCCGATCGACGGAGCTGGAGCCAGACCCAGATCGAGCCGATCGTGTACGTCAGGGCGATCGCGCTGACCCCGACCTGCGACCGGATCCCCGGTCCGATGCCGAGCCAGTCGCGGATCGGGTTCGTCGGGTCCGTCGGCGGGTAGATCGTCGTCGGGACGACGTACATGTTCGCGAATGTCACGATGCTCAGGACGACGTACAGCAAGCGCCACCGGGGCGAGATCGCGAAGAGCAGCGCGGCGATCGCGAAGAACGGGAAGTCGTAGCGCTCGTGGACCCGCGTCGGAGCCATGAAGAAGGCCAGCGCGATCACAGCGAGGCCGACCGTGATCGTGAGCCGGTCGGGGTTCCGCCAGATCGCCCATAGGGCGGTGAGGATCACCGCGATCAGCAGTACCGCACCGACCGCGATCGCCGGCACCGAGCCGAACTGCACGTAGCCGGTCCCGCACCTGTCGGCGGGGGTCGCGAGCGTGTCGCAGACCCATTGTCCCGATCCCGCCAGGCTGATCCCGAGGTCGCTCGGTACGACCGCCCAGGCGTTGTACGCGTTGACCGTGAGGTAGGGGTAGCCGCCGCCGGCAAGGGCGATCTGTCGGAGCAGGCCGGAGGTGAAGAACGGCGCAGCCGGCGTGAATTCGAGGACGCTCAGCCCGAACGGGATGCAGAGCACCAAGGCGGTCAGATACCCGGCGAGCGCCGTTGTGACGATCCGGATCGGATGCCCCGTCCGCGCCTCGAGTCGCCGGATCGGATCGGTCTCCGGCAGGGCGTCGGGGTCTTTGGGCTTCGGCCGGAGTGCGCGCCGGATCGTCACGACCGCGATCACCGGGAGCAGGATGCCGAGCTGCGGCTTGATCACCGCCGCGATGACACCGAAGATCGCGGCGCGTTCGGGTTGGTCGCGCCACAGGCTGCGGAGCCCGAGCATCAGGAACAGCACGCCGAACGAATCGACCTGGCCCCAGATGACGTTGTCGAACCAGAAGATCGGGTTGAGCATCACGACGAGGGCGCCAAGGACGGCCAGGCGCTCGCGTACACCGATCTCGCGAAGCATCGACCAGGTCAGATAGGCGATCCCGACGTCGGCGATGACCGGTGGGATCTTGATCAGGTCGCCGATGCCACCGAGGGCCTTCCCGACGGTCCCGACGAGCCACAGCACGTACAGGTAGCCGGGCGTGTAGTCGTGGAAGAAGTCCCGCTGGTAGAAGCCGTTCAGGCCATTGGTGGCGAGATCGTTCGCCCAGAAGCGGAACGACGAGAGGTCGGGGCCGAAGCCCGAACCGGGAAGCAGGTATAAAAGGCTGAGTCGGATGGCGAGTCCGAGGGCGAGGGCGATCAGGACGACGCCGACGGCCCCCTGCATCCCGGTCGACCGAGGCGGCGCTCCCGTGCCTCGCTCATACCCACCGGGTTCGGGGCCAGTCAAGCTGGAGAGCGGCTCCTGCACGAGCGTGGAAGGTGGATCTGAGCGTAGCACAGGCTCCCGCAGACCACTCCCGACCCCGTCGGGGCGCGTCCTGGCCGCATCTGGCGCTCGTCGTGATCGGCGGCGTCACGCTGGCCGTCGCGGCGTTCGCCGTCTATCGGCTGACCTTCGTCGAGCGCTACTACGACCACTTCGTGTGGCAGGCATCGGCGTTCCTCGAGGGACAGGCAGGCATCCGCTACCCGGTCCTCAACACGGCCGAACGCTTCGGCAACTACTTCTTCCAGGACGTACTGCCGATCGCGCGCGCGGCGGGCAGTGAACGGGCCCTGATCCCGTTCCCGCCCCTCCCCGCGATCCTGCTCGTGCCTTTCGTCGCGGCCTTCGGGCTCCGTGCCGACGATCAGCTGATCTTCACCGTCCTCGCCGCGGTCGACGTCGCGCTGTGCTGGTGGATGATCGGTCGGCTTGCCGTGTCGACGGTCGTGCGGGTCGGGACGACCGTCCTGTTCGCCTTCGGGACGGTCTTCTGGTACACGGCGCAGAACACGACCACGTGGTACCAGGCGCACATCGTGGCAGTCGGTCTGACGATGCTCGCGGTGGGGCTCGCCCTCGGTGCCGACGATGCCGCGACCGCCCGCGACGACGGAGCTACGTCACCGGCAGGACACCCGAAGCGAACGGCCTTCTTGAGCGGCCTGCTCGTCGGGCTCGCCTCGACGGCTCGGCTCACGGTCATCCTGGCGACACCGTTCTTCCTGATCGTCGGACCGCGGATCGGCTGGCGTCGCCGGTCCGCGTCAGTCCTGATCGGCGCCGCCATCCCGGTCGTGGCGCTGCTCGCCTACAACGTCGTCTCGACCGGGCACGTCTTCCACCCCGCGTACGACCACCTGTATCAGCTCGAGGCGCGTGCGTACACGGGGCTCGGCTACCACCCCGAATGGGCAGCCGAGGATCCGCGCTACATCCCCCAGAACCTCGCGATCATGCTGCTCTCGGCGCCCCGGCTGTTCCCGGACCGGTTCCAGGACACACTCGGGACGGTGGATCGGCCGCTGTGCACCGAGCCCGTGGCGACGCGCGGCCTGTTCGACGTCGACTGCCCCATCGCCCTCCCGCGCGACACGGGGATGAGCGTCATCCTCACCACGCCGGCGTTCCTGCTCGCGATCCCGGCGTGGTTCGATCGCCGGCGACGCCGCATCGTCGTCGCGTCACTGCTCGCGATCCTGCTCGTCTCGGTCGTGAACCTCATGCATTTCAGCCAGGGCTGGGTCCAGTTCGGGTACCGCTTCAGCAACGACATCGTGCCCTTCGCGCTGGTGCTCGTCGCGATCGGCTTCGCGCGCCTCGTCGACCGAGCGTCGCCGCGACCGTGGGCGATGTCGCTCGCCATGGCCCTGATCGTCCTATCGGTCGCGATCAACGCCTGGGGAGTGCTCTGGGGCCGCTTCCTCGGATGGTGAGGCGCATCGCCGGGACGTGGCTTCCGCCGGTCCTGGTCGGGGTCGTCGCATTCATCGGTGCGCGCGTCGCGATGATGCCCGGCGTCAGCTTCTGGGACACCGCGGAGCTCCAGACGGTCGCGCCCGTGCTGGGAACGGCGCATCCGACCGGCTTCCCGACCTATGTGCTCCTCGGTTGGGTCGCGAATGTGGTGCTGACCCCGTTCGGCGATCCCGCGTTCCGGATGAACCTGTTTGCCGGCCTCTGCGTGGCGATCGCTGCAGCCGTCACCGTCGACCTCGCCCGTGCGCTGACACGGTCCGTCGTCCTTGGCGTCATGGCTGGCCTCGGCCTCGCGTTCACCGGGATCGTCTGGAAGATCGGGACACATGCCGAGGCCCACGCGCTCCACCTGACCCTCGTCGCCATCCTGCTCCGCCTCCTCGTCGCCTGGGAGGACGGCCGGCGTGATCGCGCGCTCGTCGGCGCGGCGGTCGTGTTCGGGCTCGCGGCGGGCAACCACTCGCTGACGCTGCTGCTCGCGTTGCCGATCGCGCTGTACGTGGCTGCGGTCGACCGCGACATCCTTCGGCGTCCCCGGTTCGTCGTCGGGTGCGTCGCTGTGGCGGTCCTGACGGTAGCGCTCGTCTACCTCGAGCTGCCGCTACGGGCCGGTCCGTTCCGCGCCTCGGTCGTCTATGGGCAGCCCGAGACCTGGGACGGCTTCTGGTACATCGCGCTCGCCGAGCAGTTCCGCGGTAGCCTCGTGGCGCCGTTCAGCGACCTTCCGGCGAAGGCCGCGGACCTCGTAGGCCGGAGCCTCGACGCCTTCGGTCCGCTCGCGCTGTTCGTGCCGCTCGCGTTCGTCGTCACCGCGCTGCGACGACCGAGCTACGCGCTCCTGACCGGCTCGGCCCTCGCGATCACGTGCTTCTTCAACGCCTCATACGTGAACGCGATGATCGACCGGTACTACCTCGTGCCGGTCCTCATCGCGTGGACGTGGCTAGCGATCTTCGCCGAGGGGATCGCGCGCATGGCCGGCACTCGTGTCGATGACGATGGGCGCGGGGCGCTCCACCCCGTCGTCGTGACCGTCCTCGCAGTCGTGCTGCTCGTCCCGACGGCGCTCGGTCTGGGTGATCGATATCAGGCCGTGGATCGAAGTCACGACGACACAGCCGCCCGATGGCTGGACATGGCACTGTCGTCGATGGACCGCGATGCCGTGGTCGTCAGTTGGTGGAGCTACTCGACGCCGCTCTGGTACGCGCAAGTGATCGAGGGTCGCCGCCCCGACATCTCTATCATCGACGACCGTACCCGCCTCGACCAGAACCTCGGAGACATCTACGACGTGATCGATGACAACCTGCCCACGCGGCCGGTCTACGTGATCCGGGTCGAGCCCTCGGAGATCGCCGGCATCGCCGAGCGCTACGAGACGCAGCCGATCGGGGCATTCGACCCGAGCATGCTCTCGCGCGTGATCCGTCGCCGCGAGGTCGCCGAGTGACGGACTCCGCACCGTCGCGAGTCAGGCGGCTGTCGTACTTCTTCCCGGCCCACAACGAGGAGGCCAACATCGAGGGCCTCGTCGCCGAAGCCATCGACAGCCTCCCGGCCATCGCGGACACGTTCGAGATCATCGCCGTCAACGATGGTTCCAGGGACCGGACCCAGGCCCTCGCAGACGAGCTGACCGCGGCTCACCCAGGCATCGTGCGGGCGGTCCACCATCCGACCAACCTGGGCTATGGGGCGGCCTTGCGCTCCGGGTTCGCCGCGGCGCGCTACGAGCTCGTCGCGTTCACCGACGGCGATCGCCAGTTCCGCGTCGAGGATCTCGCCCGTCTGACGGAACGCCTCGCCGCTGCGGATAACCCGGATGCGGTGGTCGGCTACCGGATCCGCCGGGCCGACCCACTCGTCCGGACGCTGTACGCGCGCGCATACCGCCTCGCCAATCGCATCTTCTTCGGACTCCAGGTCACCGACGTCGACTGTGCCTGCAAGCTGTTCCGGCGCGAGGCACTCGAGGACATCCACGTCGAGTCGGACGGCGCCTTCTTCTCGGCCGAGCTGCTCATCAAGCTGCGCGCCGCCGGCCGGTCGGTGGTCGAAGTCGGCGTGCCGCACTACCCACGGACGGCAGGGTCGCCGACCGGCGCGAAGCCTCAGGTCATCGCGCGGGCTGTCCGTGACTTCTGGCGGACGCGTCTCGCGATGTGGGTCGATCGCTCGCGCGGCCTCCGTCGCGGCCGGGCGATCATCGCCGAGGGCTGACAGGGCGTCCTCCCAGGTGGGGGGCGCGTCAGCTCTGGCGATCCTCGCTGTCGGGCTCGACGTCGAGTGAATTGACGAAATCACGGAAGACGTCGAGGCGCGGATCGACGATGCTCTCACCGGTCGACTCGAGCATGCTCCCCTCGCCCTCGCCCTCGTCGCCGATCCCGCCATCGGCTCCTAGCCCGGCCTGATCGAGGACCGACGGGACCGCGAAGATCGGGGCGCCGACGCGCACCGCCAGCGCGAGGGCATCCGATGGCCGGGCGTCGATCTCACCGACATGCCCGTCGCGCTCGACGAACAGGCGCGCGTGGAACGTCTCCTCGGCGAGGTCCGAGATGATCACGCGGGCGACCCGCGCGTCGACGGCCTCGAGCGTGCTCGCAAAGAGGTCATGGGTGAGCGGCCGCTCGGGCGTCAGGCCCTGGAGCCGCATCGCGATCGCGCTCGCCTCCCAGGGCCCGATCCAGATGGGCAGATACCGTTCGCGACCCGTCTCCTTGAGGATCACGACGTGGCGGCTCGAGAGCATGTGGACCCGGACGCTCTCAACGACCATCTCGATCAAGCCGTCGTCCATCGGCTGGATTATCCCACGGTGCGCCGGACGCCACCCCCGCTACCGAGGGTTCGTACGAGTAGTGCCGCCGCCACCCCGAAGACGAACCCGCCGATGTGAGCGAAGAACGCGACGCCACCCGTCGTCGCCTGACCCATCGCCCCGAGCGACCCGAGACCGTCGAACAGCTGCAGCACGAACCAGAAGCCCAGCACGAAGATCGCCGGGATCTCGATGAGCTGATAGAAGAAGACCAGGAAGATCGCGGTCGTGACGCGGGCACCAGGGAAGAGGACGAGATACGCACCCAGGACCGCAGCGATCGCCCCCGAGGCGCCGATCGTCGGGACCGTCGAGGTCGGGTCGATGGCGACCTGGGTCAGACCGGCCACGATCCCGCCGACGAGGTAGAAGGCCACGAACGCGAGCCGCCCGAAACGATCCTCGATGTTGTTCCCGAAGATCCACAGGAACAGCATGTTGCCCGCGATGTGGACCAGGCTGCCGTGCAGGAACTGGCTCGTGACGAGCGTGACCAGCTCCCCCGACCCCAGCGCGCCGGTCCGCAGCGCGTCGACGAGCTCGACCGGCACGACGCCCCAGCGGGTGATGAAACGATCGAGCGCACTGTCACCGCCTTGGGCGAGCAGCAGCACCTGGTAGCCGTACACGAGGACGCACGCCGCGATGATCGCGAGCGTCACGACCGGGGTACGGCGGGTCGGGTTCGCGTCGCGGAGCGGGATCACCGGGCCGCGCCCCGCCTAGGGGCTCGGGGAGGTCGACGGGGAGCCGCTCGCACCAGCAGAGGGCGACGGTGACGCCCCGTCCGCGCCCGCCGCTGCCTCCAGGACCGTCTCGTTGACCGCGTCCTTGGAGAGCCACACGAGCTTGTCCGGCTGATCCTCGAGCCCGGGGATGATGTACATCGCGCGAAGATCGGCCCACGCGTCGCTGTCCTTGAGTCGGTACTGGCCGACGAAGTCACCGGTCCGCTTGTCATAGGCAAGCACGCGATCGTTCGATCGATCGAACGTGTACACCTTCCCCTGGTTCCGGCTCTCGGGGTCGTCCGAACCGGCGACCAGCACCTGGCTCAATGTCGGCCGCAGGAGCTCATCGCCGGGCTTGCCGGGGTCCCATGCGTCGCTCTTGCCCGCCGTGTACCGATCGAGCTGCCCGTTCTCCGTGATGTAGATATCGCCGTCGATGTACAGGGACGTCATCTGGTCGATCGCGCGCGCGGTCGCGAGCCACGCCGAGGACTTGCGCGGGAAACCGCTCCCGTCAGCCGCTGGCGGATAGGCTCGGATCTGCTGCTCGGAGGGGTCGAGGACGTACAGGTTGTAGAGCCCGCGGACGCGATCTCGGAGGAACGTCCCGATCCCCAGGATGTCGCTGCCCCACTGACTCGCGCCGTTGACGTTCACGCGGGTCGTGGTCCCACGCCCGGCGTCATTCGACGCCCGCCATCGCCAGAGCGCGTTCTTCGTGTCGAGGATGAGCAGATCGCGGCCACCGGCCGCGAGCAGCTTCGGCACGGCCATCCTCGTCCCGCCGACGCTCCGTCCGTTCTTGGCGATGTTCGTGGCGCGTTTGCGTTTGAGGTCGAGGCGATAGACCGACTTGGTGGTGCGATCCATCAGGTACGGGGCGCCATCGGGACCGCGAACCATCTCGCGCATGTCGAAGGGCGCCGCGCCCTGAGCCGCCTTGAACGTGAACAGCGGCGTCGACGTGACCTCGACGACGCCGTACGCGCGATCGAGGAGCGCCACGACCTTCGCTCGGACTGGGTCCACGACCCGCGAGCTGACGCTCGCGTCCTCGGCCTTACCGAGCTCCGTGTATGCCTCCGTCAGCAGCCGCAACGCTTCGTTGCGATCGTCGGCCACCAGATCGATACCCGGGCCGGAGACCTGCGCGAGGTCCTCCTGGGCCTTGTCGAGGGCCGCCTGGCCCGCATTGATCGAGCTGATGGCTCCCTGCGGCGTCCTGCCACCGAACGCCCACACCGACATCGCGAGGCTGCCGACGACGACGAGCAGCGCGATGATCGCGATCGCCGCCCGGCGCTGCGTCTCGCGGCGTGACGCGAGTGGTGTGACGCGTCGGTACGCGGGTCTCCGGCGCGGCAGAAGATCGTGCAGCCGCGCGATCGTCCGCTCGAACGCGCCGCCGGCGACCGTCCGTGCGCTGTCGGCCGCCGAGGCGACGGCCGCGCCCGCCGCCTGGACGTTGTCGGCAAGCGGGATCGGCGACCTATCAGGCGCTCCCGCGAGCGGCTCCGCCGGTCGCACCGGCACGAGGGTGCGCCCACGGGTCGTCGGTGCGACTTCGGTCGCCTCGAACGCGATCGCGCCATCGCTCCCGGAACCGTCGGCGGCCTTGAACCGCTGATGGAGGTGCTCCACCGCGGACTGCGGGTGGAGCGTGACCACGGCGTCCTTGAGCTCGTCGGGTCCGAGCCGCGCGACGATGTTCGGCGAGATCAGGACGAGTGAGTCGCCGACGGTCACTTCCCCGCGCCAGACCTCGGGCTCGAGCCCGTTCGATGGCAAGCCGCGTTCGCGGTGCGGGTCGGGAAGCGTCGAAAGTCGGGCCTGCCGGATCAGGTACGCCTCCGCGGGCCCCACCGTCGCGACATACATCTCGTTGCCACGGACGACCCCGACGCCGACGCCGATCGGGCCGTTGCCCTCGGGTGACTTGAGGCCCAGGCGATCCGCCTGGTGCAGCAACCGCTTGTTCGCGGTCGCGATCGCCTTCTGCAGACAGACCCGGATGCCAGCCGACTCGTCGTAGTAATACTCGTTGCGGATCGTCTCCGCGGCGAGCCGCGTCGCCTCCAACGCGTGACGTGAGCTCGTCCGCGACGTCACGAGCAGATAGAGGTTGCCCTTCGACCTGGCCACCGAGCCGACGCTCGGCTCGACGACGACGAGCGTGTCGGGCGAATCGTCGAGCCGGTCGTGCTCGGCGACGATCCCTAGCTTCAGTTGGAGACGGGCGGCCATGCGGGCCTCTCGATAGGGTTGGTCAGGCGACGGGACGATCCTTGGCCGGATCGGCGTGACGTTCGCCCCGAGATGGCAGGCAGGTTCGGGGGATTATACGCGGGGACCTCCTCGCCGAACGTGCACTCGAAGGTCCCGGATCCCGATGCCCCCAGGAGCGGCCGCGAAGGCCGCCAGGAGCTCACCAGAACGCAATCGCAGCTCCTGCGCGACGATCGGTGCGTCGGCCTCGACGTCGATCGCGAACCCCGCGATCCCGACGACACGACACGCCCCGGCTGCCGCCGGGACGCGCTCGGCGACGATGGCTTCGAAGGTCGCCATCGCTCGCGCCAACCGCAGCTCGTCCTCGAGACCGAGCGCGCGAGCGGCGTCCGGGATCAGGTCGCCGATCCTGCGCATCGGCCGCCGTCGCGGCGCGTTCTCGGTCATGCCGGACTCGCCGACCGGCGGGGCCCGACGGTGGCCTGCCTGAGCTCGGCACCGTCCGCGCCGGCGCGGACCTCCCAGCCGTGCGCGATGGCCAGCAAACCTGGGTCGAGGTCGTCGGGCGTCGTCGTCGTCACAAAGGCCTGCGGTAGGGCGGCGATACGGCGCACGAGATGTGCGCGGCGTTCCGGATCGAGCTCACTGAACACGTCGTCGAGCAGGAGCAGTGGCGGATGGCCATCGAGTGCCGTGAGGAGGTCGAGCTCGGCGAGCTTGAACGCAAGGATCGCCGTTCGCTGTTGACCGCGCGACGCGAACCCGGCGAGGTCGCGCCCGGCGAGGTCGAACGCTAGATCGTCTCGATGCGGACCGATGACGGTCGAGCCGTTCCAGATCTCCTTCTCGGCGGTGTCCACGAGCCTTCTGGCCAGTGCGTCCCGCGGCGTCTCACCGGGGAGCGTCGGCGCGTTCGTGACGTAGCGGAGCGTCAAGCCGCCACCGGCCACCTCTTCGGGCGCGATCTCGCGATGGGCATCGGCCAGGGGCTCGGCGAGCTGCCCTAGCAGCTCATGCCGCGCGGCAACGACTCGACCGCCCGTATCGAGGAATGTGTCATCCCAGAACCGCAACTGATCGCGGGACGCGGTCTCCTCGCGGATCGCCCGCAGCAAGCTGTTGCGCTGCTGGAGGGTCCGACCGTACGTGCCAAGATCGTCGGCGTAGGCCGGGAAGCGGGCGGCCGCGAGCGCGTCGAGCGCCGCACGGCGGAGCGATGGCGAGCCCACGACGAGCAGCATCTCTTCGGGCGCGAAGAGCACCACGCGGAGATGCCGCCCGAGCGCGCTCGCGCGTCGGCCGACGCCGTTGACCCGGATGCGCTTCCGGCCTCCCGAGCCATCAGCACCCGACCGCTGGATGGCGACCTCGAGGACGTCGTTGCCCACCTTGCCTTCGATACGAGCGAGGTCGTGTCCCCAGCGGATCAGCTCACCATCGGAGCTCGTCCGGTGCGACCGCCCCCAGCCGAGCAGCGCGATCGCCTCCAGCAGGCTCGTCTTGCCCGCGGCGTTCGGGCCCCAGATCAGATGCGCACCGGCATCGAAGGACGCGTCGAGGGACGCGTAGCCGCGCAGGTCGAGGACCGAGAGCGAGCCGAGCGCCGCGATGCTAGGACGTCGTCCGGACCGGCATGACGACATGGACGTAGCGGTCATCGCCGACCGGCTTGAACACGCCCGGGGACAGCGGCCCGTTCAGCTCGAGCGCGAATTGGTCGGCCGAGACATTGGTGAGGACATCGGCCAGGTACCGCGCATTGAACGCGATCGTCGTGCCGTCGCCCTCGACCGCGGCTTCGACCTGTCCGACATGATCGCCGACCTCGGCATTGGCGCTCACCGTGACACCCGGGTCGCCGTCACCACCGATCTGCAGCTTCACGATGTTCGCGGACTCGTGGGCGATGAGCGCCGCGGGACGGACGGCCCGTAGCAGCTCCTCCCGATCGAGGACGGCGCGCGTGGCATGTGCCTGCGGCATCACCTGTTGGTAGTTCGGGAATTGCCCGTCGATCAGGCGACTGACGAGGTCGATGCCGTCGAGATGGAAGAGCACCTGGTTCCGAGCGCCGGCAAGGACGACATCGACCGGATCGTCGACGTCGCCGAGGACGCGAGAGAGCTCATTCAGCGCACGCGCCGGGATCACGACGCTGGTCTCGGGGACCGGGTCGAGGATCGGCACGGTCTTCACCGCGATGCGGTAGTTGTCCGCCGCCGCTAGCGTGAGCTGGTCACCCTCGAATCGCGCCAGGACACCGGTGAGGATCGGTCGAGCCTCATCGCTCGCCGCGGCGAACGCGGTCTCGGCCAGGGCGCGGCGCAGCACGTTCTGGGCGATGCGTGTCGTCGGTCGGTCGCCGGCCGTCTGGATGGCCGGGAACTCCTCGTCGCTGATCCCCTTGATGTGCGTCTGGAACCGGCCGGCCTTCACGTGGAGGGTGTCGCCTGCGGTCACCTCGAGCTCGACCTTGTCACCGGGCGGCAGCGAGTTCACGAGGTCCGTCAGCAATCGGGCCGGCACGGTCGTCGCGCCGTCCTCGTCGACCTTGCCGGGAACCCAGTAGGTGATCCCGATCTCGAGGTTGGTGGCCGTCAGCTTGAGCCCCGCGTCCTCGGTCTTGAGCAGGACGTTCGCGAGCACCGGTAGCGTGCTGCGACTCGACACCGCCCGGCTGACGATCGATAGACCGCGAGCCAGGTTCTCCTGCATGACCGATAGCTTCACGTGGGCATCGCTCCCTCTGGGACATGGTCCGGGTGACCGGGGGTCTTGGTGGGTATCTTCTCTCTTTCTACTAGGTCCGTCATCACCGTAGTAACGGTGTGGACCGCGTGGACGGTCGTGCTCCGGCGTGCGTCGCGCGGGCGTTGACGGAGCCCGTCCGTCCGTGGACAACCACGCCTCGGCGTGGGACCCGACCGTCGATGGACTGGGGATGGATGGACCGGTCGCGGACCGAGGGCCGACGATTGCAGCCGCATATCCACGCCGCCGCCCGACATTTCAAGCACATATCCGCAACGATCGCGGCGTGCCGTGCCTGGGATCGAGCAGGACGGAGCGTCCGGACGCCGGCGGCCACTGCCGCTCCGGCGCGTGTTACTCGGCGTAGATGAGCTCGCGGACGGCGGCGATCTCGCGTCGGAGCTCGTCGTTGGTGGCCACCTCGCGCGTGATCTTGTCGCACGCGTGCAGGACGGTCGAATGATCCCGGCCGCCGAGCTCGGCGCCGATCCTCAGCAGCGAGACATCCGTCTCCTCGCGCATAAGGAACATCGCGATCTGGCGGGGCATGACGATGGCCTTGTCACGCTTCTGGCCCTGCAGCGCCTCCATCGGCACGCTGTAGTAGTCCGAGACCGCCTTGGCGATCCGCTCTGGCGTGATCTGGCGCTTCTTGGGGTTGTAGAGGACGTTCGACAGGACCGCCTGGGCGAGCTCGATCGAGATCGGCATCGCGCCCATCGAGGCATAGGCCACGATCCGGTTCAGGGCGCCCTCGAGCTCCCGGATGTTGCTTACGACCTTGCGGGCGATGAACTCGATGACGTCCGACGTGATCGGGACGGCGCCCTCCTCGGCCTTGGCGCGAAGGATCGCGATCCGGGTCTCGAGGTCCGGCGAGGTCAGGTCCGCGATGAGGCCCCACTCGAAGCGCGAACGGAGCCGTTCCTCGAGGGTCAGGATCGCCTTCGGCGGCCGGTCGGAGCTCAGCACGATCTGCTTGCCGTCCTCGTG
>DASSZA010000150.1:0-7273 GCA_035703005.1 Candidatus Limnocylindrales bacterium | reverse complement strand
GGTACCACCACGACCTGAAGACCGCAGCCAATCAGTGCGTGTGGTTGCCCACGTATTCGCTCGGTGCTCACCCGGCAGTTGGCAGTTCGCGCTGCGCGACTGAGTCAGCAATCGCGTGAACGGCGATCGGGGGGTCGCGTCAAGCAGATCGCGGATCGGCGGCTGACGCCGTCGACGCGCCCGGATCGACTATGAGATCTGCGAGATACGCTCGGCTCCGGGATGCCGCCTCCCCCGGAGGTCCATCGTACGCATCCAGCTCGACGGTGAGCCATCCGTCGAAGCCCGCGTCACGAAGGACGCCCAGGATCGCGGGAAAGTCCACATCGCCTTCGCCCAGGGGCAGAAAGGCGAACGGCTCTGCTCGGAAATCCTTGAGATGCGCGTACACCACTCGGTCCGCGTACCGCCGGATGATCGTGACCGGGTCGGCTCCTCCCGCCGTGAGATGGGCCGTGTCCGGGCAGAGGTAGATGTCCGAGAGTCCGAGTACGCGATCGATCTGCTCCGGACCCTCGACGATGGTCGTCAGGTGCGGGTGATAGCTCGCCTTCAGGCCGTGGTCACGCGCGATGACCACGACCCTGTCAAGTGCAGCAGCCAAGCGGTCGTAGTCGTCATCGGTCGTACCTCCGGCCCGTTGCGCGCCACCGCCCACGACCAGGTGCCGTGCCCCCAGGCCCGAAGCGAGCCGAGCGGCCTGCTCGACGCGCCACAGCTCGTCAGCGAGGATGTCGGGGTAGATGAAGTTCCCGCCTGTATAGGTTGCCACGAGCTCGAGTCCCGCCTCGTCCAGCAGGGACCGCAGTTCGCGCGGCCGCCCCTCGAATTCACGCAAGTTGCCGTCGAACATCTCCACCCCGTCGTACCCGGCCGCTCCGACTTCGCGGATAGCGGTTGCGGACGAGCCGTTGGCCCGGTAGAAGAGATCCTTGATGCTCGTCACCCCGACTGGGTCCCCGACGACGCCTCCCCATGTGATCGTCTGATAGCTGAACCGCATCGCACTCACCCCTTCTTTGCGAGCGCGACGGCCAGGATGATGATCACGCCGCGCACGATGAACTGCTGGCTCGTCGGGAGGCCCGCCAGCGTGAGCCCGTTGTTGATGAGGCCGATCAAAAGCGAACCCAGGAGAGTGCCGATGACGGTCGCGCGCCCGCCGAAGAGGCTTGTACCGCCGAGGATCACCGCAGCGATCACCGACAACTCGGCCCCCTGCCCGTGGTCGAAACGACCCGAATGCAACCGGCCCGCGAAAAGCATCCCTGTCAGCCCGGCGATGGTCCCCATCGCCGTCAGGGCGTAAAGGGTGATGCGCTTGGTGTCGACGCCACTGAACCGCGCGGCAACCGCGTTTCCCCCGGTCGCCAAGACCCGGCGGCCGTATGTGGTCTTGCGCAGGACGACGTGACCGATCACGAAGGTGACGGTGGTCCATATCAGAAGCGACGGGATAGGGCCGATGTCGCCCGAGCCGAAGACGAACGTAAACGTGTCGTTCAAGACCGGGATCGGCGAGGTCTTACTGAGGTACTGTGCGGTTCCGTTGACGATGCCGAGTGTTCCGAGCGTGACGAGGAACGACGGGATCGCGACGTAGGCGACCAGCACACCGTTGAGCAGGCCGACGGCAAGGCCGGTCACGACACCGACCGCGATCGCCCCCGGCAGGCCGATGGACCCCAATGCGAGCGCCGTCGTGACCGATGCGAGACCGGCGGTGGCACCGACGGACAGGTCGATGTGGCCGGCGCCGATGACGAACGTCATCCCGACAGCCATGATCGAGATGAGGGCGGTCTGGCGGAAGACGTTGAGCAGGTTGTTCGGCGTGAGGAAGCCCTTGTCTCCCAGAGCGAGTGCGAACACCACGAAGACGACCGCGAAGCCGATGTAGATGACGTACTGACGCCAGTCGAACGAGCGGACGCGGTGGCCCACCGGGACGCGCCCAACGTCGATCGGCTCGGATGGGCGGGTCACGCGACACCCTGTACCGCGTGATGGAGATCCTCCTCATGCGCGATCTCGGCGCGGTCGATCACCCGCTCTACCGAACCATCTCGGAGGATCACCACCCGATCGCTGACTGCGAGGAGTTCCGGCAGTTCCGACGAGATCAAGATCACTCCGTTCCCAGCGTCGGCGAAGGCACGGATCATCTCGACGATCTCGCCCTTGCTGCCCACGTCTACGCCAGCGGTCGGCTCGTCCATGACGAGCACACGCGGCTCGATGGCAAGCCACTTGCCGATGACGACCTTTTGCTGGTTGCCGCCCGAGAGAGTCCTGACGGGCTGGGAAGGCGACCGCACGCGGATCCCGAGAGAGCTGATCGATGCCTTGACGGTCCGGCTCCCGGCCCGATCGTCGACGAAGCCATTGCGACTCATCCGGCCCAGCAGCGGGAGGAGGAGGTTGTCGCGGACGGCGTGATCGAGGATCAGACCCTGGAGCCGCCGATCCTCAGGGATCAGGGCCAAGCCGGCGGCGATCGCACTGCCGGGGCCGGTCAGCTCGAGGCGACGACCATCGAGGATGATGTCGCCCGATTCGACCTCGTCGACACCGAACAGGGCAAGGCCGAGCTCTGTCCGACCGCTGCCCATGAGCCCGGCCAGACCGAGGACCTCTCCGCGGCGCAGCTCCAAGTCGACGTCCTTCAGCTTCGTGCGTGTCGTGATCCCTCGGACGCGAAGCAGCACGTCCTCGCTGATCTCGCGAGCTTGGTATTCCATCGTGTGCTCGAGCTTTCGCCCGATGATCTCGTCGATCACTCGCCTCGGGGTGAGCTCCTGGATGCGCTCCGTCAACGCCCGACGCCCGTCTCGGAGGACGGTGACGCGATCGCATACCTCGAACACCTCCTCCATCCGATGCGAGATGTAGACCATCGACATCCCTTGCTCGCGGAGGCGGCGCATCAGATCGAACAGTTGGACGGTCTCTGTCCTCGCCAGAGCGGCCGTCGGCTCATCGAGGATCAGCACGCGCGCATCCTGGGCGAGGGCCTTGGCGATCTCCGTGAGCTGCCACATCGCGGTCGGCAGCTCGCCCACGACGCGCGAGGGCGCGATGGCGACTCCCATCGTCCCAAAGATCTCTCGGGTCCTGCGCTCCATCGCCCGGTCGTCGATCAAACCGGCGAAGCCACGGGGCTCCCTCGTCAAGTAGACGTTCTGGGCAACCGTGAGCGTCGGGATCAGGCTGAACTCCTGGAACACCATCCCGACGCCTGCCGCCTGAGCATCGGCGATCGACGCGAAACTGACCTCCTGATCGTCGATCCGGTACGACCCAGCATCCATGGAGTAGACGCCGACGAGGATCTTCATCAGCGTTGACTTGCCCGCGCCATTGCCGCCGACCAGGGCATGGATCTCGCCGCGCCGAAGATCGAAATCGACCTCGTCGAGGACCTTTACCCCATTGAACGACTTGGTGATCGCGCGCATGACCACCGCATGCTCTGGGGCGGCGGCGGTCTCACCTCCCGTGGCGGGCGGGATCAAGGACGCTCCAACTCGGGAACATCGACCCACTGCCCACTGGTCGCTGACTCGATGATCGCCCCCTCGATGAGGGCGATCCGGTAGCCGTCCTCGAAGTCCGGCGTTGCTGGCGTGCCCTCTACGATCGCCTTGAACAGATCCCGACATTCGATGATCTTCGTCTCGCCGTAGCCGATCCCGAGCGCAGGGATCGGCCAAAGCCCATCCCCGTAAGGGTGCGCCGGCCCCGTGTAGATCGTCCGGAACCCGCGTCGATCCCCAGGGTCGCTGGCGAAGAAGACCTGGAGCTCATCGCGGCGCTCGTAATTGAACCGGACCGACCCGTGAGTCCCATGCACCTCGAACGTCAGGAAGTTGTTCCGGCCGTACGCATTCCGGGTCGCTTCGAGCGATCCGACGGCGCCATCACGGAAACGAAGCAGCACAGAGACCTCGTCGTCGACGTCGACGGCCGCCCGCGGTAAGTCAGCGCGCTTCTCCGCAGCGGCGAGCTGGTCCGTCGCAGCCGTCTGGATGGGCCGAGCTTCGATGTACGTCTTGAGCACGCCGTTTACGGCAGCGACCTCACCCACCAGATAGCGGGCGATGTCGAGAACGTGGCTACCGATATCGCCGAGCGCCCCCGATCCCGCGACGCTTTTCTGGAAGCGCCACGACAGCGGGGAATCGGGGTCGGCCGACCAGTCCTGGAGGTACGTGCCACGGAAGTTCAGGACGTCGCCGATCGCCCCCTCGGCCAGGAACTTCTTGGCGAGTGCGACAGCGGGCGTGCGGCGGTAATTGAAGGCGACCATGTTCACGTGCGCAGATCGCCGAGCCGTCTCCCACATGAGCCGAGCATCTTCGACCGTCGAGGCCAGCGGTTTCTCGCAGATGACGTGCTTGCCGGCTTCGAGGGCGGCGACCGCGATCTCTCGGTGACTGTCGTTGGGGGTCGCAACGTCCACGATATCGATGGTCGGGTCGTCGACTACCCGCCGCCAGTCCGAGGTGTGGGACGCGTAGCCGAAGCGGATGGCCGCCTCAGCGGCTCGTTCCTCGCTGATCTCCGCGACGACCTGACGATGCGGCAGGGCGGGCGGCGGCCAAAAGAACATCGGCATCGCAGCATAGGCGAGCGAATGGGCCTTCCCCATGAAGCCCGCGCCGATCACCCCGACATTCAGCGTCCGCATGGGTTCCTTTCGTCATCGGCATGTAAGGGCTCCCCGGCCGGAGGAGACAGCCGGGAAGCCGATGGAGCGCTGGATGGATGTCCGGTCAGGCGCCGGCGAGCTCCGCAGGCGGCGCCTTGTGGTAGACGTCCTCCCAGGCCTGCAGGACGTTCTCTTGCGTCACCGGCAGCGCGTTCAGCGCGACGTACGGCGGTGCCTTCTTGCCGATGAGGGCATAGGCGGCGAGCTTCGCCTCGTTGACGCCCTGATCATATGGACGCTGCGCTCCCAGCCCATAGACGAAATCGCCCTTCTTGATGGCGATCGCGGCAGTCAGGCCGAGGTCCTCTGTCGTCACGATCAGGTCATTGCGTCCTGCACTGCGCGCGGCGGCGATGACGCCTTCCGCCGGCTGGTCCCAGACCGCCCAGATGCCGTCGAGATCGGCGTTCCGCGTCAGCATCGCCGACGCCACTCCCTCGGCACCGCCAGTCAGGTCGGGTCCAGCTGGGAAGCCTTGATCCTCGACGATCTGGATGGCCGGATAGTTCTTGGTGATCGTCTCGCGGAATGCGTCGCGCCGCTGGTTCGTGACGAAGAAGTCGATGTCGAACCAGACGACGCCGATCTTGCCCTTGGGCTCGCCGTTCTTCTTGATGAGGGCCTTCGCCATCAGGTGTGCTGCGGCGACGCCGTTGCCCCAGTTGTCAGCCGAGACCGTGGCGACGTAGTCCGTGCCGGCGACGAAACCGGGCACAGCGTTGTCGGCGAAAACGAGCTTGGCTCCCGAATCCACCACCTTCCGGTAGGCGGCCACCTGGTCGCCAGGGCTCCACGGGATGGACACCATGACACTCGGCTTCTGGACCAGAGCGGTCTCGATGTTCGCGACCTGGACCTCCGTCTTGCCCTCACCGATGGAGGTGTGAACGACCTCTATGCCCAGCTCCCCGAACGTGGCCTTGAGGCCGTCGATCTGTGCGTTGGTCCAGTCGCCCTGGATGTGCATCACGATCGCCGCCGTCGCCTTGAGGGCCTTGACCTTGTTGATTTCCTCGGGTGTGAGCGTGATCTCGGAGGGCGAGGTCGGTTCCTCACCGAACGGGCCCTTCGCGAGGACCGTGTTCCCCAACTCGGCCAGGGCGGCGTCAGGATCCACCGTCCCGCTCGCACTCGGACTGGCGGCAGACGTCGAGGGAGATGCCGACACCTCGCCCGTGGCTGAAGCGGATGGGGGAGGAGCCGATGCTGACGGCTGCGCGCAGGCGCCGACAAGCACGGCTATAAGGCACAGGGCTACTAGCGGTCCTCTGTCAGTCCGGCGCCCTCCGCGCGGCTCTGAAACTGCCCGAGTCGACACCACGGTTCCTCCTCCACACACATGCGATCGCGGGACGAGTGACGCCGGGGCCCTTCCGACCGAGCCTAGCCCCAGCGTCCTCGCAGAGGACGGTCGGACGTTGGACCTGGCGAGAGCGTACATTGCATGTCAAGAGCACAAGTATGTCGGAAACCGACATAAGATTCTCTGGTGTCGATGCGCGCGCGTTCCTTCACCGGCCGCAGGCCCCTGGTACGACCGGGACGATCCTCCGCATCGCCTCGGGCCAAATCTGCGGCGCATGCATGTGACAGGCGGGTGTGGCGGTCGTCGGTGCGCACGCCGAACGTAGATCGTGACCTCGGCAAGAAGCACCACCACTTCTGTCGAATGTCATCATATGGTCCGGGCGCAACCAAGCATGGAGGCAACCATGGAGACCGAGCCGCTCGTGGTGGTGGCCCTCGTCCGCGCGCGTTCGGAAACGGCCGCTGAACTATTGCCGATGCTGGAGAGCATGCTGTCCCCGACCCGGGCGGAGCCCGGATGCCAGCGCTATGACCTCTATCGATCCATCGACGACCCGTTGGTCTTCTTCTTCTACGAGGTGTGGGCCAGCGAGAGCGACCATCGTCGGCATCTCGGGACACCCCACGTGCGGCGCTTCCTGGATGCCGCGCCGGGTCTCCTCGACGGCTCTGTCGGCGAGTACCGCGGAACGTTAGTGAACCCCTGAGGGTCGGGCGCCGACGGCTCGTCGAGTACGCTCTTAGAGCCGTGGGAACGGCGGTGGAGGATGCGTCTTTTGGTAGAGGTGAATCGAGGAGGCAATCCCGAACCGGGTGAGCTCGTCCGTGACTCGGGCCGGGCGCGCATCGCCGGAGGTGAGCTCGACACCCTGATAACAGTGCTCGAGCTCATCCGCTCTGCGCCGACCACGACGCGCCAGGAGATCGAGGCGCTCTCCGGCCTCGGGCGGGCGGTCGTCACCGACCGCGTCGGCACCCTCATCTCGCTCGGACTCGCCGAGGACGGCGATCTCGGGCCGAGCACCGGGGGACGGGCGCCGCGCCAGGTCCGCTTCCGCAGTGAGGCCGGCTTCATCCTCGTCGCTGCGATCGGCAACACTTCCCTCGGTGCGGGTCTGGCCAACCTGTCGGGGAGACTCCTCGTCGAGCATCACGAGCGATCGGGGGTCGATGATGGCGCCGAGCACACGATCGATCGGCTCGAGGAGCTCTTCGATTGGATCCTGTCCGAACATCCCGTCGGCGACCGGCTTT
>DASSZA010000210.1:0-4624 GCA_035703005.1 Candidatus Limnocylindrales bacterium | reverse complement strand
CCGGGACCAGATCGCCCGGCTCGGCAGCGCCGACATCATGGTCGGCATCCCAAGCTTCAAGAACGCAGCGACGATCGGCTACGTCGTCCGTGCTGCGCAGGCCGGGCTCGTCCAGTACTTCCCCGACCTTCGACCGGTCGTAGTCAATTCCGACGCAGGGTCGCCGGACGGAACTGGCCGTGTCGTGGTCGAGACCGAGCCGCCCGACTACGTCGAGGAGATCCTCCTCACCCGCCCGAACCACAGGCTCGAACGCGTCAGCCTGACCTACCCCGAGATCGACGGCGTCGGTGGCAAGGGTGCCGCGCTCCGGACGATCTTCGAGATCGCAGCGGCGCTCGAGGTGCAGGCGCTCGTCGTGGTCGACTCGGACCTGCGGTCGATCGTCCCCGAATGGATCGAGTTGCTGTCCGGCCCGATCCTCAAAGGCGGCTACGACTACGTCTCACCGCTCTACGCCCGCTACAAGTACGACGGCACGATCACCAACACCGTCACCTACCCGCTGACCCGGGCGCTGTACGGCAAGCGGATCCGGCAGCCGATCGGTGGCGACTTCGGCGTCAGCGGCGACCTTGTCCGGCACTACCTGACGCTCGATGACTGGACCGACGACGTCAGCAAGTTCGGCATCGACATCTGGATGACGACGTCTGCGCTGACCGGCGGGTTCGCGATCTGCCAGACGCGGCTCGGCGCCAAGATCCACGACCCGAAGGACCCCGGCGCCGACCTCGGGCCGATGTTCCGCCAGGTCGTCGGGACGATCCTGCGGCTCGCGGTCGAGTACTCGGACGCGTGGCTCCCGATCCGTGGCAGCCACCCGATCCCTGCCTACGGCTTCGAGCGGATCATCGACCCGCCGCCGCTCGAGGTGAACACACTCCGCCTCCTCTCGGAGTTCCACGCCGGCTCGCTGACCCTCGTCGACATGTGGCGCTCGATGCTGTCACCCGAATCGCTCGACGCGGTCCTGGAGCTCGCCGAGGAGGCCGGCCGCCTCGGTGACGCGGCTCGTGCCAAGCTCGGGATCGGCGGGGACGTCGCGTCGACGACGGCGACGACGCTCGAGATGGCAGAGGCTGCCAGCGCCTTTCACTTCCCCGACGACCTCTGGGCAAAGGTGATCTTCGACCTCGTCCTGACCGCGCGAAACCCGCCGCACCCGCTCGAGTCGCTCGTGGCGGCGCTCGTGCCGATCTACTTCGGACGTGTCGGGTCGTTCGTCATCGAGAACCGTCACATCACGACCGAACAGGCCGAGGATCGCGTCGAGCGCCAGGCGCGCGAGTTCGAGCTGTTGAAGCCGTACCTCGTGCAGCGCTGGAACGCGTCGACCGACGGCGCATGAGTCCACGTTCGCCGCTCCCCGGGCGGATCCTGATCCCGGTCGCCAACCCCGGCACGGCCGAGGAGCTGATCCGGCTCGGCGCCGCGATGCTCGACCCCAAGACCGGCGAGCTGTCGGCGCTCGGCATCGTCGAGGTCCCCGAGGGGATGCCGCTGTCCGAGGGCGCGACGCGCGCCCGCCACGCCCGCCGGCTGCTCCAGAAGGTCCTCGATTACGCGCCGAACGGCACGCCGATCCACCCGATCGTCCGCATCGGCCGCCACGCGTCGGAAGGGATCATCGAGGCGTCTGCGGAGCAGGAAGCCGACCTCATCATCTTCGGCTGGGGCGGCAAGTCACCGATCGGCAACGATGGCCGCAACGGCGGTCCGACGGTCTTCTCGCCCACGATCGACGAGGTCGTCCGCGAGTCGCCCTGCGACATCGCGGTCGTCAAGCAACGCGGGTCGCGCGAGATCAAGCGCGTCCTCGTGCCGGTCCGCGGCGGCCCTCACGCCGAGCTCGCGATCCGCTTCGCCGACGCGATCGCGACGTATCACGACGCGACCGTCGTCGTGCTCCACCTCGTCCCGCCGGGCATCACGATGGCCGTGCGGGCGCAGGCGGAACGAGCCCTCGCGACGTTCATCAAGCAGCACCTCAAGGGCAAGGGCGAGGCGGTCCTCCGCGAGGCGCCGAACGTCCGCAACGCAATCCTCCGCGAGGCCGAGAAGGCCGACCTCGTCGTGATGGGCGCCTCCGCCGTCCCCGGCGCGGATGGCATGGACTCGTACCTCTTCGGCGCGCTGCCCGAGGCCATCGCGGCCCGTGCCAAGCCGTCGGTCGTGGTCGTCAAGACCCGCGAGGAGATCGGCGGCGCGACGTTCGACACGCTGGCATCGAAGGCGGAGTCGCTCATCGCCGCGGACCGTGCCGCAGAGGAGGCACGTGCCGTCCCCGCGCGCGTGGAGCGCTGGTTCGGCGAATCGAACTTCCATCACGCCGAGTTCTCCGACCTGCGACGGCTCGTCCAGCTCAAGGAGAAGCAGGGCGTCACGGTCTCGCTCGTCCTGCCGACGCTGAACGAGGAGGAGACCGTCGGCCCGATCGTGCGCAAGGCCGTGCGCGAGATGATCGGCCGGGTGCCGCTGCTCGACGAGATCCTCGTCATCGACTCCGCATCGACGGACCGAACGCGCGAGATCGCTGAGGCCGAGGGCGCGAAGGTCGTCCAGCACCCCGACGTGCTGTCGCGCTACGGCTCATTCAAGGGCAAGGGCGAGGCGCTCTGGAAGTCGCTGTTCGCGACGAGCGGCGACATCATCGTCTGGGCCGACACCGACGTCCGGAACTGGCACCACCGGATGGTCTACGGGACGCTCGGACCGCTGCTTCACGAGCCGCGGCTGCAGTACGTCAAGGGCTACTACCAGCGCCCGATCGTGCAGGAGGGAGTGCTCAAGGAGGGCGGCGGCGGCCGCGTCACCGAGCTCGTCGCCCGACCACTGATCAACCTCTTCTACCCGGAGCTCTCGGGGTTGATCCAGCCGCTGGCCGGCGAGTACGCGGGTCGGCGGACGCTGCTGGAGGCGATCCCGTTCTTCACCGGTTACGCGGTCGAGATCGGCCACCTGATCGACGCGGCGGAACGCGTCGGCATCGAGGGTCTTGGCCAGGTCGACCTCGAACGGCGCATCCATCGCAACCAGGAGCTCGAAGGCCTGTCGCGGATGTCGTTCGTGATCCTCCAGGCCGTGATGAAGCGGCTCGAGGAGCGACGCAAGGCGCGGCTGTTCGCGGAGCTCGGCTCGACCATGAAGCTGCCGCGCTCCGGTCGCGGCCGCTTGTCGCTCGAGGTCATCGAGCTGGCCGATCAGGAACGGCCACCGATGATCCGCATCCCCGAGTACCTCGAACGACGACGCTCGGCCATCGGCGCGGTGCTCGACCCGTCGATCCGGTGAAGATCGAGGCCATCGACCCGGCGTCATACGACGCCGCCATCCCCGGGCTCGGCGCGCTGCTGAAGGACGCGGTCGATGGCGGCGCGTCGGTCAATTTCGTGGCGGGTGTCACGGCCGAGCAGACGGAAGGTTGGTGGGCGGCGCGCGGTGCTCGCGTCGCCGACGGGACGATCACCGTGTTCGTGGCTCGCGACGACGAGGGTCAGATCGTGGGGTCGACGCTGCTCGAGCGGTCGGTCAACCCGAACTCGCCGCATCGGGCGGAGATCGGCAAGGTCATCGTCCACCGGTCGATGCGCCGGCAGGGCCTGGCGAGGGCTTTGATGGCCGCTGTTGAGGAATGCGCGCGAGCCGAGGGCCGATGGATGCTCATCCTGGACACGGTCGCGGGCAGCGCGGCTGCGGCGCTGTACGAGTCGCTCGGCTGGGTGACGGTCGGGACGATCCCGGCATACGCGTTGAACACGGCCGGTGAGCCGGAGCCCGCGACCTATTACTACAAGGACCTGCGGTGAGCTCGGCAGGCCGCCGGACGATCCTCATCGCGCCCGACTCGTTCAAGGGCTCGTTGACGTCCGTTCAGGTCGCACAGGCACTGGCGGATGGCTGGCGGCGAGCGAGACCCGACGACGAGATCGTGCTGTGCCCGCTAGCGGACGGCGGCGAGGGCACGCTCGGGGCGATCGAGGCCGCCGGCGGGTGGACATCGCGGACGGCTCGTGTCCACGACCCGCTACGGCGGCTGATCGATGCCCGCTGGCTGCTTTCGACGGATGGCTCGCGAGCGGTGGTCGAGATGGCGGAGGCGTCCGGGCTGTCACGGGTCGCGCCCGCGGAACGCGATCCGATCGCGGCCACGTCCGTCGGGACCGGCGAGCTCGTCGGTGCGGCGATCGATGCCGGGGCGAGCCACGTGACGCTCGGGATCGGCGGGAGCGCGACGACCGATGGCGGGCGCGGCCTGCTCGAGGGCCTGGCGGATGGCCACCGGCGAACGGATGCGACGGACCTCGAGGTCGCGTGCGATGTGTCGAACCCGCTCCTCGGGCCGACCGGGGCGGCGGCGACGTATGGGCCACAGAAGGGCGCATCACCAGATGACGTCGCGGCGCTCGATGCGCGGAACGCGGCATGGGCCGACGAGCTCGAGGCGCAGGAAGGCCGCCGCGAACGCGACACGCCCGGCGCCGGTGCCGCCGGTGGCGTCGGCTTCGGGTTACTCGCCGCGCAGGGCCGGTTTCGGTCGTTCGCGCTCCGGCCTGGCATCGATCTGGTGATGGAGGCGACGGACTTTCCCGCCCGTCTCACGCGCGCCGATCTTGTCATCACC
>DASSZA010000181.1:0-14822 GCA_035703005.1 Candidatus Limnocylindrales bacterium | reverse complement strand
CGCGCGACGCTTGACTGCCGCCACACGCTGGCCGGCTCATCCGATGCGTCCGCGGCATCACCGCATCGACCCGCCGAGCGTCGTACCGGTTCCGTAGACTGCGCCGATGCTGCCGACCGAGCCGCGCCGCCTCGTCATCCTCACTGAGGGGCACGGCATCGACGATGCCAAGACGGCAACGGGCGTCATCCGCTACGGCGGCGATGACGTCGTCGCGATCCTCGACTCGACGATGGTCGGCCGCAACGTGAGTGAGTCGCTGCCAGGCCATGACATCCCGTTCGTGGGACGGCTGTCCGACGTGCTTGACGGGAGGGAGCCGCCCGACGGCCTGCTGCTCGGTATCGCGCCGACGGGCGGCAAGCTGCCTCCCGCCTGGCGCTCGATCATCCTCGAGGCCATCGATGCCGGCCTCGACATCCATTCCGGTCTGCATCAGTTCCTCGGCGACGACCCGGAGTTCGCGGTTGCGGCCGGTCGGTCGGGTTCGCGGCTGATCGACTACCGGCGACCGCCCGACCGGATGGAGACGACCCTCGGCCGCCGGCATCTGCCCGGCAAGCGGGTGATCCTCACGGTCGGGACCGACAGCGCGATCGGGAAGATGTCCGTGGCCCTCGAGCTCGTGGCGGCCGCCCGCCGCGACGGCGCCGCGGCCGTCATGGTCCCGACCGGACAGACCGGCATGATGATCGAGGGCTGGGGCGCCGCCGTCGACCGGTTGATCAGTGACTTCACCAACGGCACCGTCGAGTGGCTCGTCGAGCAGGGCGAGGCACGCGGCGACTGGGTCTTCATCGAAGGCCAGGGCTCGATCGACCACCCGGCGTACAGCGCGGTCACGATGGGCCTCATCCACGGCGGCACGCCCCACGCGATGGTCCTCGTGCACAAGCCGGGGTTAGCCGAGCACGACTTCGACCACCTGCCGGACGTGTCGTTCCCGATCGCGCCGCTCGTGCCCTTCATCGAGATGCACGAGCGGATCGCCGGCCTGATCGCCCCCTCGAAGGTCGTCGCGATCGCACTGAATACCTCGCTGTATCCGAATGACGACGAGGCACGAGGGGTGATCGCCGCCATCCGGGACGAGACGGGCCTGCCGACGGATGACGTCATCCGGTTCGGCGCGGACGGGCTCTGGGGGGCCGTCCGTGATGCCGTCGACGCGTTGCCGTGGGTCTGAGTCTCACCCACGAGGTCCTGAACCTGGCCCTCCGTGACCCGTTCCGGATCGCGCGCTCGGACCACGGCGCCGGCACCCGGATCACCACCGTCGTCATCGAGCTGCGCGACGACCGACTGCCGGGGATCGTCGGCCTGGGGGAGGGCTACCCGGATCGGTTCTACGGCGAGACGCCCGAGACGATGGCGACCGTCATGCCGATGCTGCTCGAGGCGATCGGCGAGCCGGCACTCGACCCGGAGGGCGTCGACGCCGCCGCGCGGACCATGTCAGTCGCCATCCGCGGCCACGGCGCGGCCCGGTGCGCGCTCGACATCGCACTCCACGACCTGGTCGCGAAGGCACTGGGCGTCTCGGTCCACGGGCTGCGTGGGCTCTCTCCGGACGTCCCACCGACGGACTTCACGCTCGGCCTCGATGACCCGTCGATCGTGGCGGAGCGAGCCAAGCGCGCGGCGGATTTCCCTGCGCTGAAGATCAAGGTCGGCGGACCGGCGGATCTCGCCACCCTTCGGGCGGTCCGCGACGTGTACCCCGGACCGATCCGGGTCGACGCGAACACCGGCTGGACGCGCGACGACGCCGTTGCTCTATTGCCCGAGCTGACCGAGCTCGGCGTCGAGCTCATCGAGCAACCGTTCCCCGCACGCTCGTACCGCGACCTCGCCTGGCTGCAGGAACGGTCCGCGATCCCCGTCGTCGCGGACGAGTCGTGCGTGCTACCGGAGGATCTCGACGCGCTCGAGGGCGTTGTCGCGGGGATCAACGTGAAGCTCGCCAAGTGTGGCGGCATCGCGCCGGCACACGCGATGCTCGACGAGGCGCGACGGCGCGGTTTCCGGACGTTCCTCGGCTGCATGGAGGAGACATCGGTCGGCATCGCCGGCTCGGCTGTCGTCGCGTCGCTGGCCGATTGGGTCGACCTGGACGGCAACCTGTTGCTCGCCGATGACCCCTTCGACGGCCTCGTGTTGGACCCCGAAAAGCGCTGGAAGCTGTCTGATGGTCCGGGCCTCGGACTCGCCCGGAAAGAGGTCTGACAGCAGATCCCGCACGTACAGCACGCGCGTTCTAGGGACTATCCACCTATGTGGAAAAGTTGGTGGATGAAGTCGTGGACAATCCCTCTTCCGAGCGGTCGCCGCGGCGCCTACCATGTCGCGACATCGGGCGCCGAGACCCAGGGAAGGGGTCGGGACCGAGCACCAACAGACCAGCCGGACGGCGATCTCCGACACGGATCGTCGGCCGGTCTGGCTTCGTATTGCCGCCGTACGGCGAGCGCGCGGCACGGCTCCCGCCCGGGGCCGATCTGCCCGCCGGAGGGAGGGTCTGCCATCGATGGAGCCACGCCACGCCGCCACGCGAGTCCCCGACCCTGACGCGGCTGAGTTCATCCGCTTCTGCTACCGGCGCCGACGCGTCGGCTGGCCGGAGCTGTATGACGAGATGTGTGCTGTCGCAGCGAGAGGCCTGTTCCGCGGCCTCGGGGTCGAAGATCTCGCCGATCATGGGATCGGCTTCGGGTTGTCCGATATGCCGGTCCTGGCCGCGATGGCGTCAGGGATCGTCGCCGAGGAGCAAGCGCTCCGACGGCCCGTCACCGTGGTGATCACGCCGATAGAACCGGGTATCGAGGACGTGGGCACGGCCGACGAGCAGAGGTCGGTCAAGGACCAAGTGCGCGAACGACCCTTACGCCTCGCCGCGGTGCCCGCCGGGGCTTGACCTGGCACCGCTCTCATATCGAAGACCCCGCCGGGATCGGCGGGGTCTTTCGTTTTGCTGTTCGAGCGGGGTAGCCGTCAGGCGCGGATGACCCGCCTCGCCATCTCGCCTTCGATCTGGCGCTCGGCCTCGACATAGCGGTCGATCTGCTCGCGCAGCTGGTTCGCCTCCGGGGTGTAGAGGTGAACCTGCTGCTGAAGGATGTACGAGAGGCGGCGACTCGTCATCCGGACATGGTCGAGGTTCTTCATCAGGACCAACGGATCCATCGACGCGAGGTCGGACGGGTCGTACATCTGCTGCATGGCGGAATGATAGTGGCGAGGCACCGGACGCGAAGGTCCGCACCCGTTGCTCGTCAGAGGGCGCGCAACGCCCGTGGGGGCCAGTCCCAGTCGATGTCGAGCCCGGCCCCCGAGAGTGCCCGCCGCCGGCCCGATTCGGTCGCGCCGAGGACGAGGATGCGGTCGGTCTTCGTGGCCCGCCCGGCCTCGTCGCCCCACAGCTTGGTCATCTTGCGGACGGCAGCGACATCGTCGAGCGCGACCCCCGCGAGCTTGTACCCCTCGGGCTCCGCGGCGTGCTCCCACGCTCGCTCGGCCAGTCCGACACCGCCCTTGAGTCGGCGGCCTCGATCCGTCTCGACGTCGCCGATCACGAGGACGACGACGGCGTCATCGGTCAGGACCGGCCGGAGCCCTGCCAGCACGTCGCGCAGGAATGCGAGGTATGGCTCGCGATGGTGGGCGTCGTCGAGGGTCGCATCGATCTCGCGAGCGTCGAAGCCCAGGAACCAGGTCCGAAGCCAGTTGTAGTAGCCGTATTTGACGACCCGTAGGTAGGGCGGGGACGTCACCACGAGCCGTGCGCGGTCGGGTCGTCCCTTCGCGCGCAGGGCTGCTCGGACGCGCGGCGCGACATCGCGGGCGTCTCCAAGCAGGGCCACGCCCTCGGTCGACGGGGCGGCCTGGCGGTAGAGCCGGTCGATCTTCGACGCGAGGCCATCGAAGACGTCACGACGTGGGGACGTGAATGACGTCCGTGCGGCGAACTCGCGGACGTAGCGCGGCGCCATGCTGAACGTATTCGGCATCAGCTCGGAGAGGTAGCTCGCGCTCTTCCCGTGGAGGATCCCAGTGATCGCAGCTGCCAGGAATCGGTCGGTGCGGTCATCGAGACGGAGCTCCGAACGCACGAACAGGAGTTGACCGAGCGTGTCGGGGTGGAACGCGAGCGCGACCTCGGCAGGGACCGTTTCCGTTCCCGACTCCGGGCCACCGCGGGATCCGGCGGCGGGGACGAGCGCGTCCGTGGCGCCCTCGTTCACCCGCTGGGCCAGCCGGCTCCACGCCGCCGAATCCGCGTTCCAGCCGAGGCGGAGCTGGGTCAACCGGGTGATCGCCGCCGCGCGGCTGGCCGGCTCGACCTTTGACGCAGTCAGCAGATGGGCGAACGGATTGAGATCGTTGCCGACGCCGATCCGCCCCTCCGCGCACGCCTGCAGAGGCGTCGTGCCGCGGCCCGAGAACGGGTCGAGGACGACATCGCCGGGTCGCGAATAGCGGGCGATGAAGGCGTGTGCCAGAGCCGCTGGGAAGCTCGCAAGGTACGAGCACATCGGATGGAAGGAATGGCCCCACAGGCGCTGTTGCGCCTTCCATTCGGGTTCGATCGCGATGGCCGGCAGTGAGACCGGCAGGTCCAGGGCCAGCTGTTGCGCGGCGGTGGGCGTTCGCGCGCGAGTCGGTCCGGCCGTCATGGGCGGAACGGTCCTTTGCGTCTGTGGCACCGATCCCGGCCGGTGCGATAGGCCGCGGAGTCTAGCACCGAGGTCAGGCTGCTCCGTCCTCCCCCGATGGTCCCGTCGGCATTCCGCCGGGTGGCCGCGACATGGGTGGCCGCGGCATGGGTGGTCGCGCGCCGCGATCGGGCGTACTCTAGCCGCGGGTCCGAGGATCACGCGGAACCGAGCGATGGTCCCGGGAGCCAGGGAGACGGTATCGACCGACTCCGTGGCGTCCGGTCGGCGCTCGGCCCCGTACCCGCCGTCCGGCCTCCGCCGGCGAAGGGGCCACCTCGGACCTTCTTGTGCCCCCGTCGCCCCCAAGGCCCCCCGGTTCCGTCTCGTCCGCCGAGGGGAGCCGGCTCCGGGACCCCCGTCCCGGATCCGGCCCACTCCCCCTTGCCGGTCCCGAGACCCCCGTCCCGGTTCCGACCCTCCCCCTGCCGGGTGTCCGCGCGACTGCCCGGCGAATCAGCAGACCCGGATCGCCAGGGGGAAGAGCGAGCCGGGTCTGTCCCAGACGGTAAGAAAGTGAACGTCCGTACGGGAATAGGGCGTGATACCTATTCGTGTCTCCGCATGCACGCCCAACTTCGATGTAGCTAAGACACGTGTCCGATGGTCAGTGGCAGTCCTGCTGTCCGGTGTCGGTGAACGTCTTGCCCGCCTCGGGCAGGAACTGCCAGGCGTAGGAGCCGTCGCTCAGGGTGAGCTTCAGGACGCCGAACGTCTGATCGTCCCGTACCTCGGTATTGGGGTGGATCGCGCCCTCGGTGAAGCTGTAGTGGCTCCGCCCACCGGTGCCGACCACGAACTGACGGATACCTGATGGGTCCATGTCGCCGGTCGGCGTCATCGGTGACAGACGTTCGTACGTGTGGTTGTCGCCACTCAGCACCATCTCGACGCCCGCGCCCTGGAGCTCCTCCCACAGCGGCTGGACCCGTGGCTCGTTCTCCTTACGGCCCGAGCTGAAGCGCGGGTTGTGGATCACCGCGAGCGAGCATCGCGCCGGCGTCGCGGCGACCTCCGACCTGAGCCATGCCACTTCTGGGGACCCCGCATCGCAGCCACCGATCCGGTCGCAGATCGAGTTGAGGACGATGATCCGCCACGCCCCGAGGTCATAGGCGTACCAACCCATCGTCGGCTCGTTCGCAGTCGGCGCGAACGGTGCCAGGCGCTTGGCGAAGTACCCGAAGTAGCCGGCCGCGCCTTCGGTCATGTAGTCGTGACCGCCGAGAGCGGGTTGGAGCCGATCGAACGCCACGCCCCAGGTCTGGTCGAAGCACCCGAATTGGCGGACCGTGCCCTTGTCGTAGGCGTTGTCGCCGAGGGTCTGCACGCGTGCGTCCGGGTAGCGCTCGAGGATGGCGGCCGTCGCGGCATCGCCGTCCTTGCTACAGGCGGCGATGTCGCCGGCGGCCAGCAACAGCGCATCCGCGATCGGACTCGGCACCGCCGTCCCGGTCGGTGTCGCCGAACGGGTCGGCTGCGCGGAACCGGTCGACGGCAAGGTCGGCGGCGGGGTGGCGGTGACGGGGGGAGGGGAGGCCGTCGATGTGCCGCTTGGGGCGCACGCGCCCAGCGCCAGGACGACCGCCATCAGCGGCCCGACGCAGGGCACCCTCCTCGGTCGCGTCACCCTTCCCCCCTCGTACCGACCGCCAAGCCGCCGGAGCGGCCGACGCGATGGTAGGCGATTGCCGTCGGACCGGATCGGGCGGTTGCGGCGCGTCGGGAGGGCTAGTCGGCCGAGATCGGCTGGTGGGTGGCGGCTGCCCGTACCGACGACCAGCCCTCCCTGGCCACGATGACGGCGATGACGAGCGCACCTGCAGCGTCGGCCCACGGGATGCGCGCTGCCTCGTCCAGTACGAGCGACACAAGGCCGATGAGCGCGAGCAGGGCGGCGATGCCGGTGAGGATGCTGTCGGCCCGGAGCGCGCCACTCCCCAGATCACGCGCGGTCCGATACTTCGCCACCGCGAGCGGCGGCAACGTCACGACGGCGATGAGGAGAAGGATCGTCCGGACCGGACTTGCCTCGGGGTGGGTGCCGTTCGCCAGCGCGTTCAGCGCCGATACGGCGAGATAGACCGCCACACCCACGAGGACGGCACCGACCGCGCGCTCCGCGATCCGCTCGATCCGCTCCGCCCGATGCGGCTCGCGGACCTCGGTCCGGAACCGCCAGACGAGCACGATCGACGCGATCGAATCGATCGCCGCGTCGAGCCCGAAGCCGAGCAGCGACACGCTGTCGGTCGCCAGGCCGACGACCACGGCGATCCCGCCGAGCACACCGTTGAGGACGATGCTGACGACGGAAAGTGCGAGGGCACGTCGCAGCAGGCTCGAGCGGTCCATGCGCCGAGGATAGGGGGCTGATCGGCGCTCTTGTCTACGCGCTCGCCGGCGGCGCGGTCGAGTCGCGCACGATCAGCGTCGGCTCGAGGACGATGTCTCCGTATCGATCGACCCCGTCGTCTGCCTCGATCATGTCCAGCAGCAGCGACGCAGCTCGCCGACCCATCTCTTCGCCGGACTGGCTGATCGTCGTGAGCGGCGGCACGGTGTAGGCGGCGATCGCGATGTTATCGAAGCCGATGATCGAGAGATCGCGCGGGACGACGACGCCGGTCTGATAGGCCGCGCGGAGGAGGCCGATCGCGATCGTGTCCGACGTCGCGAAGATCGCGGTCGGAAGGTGCCGCGTCCCGTTGCCCGCGAACAGCTCGAGGCCCAGCCGATAGCTCGGCTCTGGATCGGGCTGTCCGACGGGATGGGCGACGGCGAGGTCGCCGACACCGCGGTCGCGCATGAACGCCTCGTAGAGCCTCGTCCGCAGCCGCTGGTCCTCCGTCGCCGGGTCCGAGACGCACACGATGTTGCGGTGACCCAGACCCCACAGATGCTCGAGCGCGAGCCGCGTCCCTTCCTTCGCGTCGGAATACACGCCCGGGAATGCTCCGGCGCCGACCCGGTCCGAGACGCCGACGACGTACCGGTGATGGGTCGTCAGGTCGGCGAGCGACCACGTCCCGTCGACGAGGTCACCGAGCACGATGATCCCGTCGGCGTGCGAGCGCTCGAACATCGACCCATATGTCAGCGCGACGTCGGGCCGGTAGTCGACGTGACCAAGGAACAGCCGGAACTCGCGCGCGCGGGTCACCTCGTTGATGCCCTGGAGGACCTGGATGTGGAATGGGTCCGAGACGTCGCGGGCGATGACCCCGATCAGCGAGCTGCGGCTGCCGCGCAGGCCGCGGGCAAGGAGGTTGGGTTTGTAACCGAGGTCGGCCGCCGCCGCCAGCACGCGATCGCGCGTCTCTTCGCGGATCGGGACGCCGGACGTCCTGCCGTTGAGGATCCGGGAGGCCGTCGTGACGGAGACGCCAGACCGCTGAGCGACATCGCGCAGCGTGGTCGATGCGGACCCCCTGCGACGTCGGCCTTCGTCGACGGACCTGGGCTTGGCCTTGGGTGGGATCGTGCGGTCCTCGCGACGCGTCGTCCTATTGACTGGCAAGCGGCCCGGAGTATCCTTCGGCCCGAATGGTAACGTCAAGCGTCAACGTTCAACCGTCGGATGCCCGGCATCCGGGGCCTTGAACGGAGGGGACGCAGGCGTCACTGTCGAACGAGGAGGAGGGCCGTCTCGGTGCAGACCATCGAAACGCGGCGGTGGTCGCGAGCGCTATCGGCGCTGATCGCCGTCATCGCGCTCGTCGCCGCAGCCTGCAGTTCGCAGGCACCCGCCAGTAGTGGGGGGTCGCCTGCTGCGAGCGCCAGCGCGAGTGCCAGCGAGGCGGGGTCGCCCGCAGCTTCCGGCAGCGCGGCCGCAGGGACGAAGCACGTCTCGATCCTGAACAAGGACATGACCGACGACGAGATCAAGGCGGAGATCGCCAAGGAAGGCAGCGTCGTCGTCGGCAACTGGACCTATACGGCCAACGACGAGTTGGTCAAGCAGTTCCAGAAGTACGTCAAGGACACCTACGGCGCGGACATCACGCTGACGTATGAAGGCAGCCAGCAGCCGAGCACGTACCTGACCAAGCTGGCCGCCGCCAAGACCGGCGGCAACCCGGCGCCGTACGACGTCCTCGCGATCGAGGAGAACTATTGGGCCGACGCGTCGGACCAGGGTCTCGTCGACAACGTGTTCCCCTCGGACCTGATCCCGAACGCCGGGATGGTCCTCGACATCTTCAAGCACGACCCGACGACGATCGCCTTCCAGTCGACGGCGTTCCCCGGCGTCGTCTACAGCAAGGGCCGAGCCAGCTGGATGACGAAGCTGCAGGACCTCGCCGATCCCCGGATGAAGGGCAAGGTCGTCCTGCCGCCACCGGGTGACATCACCAACGGCGGTCTCTTCCTTGGCCTCGCCTCCGAGCTTGGCAAGGACTACAAGGACGTCAACCAGATGAAGGAGGTCGTCGACTGGGCGGTCGCCAACATCGGTCAGAACGTCCTCAAGTACACGCCGGACTCGGCGGAGATGCAGCAGCTGCTTCGCTCGGGCGCAGCCGACGCGGTCAGCTTCTGGAACAGCCTCGCCCGGCTCGAGTACTTCGGTGGCAACACGGATGCCGCCCTCCTCGTGCCGTCGGCGATCTACCCGGTCAACGGCTACCTGTGGGTGCCGAAGGGTGCGGCGCACCCGGTCCTCGCCCAGGTGTTCATCAACTGGCGCCTCGCCAAGGACGTCCAGTTCCCGAACGCGTGGCCGATCGACCATGGGCCCTGGAGTGAGCTCAGCGAGGGTTTCCTCGGCCCCGACTACGTCGACCAGATCCCTGACTGGTTCGCGAAGGATTACTTCAGCTACTTCCCGAATCTCGATCAGATCAAGGCCTTCAAGCAGGTCGACTGGAAGGCGTACAACGCCACCCAGAAGGAGTGGCAGGACTACTACGCGTCCAAGATCGGCCAGTAGACTGCAAGCGCAAGCGGCGTCCCCGGTCGGGTGAACGGGGACGCCGACTCAGCTCGACCCAAGGGTGATCGATGAGGGCTGAGCCACTCGGCCTCCCCATGCCCGTCGTGGCCGATGAGGCGCGCCGGCGCGAGCGCAACCGCAAGCTCGTCGCGCTGGCGATGGTCGCGCCCGCGGCCATCCTTGTCGCGCTCTTCCTCTACTTCCCGATGGCGTTCATCGTCCAGATGAGCTTCACAGAAGGCTCGTCGTACCTCTCGTCGACAGGCCCGGTGTATTCGTCCGACAACTATCAGCTCGTCCTGAGTCGGTATCTGCCGAACGTGCTCGTGACCCTCGAGCTCGCCGCGCTGGCGACGGTCGTCAACCTGATCTTCGGCTTCCCGTTCGCGTACATCCTCGTTCGGCGGATCCGCTATCGCGACGTCGTCCGCGCGTTCATGGTCTTCCCGATGTTCGGCGCCCTGTACATCGCGTTCGGGATGCGCTTCATCCTGCTCCCGGGCGGCCCGGCGACCCCGCTGTTCCAGGCCCTCGGGATCCAGAGCACGGCGGTGCTGTACAGCATGCCGTCGGTCGTGTTCGCGATGTCGATCTTCACGTTCCCGTTCATGGTCATGAGCATCGGGGCGGCGCTGAGCAACGTGGATCCGAAGCTCGAGGAGGCCGCCGCATGTCTCGGCGCAAGACCGTGGCAGACGCTCCGGCGGGTGCTGCTACCGCTCACACGGAGCGGCGTCATCGCGGGCGTCCTCATCGTGTTCGGCTGGAACATCGGCACGTTCGCCGAGCCGGTCCTGCTCGGGTCGATCAATGAGCAGCGCGCCCTCGCCTGGACGCTGTTCCAGCGCGGTGTCGTGCAGACCGACTACGGTCTCGCGAGCGCGATGAGCGTCGTCCTGCTGGTCATCGCGGTCGTCGTCAGCTACTTCTCGCTGCGCTACTCGCGCGGAGCGCTGGTCGATTGAGCGCCGCGACGACGCCGCTCCCAAGGACGGCCCCGGCCCAGGCGCCGCGACGGTTCTCGCGTCGGCGGCTCGGTGAACTGTCGGCGCACATCTACGTCTGGATCGTTCTGTTCGTGTTCGTCCTGCCGTTCCTCACGCTGCTTGGGTATTCGTTGACGGGACCGGGCGGCACGTACGCGGTACAGAACTTCCAATACGTGCTCGGGAGCTTCGGGGACAACCTGCGTCAGAGCTTCCTCGTCGCCGCCCTGACCCTCGCTATCAACCTCCTGATCGCATTACCCGGCGCCTATGCGATCGTCCGCTACCAGTTCCCGGGCAAGCGCACGCTGTACTCCCTCGTGACGTTGCCGCTGTACGTGCCGGGTGCGGTCATCGGGATCTCGCTCGTCCTCGTCTACAACTTCACATACCACCTGACGACATCCATCTGGGGACTCGTCTTCGCGATGGCCGTCGGGACGTTCCCGTTGATGCTCTCGCCGATCGTCGTGGCGATGAAGGACCTGCCGATCGCCTTCGAGGAAGCGGCGGCGTGCCTCGGGGCGACGCGCCTCCAGACCTTCTGGCGGATCGTGTTCCCGCTCATCGGCCCGGGCGTCAGCGCTGGCTTGATGCTCACGTTCATCATCGTGTTCAACGAATACCTGGTGACGCTGTTCGTCCACCCGCCGAACGTCACGACGGCCCCGCTGCGCGTCTTCAACCTCGTCCGCACCGCAGGCCTTGCTCCGACCACGGCCGCCCTCGCGGTGACGATGCAGCTGATCTCCTTCGGCGCGATCCTCGTGTTCTTCCGGGTCTTCGGGACGCGCTATCTCAAGGGCACCTACCTGATCTGATGTCTACCGTCCGACTCGACCGCATCAGCAAGCTCTACGGCACCACGGTCGCCGTCGACGACTTCGAGCTCGAGGTCGCCGATGGCGAGTTCGTGACGCTCCTCGGCCCGTCGGGCTGCGGCAAGACGACGACCTTGCGGATGATCGCCGGCCTCGTCGAACCGAGCGGCGGGCGGATCCTGTTCGACGACCAGGACGTGACGTGGCTCCCGCCACGCAAGCGCAACATCGGGTTCGTGTTCCAGACACCCGCGCTCTTCCCGCACCTGTCGGTGGCTGACAACATCGCGTTCGGGCTGTCCGTGAAGGGCGAGAAGAAGGACGCCATCGCCACTCGCGTGGAGGAGATGCTGGCGATGGTCGGGCTGAAAGGGTATGGCGCCCGGCTGCCGGCCCAGCTGTCCGGTGGCCAGCAACAGCGGGTCGCGCTGGCCCGGGTGCTGGCGACCGATCCACGGGTCCTGTTGTTCGACGAACCGCTGAGCGCGCTCGACAAGAACCTGCGCGACACGCTCAAGTACTCGATCCTCGACCTCCAGCGGCGGACCGGCAAGACCGCCATCTACGTCACCCACGACCAGTCGGAGGCCTTCGCGATCTCCGATCGGATCGTCGTGATGAACAACGGCCGGATCGAACAGATCGGCACCCAGACCGACATCTACCTGCAGCCCGAGACGCCGTATGTCGCGGAGTTCATCGGCGCCAACAATGGCCTGCGCGGGACCGTCGCCGGTCGCGATGGCGACGGCGACGATGCCGGCTGGCTGATCGAGGCCCTCGGCCACACGATCCGGGGCGCGGCGCGGCCGGGGCTGTCTGTCGGACAGTCAGTGGTCGCCTATGTGCGTCCCGAGGACATCGAGATCGTGGAGGACGGCGACGGCGCGAAGTTCGCCAACGTGCTCGACGGCACGATCGACCGTGTGATCTTCGAGGGCGCGACGGCGCAGGTCCGTGTCGATATCGGAGGACGCGAGATCCGTGTCGACGTCAGTGGCAACGAACGCCTGACGCTCATGCGGCGCGACGGGACCGTAAGGCTCGGTTTCGATCCGGTCACCGTGATCCCGGCGGCGGAGCAGGTCGCGGCTTCCTAGGCCACGCGACCCAAAGTCACTCTGGGAACGGCGTTCCCAACGTCTGCCCGCCGTCGACGACGAGCAGATGGCCCGTGATCCAGCTGGCGTCCTTGGAGACGAGGAACGCGACGGCGGCGGCGACGTCGGCCGGCGTCCCGAACCGGCCTATCGGGATCTGGCGCAGGTACTGCGCTGCGTTCGCGGGATCGTCGGTGACACCCCGCGTCAGGTCCGTCGCGATCAATCCGGGTCCGACGGCGTTGACCGTGATGCCGTGCGGTGCGAACTCCATGGCAGCCGTCCGCGCCATCGCGAGGACACCCGCCTTCGATGCGTTGTAGGCCGCAAGGCCCGTCTCCATCCAGAAGGCGTTCGTCGACGACGTCACGACGATCCGGCCGCCGCGGCCGGCCGCCTGCATCGCACGGGCGGCGGCCTGGACGCCGATGAAGGCACCGCGGAGGTTGATGGCCATCACGCGGTCCCACGTCGCATCCGTGGTGTCGAGGAATGGCGTCGGCCCGCCGACCCCGGCGTTTGCGACGAAGATGTCGAGACGACCAGCCTCCGACACGACGTGGTCGACCGCTCTCTCGATGGCTGGGCGGTCCGATGCGTCGACCTCGAGCGCCTCGGCGCGGCCGCCGCTCGTCGCGCTAGCGATGAGCTCGCCCGCGGTCCGGCGAGCGGTGTCGATGTCGCGATCGGCGATGTAGACGATCGCCCCGTCGCGGACGAAGCGCGCGGCGATGCCTCGCCCGATGCCTCGCGCGCCACCCGTGACGATCGCGACGTCGCCCGCGAGGCCCCCGGCCGGATCGGCGCCGTCGTCCTGCGTAGCGGCGTGAGCCATCCCTGAACTGTGGCAGGAATCGACGCCGTTCGCCGAAGCCGGAGGTGTGACGACGAGAGCGCTCGAACGTCGATGAGTAGATCGACGGGTGAGTGGGGCGATCCCCGATCCGTTACGGCGCTGCAAGCCAGCACGGCGACCATTCGAGTGGGGGACGCGACCGATGTTCGACACCATGGATGCCCGGGCACCGCTGACAGTCGCTGTGATCGTGATGAGCGGCATCGTCGTCATGTACTCCACGAACCACCAGCCGGTCATCCAGTCCGCGGTGCCGCAAGCGGAGCGGATCGGCCCCGTCGTCACCGCTCCATCGGAGAACGCGCCGAGCAGCCCGCCGGCGCTCGATCAGCCGCTGATCGTGCCTCCAGAGGACGCAGCCGTCATACCGGTGCCCGCCGACCAGGCGGAGCGGACAGGCTCGCCCGGATCCGGTGGCGCGACGTCGCCGCCGCCGGGAGTCCCTGGTGCGGCCGTGCCCGGACCGAAGGCGAGTACCCCTTGGACACCAGGCGTCACGGACCCCGGCAGCATCCCGACCGCCTCTCCCGCGCCGACGAGCTTCCCGATCCCCTCCGTTCCACCGACGGCGATCGTTCCTCCGCCACCGACGAGCGGTGCGACGACGCCGCCCAGCTTCGGCCCGACGCCGCAGCCGACCGTCGCAGCGACCCCACCGCCCACGGCCGAACCCACGCTGCCACCGACGCCTGACCCGACCGTCGCACCGACACCGCCTCCGACCCCTGACCCCACGGTCGCGCCGACACCGCCACCGACGCCCGACCCGACCGTCGCGCCGCCCCCGACGCCTGAGCCGACACTGCCTCCGACCCCTGAACCCACACCGCCACCGACGCCCGACCCGACGCTCCCTCCGGTCCCGGATCCATCCCTCCCACCGCTGCCGGATCCCACGCTGCCACTCGCGTCTTGAGCTCCCAGGACTTTGCGACGCCGCCTTGTCGCTCGCGTCGCGACGGGAACGGCGGCCGCGACGAGGGAGCGATACGATGATGGTCTCGACGTCCGCTGTTCTAAAGGGATAGCCAGATGAGCCGTGAAGCGTTGGATGCCTTGGAGGCGTGGCACACGACGACCCGAGCGCTACGCGACGCGACGCCGTGGACAGCCGAATGGGTACGACTTCGGATGGTCGCCCAGGAACAGCGCGCGGCCTACGAGGCGCTCGTCGGTGCGACCTCGGAAGCGCCCCCGAGTGGGGCATCGGGCACCGACAGCGAAACCGTTGACTCCGCGGGTGTGCCGCCCTGAGCCGCCTCGAACTAAAGCGCTAGTCGGCCGGCGCAGGAGGCGATGAGGCTCCGACGCGGTCCGTCGTGCCCTTGACCCTGGCGGCTGGCGCCGGGCCGTTGGAGCAGCCTCACGGGAGGCGGGCGAACCACGCGAGCGAGCCCATGGCTGCGGTCGT
>DASSZA010000138.1:0-11552 GCA_035703005.1 Candidatus Limnocylindrales bacterium | reverse complement strand
CTTGCCACTTCATCCCGCAGGTGAACGCCGCGTAGTCGAACAGACCGGCGTCATACACGAGCCCCGGTTGGGCGATCGAGCCCTTACCCCAGTTTCCACCGGGCCGGACGTGGCCGGCCCCGAAGTCGAACGGGTCGGCCTTGCTGACACGGTCGTTGTCGCGGACGTTCTGGTACGCGGTCGTCATCAACGCCGACTTCGCGGCAGCGGCCGACCAATCGGGGTGCGCCTGCTTCAGCAGCGCGAAGACGCCGGCCACGTGCGGACTCGACATCGATGTCCCCGCGATCGCCTGGAAGAGCTCACCGGGAGGGGTGTCCGGATCGGGGAACGGCGAGTTGCCGGCCAGGATCTGGATCCCGGGCGCCGTGACGTCAGGCTTGATGATGTCCGGCGCGACCGGGTTCGGGCCGCGCGACGAGAAGATCGTCATCGACGGCGCCGTGCGCAATGTCGTCTTCCGTGGTTTGCCGCTGTCGGTCCGCACGCTGATGCGGGCCGTCGGGTTCGCCGCCGCGTGGATGTACGCCTTGATCGCGAGGCCCGGCGTGTTGTCGAGGTGGACCGACGGGACCCAATGGTTGTCGGTGAAGAGGTTGTCGACGTCGGTCTCGTTGTACATGACCATGCCGACGCCACCGGCCTCGAACACGGCCTTGCTCTTCTCGGCTCGGCCGACCACGCCCCGGATGCAGAGCACGATCCTGCCCGCGACCTTCGTGCGGTCGAGCTTGCCTGGCTCGCAGATCGCGCTGCCGGCGTCGGCCGCGTCGACCAACGGACTTGTCCCGAGGTTCCGGGTGATCGAGGCGCCGCGATAGCTCTTGCCGTTACCGAGCGTCACGACGCCCTGGAAGAACCGCCGCTGCGTGCTGGCGCCGACGGCCGTGACCCAGGGCATCGTGGCGGGGTTGCCGACGGTGCCCGGTTCAGGCCCGTCATTGCCGGCCGACGTCGCGATGAAGATGCCCGCATCCGCCGCGAACAACATCGCGATCTCATCGGCCGCGGGCAGGCCGGCGCCACCGCCGATCGAATAATTGATGACGTCGACACCGTCGCCGACGGCCTGATCGATGGCCGCGGCGAGGTCCGACGTGAAGCCACCGAGCTCGCCGAGGGCCTTGTACGCGACGAGCCGTGCCCGCGGTGCGATGCCCGAGATCCGGGCGACGGGAAGACCGAAGACGCTGGCAAGGACCTTGCGGTCACCGGCGGCCGTCGAGGCCGTATGCGTGCCGTGCCCGGAGTCATCACGGGCGGAGTCGAACTCCGCCGGCTCGGCGCCGATGACGGCGCGGTACGTCTTGAGCATCTGCCGCGCGCCGAGCAGCTTCTCGTTGCAGGTGAACGGCTTGTCGTTCGCGTTGTGAGCCGTGTTCCCGAAGTCGCACGGGACGGCGCCGATGGGTGAGGGACCGAACGTCCCGTCGTCGGCGAATGACGGGTGTTCGGGCCAGATGCCGGTATCGATCACCCCGACGACGACGTTCTCGCCGGTGTAGCCGCGGTCGTACGGACCTCCGTCGACCGTCAGCTGGAGGAACCCCGGCGTGCTGTCCGTCTGCGGCTGGCGCATCTGATCCTCGAGGACGCGCACGACGCCCTTCTGGGCCTTGATCCGGTCGACCTGCGCCGAGGTCAAGAGTGCCGCGTACCCGTTGAGCGCATAGGAGTAGTCCTGGATCTTCTTCGTGACAGCCACGCCACCTTGCTGGAGCGAGCTGTCGTGCTGACTCCGCAGGAGCGCCTGGTACTGGCGAGCTGCAGCGCTTCTGCGATCCACCTTCTTACCAGTGGCCGGCTTGGTCGCCGCGATCCCACGTGTCCCGCCGTCGTATGCCGCGATCGGGTCCGCTGCCATGACGACCACATATGGCTTGGCCTTCTCGGCCGCCGCGACCGGTAGCGCGATCGCGGGTATGGCCAATGAGATGGCGGCGGCGACCGCCAGGATCCGAAACGCCCTCATCCGCCGCATGCGGCTTCCTCCCCGGAGTCCCCGATCGTCGTCGTCGAGCGGGAACGTGCTGTCTCGACCAGGAGCGCGGGTTCCGTCTTCGGCGCGGGTCACCTCCCTGACCTGATGCGCGAACGTCCGGTCGCGCACGGGCGCGCGGATGGGATCGCCCGCGGTAGGCTGGCGGCGATCTCGTCGGTATGTCCGATGATGCCCCTTCGGGGAGGCTGTTGCACGATGAAGTCGGATCGGGACCCTGGAAGAGGTGCTCGTCGAGCGTCATTTCGCGCGTTCGCAGCGGCGAGCCTGCTCCTGGTGCTGGGGGTCGTGATGGCTGGATGCAATAGCGGCGGCGGTGGAGCGGCCGGTTCCCCTGGGGCCTCCCCGTCGGCGGGCAGCCCGTCGGCAGCGGCGCCGAGCCCGAGCCTCGAGCTGGCATCGCCCAAGTCCCCGGCCGGCGGTGGGAACACCTACACGGGCGTGCTTCGATCCGACGCGATCGAGGGCGGCTGCGCCTACCTCCTGGCCGCCGACGGGCAGAAGTACGAGATCATCCCGCCGGACGGCTGGGAACTCCAGAAAGCCCCGGCAGCCGTCGTCTCACCCGATGGTCAGGTCGTCGCCAAGGCAGGCGACGTCATCACGGTGCACGGCAACGAAGCCGACATGATGTCGATCTGCCAGATCGGCCCGATCATCCAGGCGACGGACATCGTCCCGGGCAGGTAGCGACTGGACGTCGCGCGGGCGTCAGGCGGCGGCGAGCGCCTCGCCGAAGATCTCGATGGCCTCGGTGATCTCCCCGGCCGTGACGTTCAGCGGCGGGAGCCAGCGGATCACCTCGTGCTGGGTGCCGCACGTCAGGATCAGCAGTCCTCGGCTCAGGCACTCACCGATCAGTCGATCGGGGAGTGCGCCGTCTGGTTCGCGCGTCGCCTTATCCTTCACGAACTCGACGCCGATCATCATGCCCGGCCCACGGATGTCGCCGATCCGGTCGTCCTCTGCCGCGATCCGCTCGAGGCCCGCGCGCAGCTGGGCGCCACGCTCTGCCGCGTTGTGGACGAGCCCTTCGGACGTGATGGTCTCGAGCACCGCGACCGCGGCGGCGCATGCCACGGGGTTCCCTCCGTACGTCGAGCCGTGTGCGCCGCGGCCCCAGCGCTCCTGGAGCGCTCGTGACGACGCGATCGCCGACAACGGCAACCCGTTGGCGATCGACTTCGCGATGACGACGACGTCGGGGACGATCCCCGCGTGCTCGAAGGCCCACATCTTCCCGGTCCGACCGTAGCCGCATTGCACCTCGTCGGCGATGAGCAGGATGCCGTGCTCGTCGCAGAAGGCGCGGAGCTGCTGGAGGAAGGCCGCCGGCGCCGGGTTGAAGCCACCTTCGCCCTGGACCGGTTCGATGAGGATCGACCCGACGGCCGACGGCGGGATCGCGGTCGAAGTCAGCATCCGGAGGTCAGCCATCGCCGTCTCGACCGCCGCCGCCTCATCGCCGCCGAAATCGCGGTACACGTTGGGGAACGTGGTCAGGTGCACGGACGGCACCATCGGCTCGTAGCCGACGCGGTAGTTGATCGCCGAGCTCGTGACCGCCATCGCGCCGAACGTCCGCCCGTGAAAGCCGCGGCGGAACGCGATGATCCCCGGACGGCCGGTCACACGGCGGCCCAGCTTGAGCGCGGCGTCGATCGCTTCCGAGCCCGAGTTCAGGAACATGACGGAATCGATCGGGTCGGGCAGGGCTGCGGCGAGCGCGTCGGCGGCTCGCGAGATCGGCTCGGTGAAGCCGATGGCGTTGATCGGCCCGACGAGCCTGTCGACCTGGGCGTGGATCGCGGCGGTGACGGCAGGGTGCTGATGTCCGAGCGCCGTGACGGCGATGCCGTTCGCGAAGTCGAGGTACGCGCGGCCATCGGTGTCGACGAGCCGGTGTCCGTCGCCGTGGCTCCATTCGTGCTGGAGGTAGCGACCGAGGACCGGGGTGAGATGCGGGGCGGGCCCGACGGCTGATTCCATCGGCGGAGTGTAGCCGTCGGTCCGGCCGCGCTGCAGTCGAGCCGATGTCGTCCCGCGTGCGGTCCCACGCCTCCCTCGGCCTCATCCGCCGCGTACGATGCAGCCGATGGTCGATTTCGCACTCACCGATGAGAACAAGCTCGTCCAGACCGCCGCCCGCGGCTTCGCCGAGAGCGAGATCCTGCCGCACATCCGCGAGTGGGACGAGAAGGGCGAGGTCCATCGCGAGGTCTTCGCGCGGATGGCCGAGCAGGGGTTCCTCGGCGCGCCGATCCCAGAGGCATACGGCGGCGCCGGGATGGACTACATCAGCTTCGCGATCCTTTGCGAGGAGCTCGAACGTGCCGACACGGCGTTCCGTGTCGTCCAGAGCGTCCACGTCGCCCTCAACTCGCTGGCGCTTCTGCAGTGGGGCACCGAAGAGCAGCGTCAGCGCTGGCTCGTGCCCCAGGCACGAGGGGAGAAGCTCGCGACGTTCGGACTGACCGAGCCGGGTGTCGGCACGGACGCCGGGAACCTCCAGACGACCGCCCGGAAGGATGGCGATGTCTATCGACTGAACGGTCAGAAGATCTGGATCAGCCTCGCCGACATCGCCGACCACTTCCTTGTCTTCGCCAGCGTCGACCGATCGCTCAAGCACAAGGGCGTCACCGCCTTCATGGTCGAGCGCGGGATGCAGGGGCTCAGCACGGGCACGCTCCACGGCAAGCTCGGGATCCGTGCCGGCAACACCGGGCTCATCAACTTCGATGATGTCGTCGTCCCGGCCGAGAACCGGATCGGCGAGGAGGGAGAGGGCTTCCTGATCGCGATGAGCGCGATCGACCAGGGCCGCTACACGGTCGCGGCGGGCGCGGTCGGGCTCGCCCAGGCGTGCATCGACGCCAGCGTCAAGTACGCGCACGAGCGGCGAACGTTCGGCGAGGAGATCGGCCACCACCAGCTCGTGAAGCAGCTGATCGCGAAGATGGTCGCCGGGACCGAGATGGGCCGGCTGCTCGTGTGGCGCGCCGGGTGGCTCAAGAACCAGGGCAAGCGGAACACGCGCGAGACGTCACTCGCGAAATGGCACGCGACGGAGCACTCCGTCCAGAGCGCGCTCGACGCGATCCAGGTCCACGGCGCGAACGGCTACTCGAACGAATTCCCGGTCGAGCGCTATCTGCGCAACTCGAAGGCGGCCGTCATCTACGAAGGCACGAGCCAGTTGCATACATTGATCCAGGCCGATTACGCGCTCGGCTACCGCGAGGACCGACCGCTCCGTTGCGAACCATGGCCCGCCCAAGGCTGGGAGGCCGCCGGGGCTTGACATGGGGACGTGGACGGACCGCGAGCTGGCGACCCTCGCCGAGATCGCGGAGACGTTCGTCCGGGGAGATGCCCTCCGCCGCGCGCGGCTGACGACCGAGGCGCTCGAGCGCGCCGCGGATCCCGAGCAGGTCCGTGGATTCCATCGGCTGCTCGGGCTGATGGAATCGCGTTTCGCGAACGTGATGCTCGGCCGGCGGCCCTCACCGTTCACCTCGATGTCGCCGAGCGCCCGTGAGCGCTACCTCCTCAGCTGGGCGACTTCTCGATTCGCGTCACGTCGAACCGCGTTCTCGACCCTTCGCAAGCTGATGACGTTCCTCGCCTACGCCGACCCTGGCGCCGACGCGTCCGGAAATCCGCGCCACGCGGTGATCGGCTACGAGCCGGAGTTCCCTCCGGTGACCGAGGACCGAACGCCGGTCGTGCCGTTCGCCCTGCCGTTCGATATCGGTCCGATCGACGAGCCGATGACGGTCGAGGCTGATGTCGTCGTCGTCGGCTCGGGTGCCGGTGGCGGCGTCGTCGCCGCGGCGCTCGCCGAGGCGGGGCGAGCCGTCATCGTGCTCGAGGCCGGACCTTTCGTCGACGAGGCGACGATGCCGCGGGACGAGCTCGAGGCATTCGGTCGCCTGTACCTGAACTACGGCCTGCTCGCCACGTGGGATAGCTCGGTCACGATGCTGTCGGGCTCAGGGGTCGGTGGCGGGACGCTGGTCAACTGGATGACGTCGATCGAGGCGCCCGCGGCTGTCCGGGCCGACTGGCGTCGCGATCACGGCCTCGCTGATCTCGACGATGGCGAGGCCTGGAGCTTCGACATCGCGGCGCTCGAGGACGAGCTGTCCGTCACGCCGGCCCGACGGTTCCCGCCGAAGGATCAGGTGATCCTCACGGGCGCCGAACGTCTCGGCTGGGAGGCCGGGGCCGTCAAGCGCGATTCCCCGGGATGCGATGACTGTGGCAGTTGCCCGTTCGGTTGCCGCCGCGGTACGAAGCAGTCGGGCCTCCGCGTCCACCTGGCCCGAGCGTCGGCGGCGGGAGCGCGCATCGTGCCTCAGGTCCGCGTCACGAAGGTGCTCATCGAGCGTGGTCGCGCCGTCGGTGTCCAGGGGCGCGCGCTCGTCCCAGGTACGGAGGCAGCACCGCAGGTGCGCGAGGTCATCGTTCGCGCGCGTCAGGTCGTCCTCGCGGCAGGTGCGCTCCGGACGCCGGCAGTGCTGCAGGCGTCGCGCGTCGGACATGGCGGGATCGGCAAGCACCTGCGCGTGCATCCAGTGCCGGTCGTGGCGGGTCGGATGACGATGCCGGTCGACATGTGGCACGGCCCGATGCAGGCAGCACGGTCGCTGCAGTTCGCAGATGGCGAGCCGGGCCGGAACGGGTATGTCATCGAGTCGGCGCCGGGGCACCCGGGCTTGCTTGCACTCGCGCTCCCCTGGGAAGGCATCGACGAGCACGCCCACTCCATGCGTGAAGCGCGCTACCTGGCGCCGCTGATCGCGGTGATCAGGGACGGTGGCACGGGGCGGGTGTCGCTGACACGCGCCGGTCGCGTTCGGATCGACTACCAGTTGGACCACACCGGCGTCGCGACGCTGCGCCACGCTGCGATCCGCATGGCCCGGCTGGCTCGCGCGGCCGGGGCCGGCGACATCGTGGTCGCCGCGACGCCCGGGATCCGGTTCACGGCGATCCGTTCGTCGCCCGAGAGCGATGCCGCGGCCTACGGCCGCTTCGAGGATCGAGTCGCTCGGATGGATTTCCGGCCCAACCGCGGGTCCGTGTTCTCAGCCCATCAGATGGGCACGGTCCGGATGGGGGCTAGCAGCAGGGAGCATCCATGCGACCCCAACGGCAGGGTCCGCTCGCGTGGTCGGCGTGAGCGGCTGGTCGCAGGTCTCTATGTCGCCGATGCGTCGCTCTTCCCGACGGCGATCGGGGTCAACCCGATGCTGACCGTGATGGCGTTGGCGCGACGGGTTGCCCGGACGGTGCTGGCGGAGTCGTAATGTCGGCCGCCGGCTGCGGCCGGGCCATCCGGCCACGAGCCGTGACGATGAGCGCGACAGCCGCCACGATGACGGCCCCGGCGAGCATCGTTCGTGGCTCGATCGGCTCGCCGAGGATGATCGCCCCGAGGATCACCGCGACGACCGGGTTGACGTAGGCGTAGGTCGCGACGAGCGGCAGCGGCGCCACCCGGATCATCCAACCGAACGTGGTGAACGCCACGATGCTGCCGACGATCGTGAGGTACAGGAACGCTGCGAACGACGGCGCGGTGACAGCCGACGGGTCGAACCGAGCAGGCTCCCCGGAGATGACCGACATCGTCGCAAGGACGAGCGCGCCGGTCACCATCTGCAGGCCAGTCGACACCAGCGGGTGGGTCGGCAGATGCGCCCGGTGCGTCGCGAACAGCGACCCCGAAGACCACGCGATGGGCGAGATGATGAGAGCGAGGACCCCGGCGGCGTCGAGCGCACCGGTCGCGCCGACGGCAGTCGGACCGACGAGGATCGCCACACCGACGAAGCCGACCAGGATCCCGATGACGGCAAGGCGTGGCAGTCGTTCGTGGAGTACGACCCGGCCGAGGACCGCGATCCACACGGGCATCATCGCGACGAGGAGCGCCGCGATCCCCGACGGGATGGTCTGCTCGCCCCACGCGACCATGCCCATGCCGCCGCCGAGCAGCAGCGCCCCGACGATCGTCGAGTCGCGAAGCTCGCGGCGGGTGGGTCGTCTGACCGTTTCGCGGTCGCGCACAACCACCCACGCGAGGAGGATCAGACCGGCGAGTCCGAACCGGGCCGCGGCCATGAGGAAGGGCGGGATCGTCTGGACGCCGACGGCGATCGCCAGGTACGTCGAACCCCAGACGCCATAGAGGATCGCGAGGCCGACCCAGATCAGCCGCGGATCGGGCGGTGCCGTACGCTGCTCGGTTGGCATAGTCGGCTGGTCCAAGGGGTAAGGATACGTCGGCCGCGGCTTCGGCGCCCGGACTTTCGCCGGCCGGTGCTTCGCCGGCCTGTGCTTCGTCGCCTGGAGCGTTGCCCCCGGACCGTCGCGCGACGAACCGTCTCAGGCCGCGGCCGACACCGGACGGCAGACCTTGCACGGCCGATAGCCGGCGGCGCCTGCCTCTGCCAGGGAGCGGAATGGTCGCCGGTTGCGCTCCAGCATGTGGCGCCCGGTGTGGCAGGTCGGCCAGCACACGATCTTGGTCGACGCGCACCCGACGAGGCGCTCGCCCCGGCGCGCTGCCGATTCCATCGCGTCGGGATCGAGGCCTTCCTCGCTAAGGACGGTTCGCTTGTTCTGCGGCCCGCCCAGTGAGTACTGCCCGATGAACCCGTCGCTCCTGACCACGCGGTGGCACGGGACGATGAGCGGCACGGGATTGTGGCCGAGCGCAGTGCCGACGGCCCGGACGGCCTTGGGCCGGCCGATCTCTGCAGCGATCCAGCCGTACGGCCGCACCTCGCCGCGAGGGATCTCGAGGGCCTTGCGCCAGACGTCCTGCTCGAAGCCGGTGTGGCCTCGCAGGTCGAGCGGGATGCGGACACGCCGATCACCCTCGAGCCGGCGACCGATCGCGTTCGCGAGACGGGTCGGGACCTCGGACGCGGTGGCGCGACGGCCCGTGGCCGCCAGATGGCGCGCCTCGAACGCCTCGTCGTCGCCTGCGAGGTCCACGGACACCACGCCGATGCCGTTCCACGCGACCACGAGCGGACCGAGGGGCGACCCGTCGATCCGACCGTAGCGATCCATCAGGCCGACCTCGACGAGCACCGACGTGCGCAGCGTCGCCGGTGCGCGCATGGCGAGGTCGGCCAAGGCTGTCGCCTCGGTATCGGTGATGTCGAGCTCGGTCGTCATGCGCTCATCTCCTCCGGCTCGCGGCGGGCTTCCGCCTCGAGCATCGTGCGTAGCAATGCGATCCCCCGATGGACCTGGGCTTTGACCGTGCCCTCGGGCCGCCCGAGCACCTCGGCAGCTTCGGGATACGAGAGCCCGTCGACGTGGCGGAGGACGATCGCCGTCCGGTAGGCGAGTGGCAGCGCTCCCAATCGGACCGCCCAGCGTTCCCGCTCGGCGTGGCGCTCGGCCACCGCGCTCGGTGTGGCGCCGTCGGGTGCTTCGGGTTCCGCGATCGGCCGGTTCGGATCGCCGTCGATCGAGACCGGCTTCGGGCCGCGGGTCGCCCGGCGAGCGCCGACCGATCGACATCGGTTGAGGACGATCGTCGTCAGCCACGGTCGGAGCCGAAGCTCCGCGATGCGAGTGCGGTCGTACGAAGCGAGCGCCCGATAGGCTCGGACGAGCGAGTCCTGGGCGGCCTCCTCGGCGTCGCCGGCGTCACCCAGCATCCGGAGCGCGATCGTGTAGAGGCGATCCTGGTGCGCGAGGACGAGCCGTTCGAATGCACTGTCGAGGTCGTCAGCGAGGTCGGCGATCAGTCGGTCGTCGGCGTCCATCACCGGGTAGAACCACTTCGGGATGGGTTCCGTTGCACACCGCCACGGTACGCCTCGCCGCTGCCAACGGCCGGCTGGAACCCACCATGCCCCATGCGACAATCCGGCGATGGGCCACGAGGACCGCTTCGACGACCTCATCGCCAGTCTCGGTGGCTTCCACCGTTCGTGGCTGGTCTATCTCGGCATCGAGCTTGGGCTGTTCGCGCGGATCCGCGATGCGGGCGCGTCCGGGATCAGTCCCGCGGAGCTCGCGAGCGCGACCGGCACGAACGCCGCTGCCGTCGGGGCGTGGTCATGGGCCTCAGACGCGCATGACCTCACGACCTTCGAGGACGGGCGGCTGACCCTGGACCACGACACGGCCCAGATCCTGCTCGACGACGGGCGGTCGGACTTCCTCGGCGGTCAGTTCGTCCACGCCGTCGTCGCTTCCATGGACTGGGGCGGGATGGTCGACTTCTTCCGGACGGGGACACCGATCGCCGAGCGTCCCGACCGCTATCGCGCCGCCATCGAGCTGCTGACACGCCAGGACATCTCGGTGTTCTTCGAAGAGGTCCTCGCTGCGCTCCCACAGCTCACCGCTGACCTATCGCGTGGCGGCCGCGTGGTCGATGTCCATTGTGGCGGCGGTCGCTGGCTGGTGGCGATGGCTCGCCGGTTCCCGCACCTCGAGCTCGTCGGGGTCGAGTTCGAGCCCGACTCCGTCGCCCGTGCGCGCGCGACGATCGAAGCCGAAGGTCTGGCGGACCGCATCGAGATCCGGGAAGCCCGAGCCACCGACCCCGGTCACTCCGGCGAGTACGACCTGGCCTATTTCCAGTACGCGCTTCACCCGCTCCACGACGCGGCGCGGGTGCTCGCAGCAGCGTGGGCGGCGCTGCGACCGGGCGGGCGGATCATCGTCCTCGATTGGCCGCTGCCATCGACCCCGGACGAGTTCCGCACCCGCCACGGCGAGATCATCGCCGGGGTGCAGCTCGACGAGCTGTACCAGGGCACGGCCCTTGCGACGCGCGAGCAGTTCCTCGCGTGGTTCGCGGACGCAGGGCTCCCCGAACCGTCGACGATCGACCTGCCGTCCGGCGCGTCGGTCTTCCTGGCGGAGCGACCGGCCTGACGCCCCGCATCAGGCCGTCGCCACGCGGACGATCAGCTGACCGTGATCTGCCCCGTCATGTTCGGGTGGATCTTGCAGAAGTAGTCGTATGTGCCCGCGGCGGTGAACTTGAGGCTGCCCGTCGAGCCGGCGGCGATCGTCGGCGTGGTGCACGACTCGTCGTCCTTCAGCGTGGCCGTGTGGCCGGTGCTGTCGTTGTTCGTCCAAGTGACCACATCGCCGACCTTGGCCGTGATGGGATTCGGGCTGAAGGCGAAGCCCTTGATCGTCGCCGCGACGGTGCCCGTCTCGGTCGATGCTTCGCATCCACCGGCGGCGCCGCCCGCGCTCTCAGAGGCTGCCGCGCTTTCGGAGGCGGCCGCCGACTCGCTTGGGGCCGCCGCGCTCGGCGCGGACGCTGCGGGCGCGGCCGTCGACGCGCCGCTGCTCGAACAGGCCGAAACGATGAGTAGCAGGGCGGCGATCGCCCCTGCGAAGTGGAGTGTCCGGGACATCTCGATCTCCTCGTGCGTCCGTATCCGAGTACGGCCTCCCATTGCTTGTCGACGGTACGCCGCAGGCGTCGTGGCGGTTTCATGACGGCCGGTCCCGGCGGCTCAGGATCGCGCATCGACGCTGCCGTCGTTCGAAGGCT
>DASSZA010000088.1:0-3771 GCA_035703005.1 Candidatus Limnocylindrales bacterium | reverse complement strand
GATCGGCCGTGACCACGGCCTCGCGCCTGAGGCCGGGTCCGAGGGTCGAGCCGCCGTCGAGGGTCTCCGTGCCGCTGGCCAGGCCAGCTGGGCCGAGACGCTCCGACAGGCGAAGGAGCTCGGCGGCGTCGACATCGAGGCCTGTTCGCTGTCGATGGACCTGCTTCACATCCAGCCGGACGACCTGGATCCGCTGGTCGATGGGGTGGAAGGCGTGACCGCGTTCTATCTCAGCGCCGGCGATGGCCAAGTCGTCTTCATCTGACCGAGGAGGCGCCCGATGACACTCCAGATCACCCAGACGCTCGACGCTCGCGGCTTGTCCTGCCCGATGCCGATCGTGAAGACGGCCCAGGCCATCAAGACGATCGCATCCGGTGCGCTGATCGAGGTCCTCGCGACCGATCCCGGATCGGTCAAGGACTTCGCGGCGTGGTCCCGGACGACCGGCAACGAGCTCGTCGAACAGACCACGGACGGTGGCGTATTCCGCTTCGTCCTGCGCCGGAAGTGAGGCGATGGTGATGACGACTCCGACCCTCGACCGCCCTGTCGTTCCACCGACCGATCAGGTGGCGGCCGCGATCGCCGACGTCGATGGCTGGCCGGAAGCATCGCCGGCGCCTGAGGACACCACTCGAACGAAGACGAAGGAACTGGTGATCGTCAACTGGTCCGGGGAGCTCGACAAGATCTGGCCGGTCCTGATCCTGTCGTCGACCGCCGCGGCCAGCGGCGTCCGGTGCCGCGTGTTCGTGACCTTCTGGGGGCTGCTGCCCTTCGTCAAGGACGGCCACCGCATCGTCGGCGAGAACTGGATGCAGAAGATGCTGACGCTGATGCAGCGTCCCGGGATCGATCACCTGAAGCTCAGCAAGATGAACTTCATGGGGATGGGCCCCTGGATGATGGGCACGCTCCGCAAGCAGTACAACGTCGCGAGCCCGCGCGAGCTCCTCGAGGCGGCGACGGCGATGGGCGTCGAGTTCATCCCGTGCCAGATGACGATGGACATGTTCGGGCTGAAGCGCGAGGACCTCATCGACGAGATGGGCGAGCCGGCAGGCGCCGCGACCGCGATCGAGATCATGACCGAGGCGGACGCCTCGCTCTTCATCTGAGAAAGAGGAAGGCATCGAGATGACCGAGCTTGCGACCGAGCAGCTCACGCGCACGATCGACGCTCGGGGCAGCTTCTGCCCTGGGCCGCTCATGGAGTTGATCCGCGGCATCCGTGAGTCGGCACCGGGCACGGTCCTGGCCGTCTGGTCGACCGACTCGGGCAGCCGCATCGACATCCCCAAGTGGGTCGAGAAGGCCGGCCATCGACTGGTCTCGGTCGGCTCCCGCGAGGGCTACGACGAGATCGTCGTCGAGAAGACGCACTGAGGTGGTGTGATGGAGCGGATCCTGATCCTCGGGGGTGGCGTCGGTGGGACCCTGACCGCCAACCTGCTTGTCAAGCGGCTTCGGCGACGCGTCAAGACCGGTGACGTGACCATCACCGTCGTCGACCAGACTGGCGACCACGTCTATCAGCCGGGCTTCATGTACATCGCCATGGGCGGCGAGCGGGCGGCGAAGCTACACCGCCCGGAGCGTGGACTCCTCGACCCGCGCGTGAACCTCGTGGTCGGTGAGGTGCAGAAGGTCGACGAGGCGGCGAGCATCGTCCACCTCGCGGACGGCGAACGCCTCGCCTATGACTACCTCGTGGTCGCGACAGGGTCTCGGATCGTCCCTGGCGACATCGACCACTTCGCAAGCGAGGCGTACCACTTCTATACGGCCGAGGCAGCCGGCAGGCTTCGCAGCGCGCTGGACGCGTTCGATGGGGGTCGCATCGTGATCGGCATCGCAGGGATGCCGTACAAATGTCCGCCGGCCCCGCTGGAGGTCGCCTTCCTCATCGAAGCTGAGCTTCGTCAGCGAGGCCTGCGCGAGCGGACGGAGATGCACTACTGCTCGCCGATCGGGCGCGCATTCACGATCGAGTCGGTGTCGGAGATGGCGACGCCGATCCTGGCGAAGAAGGGTATCGAGCTCCACACGTTCTTCAACGTCGAGTCCATTGACCCGGAGCGGAAGGTCGTGCAGAGCCTGGAGGGCGAGGAACTGCCATACGATCTGCTCATCCTCGTCCCGCCCCACAAGGGCGCCCAGTGCCTGATCGACTCCGGGCTCGCGCCGGCTCGGGGTGGTTGGCTACCGACCGATCGCGCCACGCTCCAGGTCGGCGGTCGACCGAACGTCTTCGCGCTCGGCGATGCGACCGACCTGCCGCTCTCGAAGGCCGGCTCCACGGCCCACTTCGAGGCACCCGTCATCACAGAACGCATCGTCGCCGCGATCGAGGGGCGGGAGGTCGACCATCGGCGAGGCGACTATCTCGGGAAGGTCATGTGCTTCTTCGAGATCGGTGACGGGAAGGGGACGCTCCTGCAGTTCGACTACGAGCACCCGCCCAAGCCACCCACGCCGAACCAGCTATGGCATCTCGGGAAGATCGTCTTCAACAAGACGTACTGGCACACCGTGCCCAAGGGCAGGGTCTGACGCCAAGCGGGGTGCTGCCCGGAGCCGATCCTGGCGGAGCGTTCGGGGAGCTACGCCGACGCCAGCGCTCGGTGACTGGCTGACCTCAGCTCATCGCGGAAGTCGGGATGGGCGATGGAGATGAGCGCCTCGGCGCGCTCATCGATGCTCTTGCCGAACAGCTCTGCGACGCCGTATTCGGTGACGACCGTCCGGACATGGGCGCGAGTCGTCACGACCCCGGCCCCCGGCTGGAGCGTCGCCGTGATCCGTGAGACGGTCCCGCCCGCCGCCGTCGACGGCAGGGCGATGATGGCGCGTCCCTCAGCAGCCAACGCGGCACCGCGCATGAAGTCCATCTGTCCGCCGACGCCGGAATAGACGCGCGGGCCGATGGAGTCGGCGACGACCTGGCCCGTCAGGTCGACCTCGATCGCGGAATTGATCGCGATCATCCGATGGAAGCTCCGGATGATGGAGGAGTCGTTCGTGAAGTCGACGGGGCGCATCTCCACCATCGGGTTGTCATCGATGAAGTCGTACAGGCGCTTCGTGCCAAGCACGAACGACGTGACGATCTTGCCCCGGTTGCGCTCCTTGGCATAACCGGTCACCGCGCCCGCTTCGACGAGGTCCACCACGGAGTCCGTGAACATCTCGGTATGGATGCCGAGATCGCGCTTGTCGCGTAGGAACAGAGCGGTCGCGGCGGGGATGGCACCGATCCCCAGTTGAAGGGTCGCCGTATCCGGGATCAGATCCGCGACATAGAAGCCGATCTGTCGCTCGACGTCGCCGATCGGACCGATCGGGTGCTCGTACGGCGGTACATCGACCTCGACGCCGTAGTCGATCTCGTCGACGTGGATGAAGCTCTCCCCGAGGGTTCGCGGCATCGCCCGGTTGAACTGGACGATGACCGTGTCCGCGGCCCGCATGGCCGCGTGGATCGCCTCGACCGATGTGCCCAGGGAACAGAAGCCGTGGCTGTCGGGAGGCGTCGCATTGACGAGGACGGCATCAAGACGGATCGCTCCGGACGTGAAGAGATGCGGGACATCAGATAGGAAGACCGGGACATAGTCGGCCCGATCCTCTTCGACGGCCCGGCGCGCGTTCGGCCCCACGAACAGCGCTCGATGCCGGAAGTGGCGGGCCATATCCGGCGCGAGGTGCGGACCGGGGCCTTCGATGTGGAGATGCACCATGCACACGCCCTGAAGATCCGCCTCGCGA
>DASSZA010000083.1:0-2623 GCA_035703005.1 Candidatus Limnocylindrales bacterium | reverse complement strand
GTCGTTGTTGTAGCCGTAACGCTCCCAGAAGCCGAGCTGGTCGTGGTCGAGGAATTCGAGACCGCGGATCCACTTCGAGCTCTTCCAGAAGTAGCGCTTCGGGACGAGGAGCCGCAGCGGATAGCCGTGCTCGGCCTCGAGCGGCTGGCCGTCGAAGGTGTCGGTCAGGAGCACGTCGTCGTCGTCAAGGACGTCGAGCGGCAGGTTCGCTGTGTAGCCCTGCTCGGCGTGGCTGACGACGTGCGTCGCCGAGGGTCGGACCTGTGCCAGCTCGAGGATCTTCTGGATCGGGACGCCTTCCCACGTCGTGTCCAGCTTCGACCAGCGCGTCACGCAGTGGATGTCGGTCTTCACTTCCTTGCGCGGCAGTTCCTTGAACTGCTGCCACGTGAGCGTGAAGGCGTTGTCGACCTCTCCCCAGACCTTGAAGTCCCACGTCGCGAGATCGACCCGCGGCACGGAACCGTAGTGGAGCACAGGAAACTTCTCGGTCCGGTACTGGCCCGGTGGGATCCGGTCCGCGATCGCGGGGTCGACGGCGGTGTTGCCGAAGAGGCGTTCGAACATGGGTCGCGGTTCCTTCCTGGATCGGTGCGTCGATATGGTCGCATAGAGTCCGTGACGATCCCGTGACCGCGGGTGAACGCGGGTCCGTGGTGTGGCATCTGGCAGAAGTTGCGTGTGGAGACCGTTATGTCACCACGCGGGACCGAGGCTGCCAGATTTCGGTCGTAACGTGCCCGTGGGTGAAACTTCTGCCAGAAACGGCGCCACCAGCAGCCATAACGGTCCCCGGGTGAAACTTCTGCCAGAAACGGCGCGCTGAGCAGCCATAACGGTCCGCGGGTGTGGTCCCTGCGACGCATCGTGGCAGCCACGCCATCACGGTCCCCGGGTGCACTTTCTGCCAGATCCGCGCCCGACCGACGAACCGCCAGATGAGCCCTGAAACTGCAACGGCGCCGCGACGTCGGACATGGCTTACAACCCGCTACCCTTCGCGCCGTGGCCCAGCCAAGACCCGACGCGCGCATCGTCATCGTCATGCCTGCGTACAACGCCGCATTGACGCTCGAGCGCACGTATGCCGACATCCCGCACGACCTGATCGAGCGGATCATCCTCGTCGACGACGTGTCTCGTGATGAGACGGTCGACATCGCGCGGCAACTCGGCCTGCAGGTCATCATCCACGCCCAGAACCGGGGCTATGGCGGCAACCAGAAGACGTGCTACGACGCAGCGCTCGAGGCCGGCGCCGACATCGTCGTGATGCTGCACCCGGACTACCAGTACGACGCGACCCGCATCCCCGACCTCATTGCCCCGATCGCCGACGGCCGGCGCGACCTGATGCTCGGAAGCAGGTTCCTCGGCGATCCACTCGCGGGCGGGATGCCGACCTGGAAATACGTCTCGAACCGATTCCTGACCGGCGTGGAGAACATCGCGTTCGGGCTGCGCCTGTCCGAATACCACACGGGTCTACGTGCATACAGCCGTCACCTCCTCGAGACGATCCCGTACCACGCGAACAGCAACGACTTCGTCTTCGACCAGGAGCTCATCGCGCAGGTGGTTGCGGCGGGCATGCGCGATCGCATCGGTGAGATCGCGGTCCCCACCCGCTACTTCGAGGAGGCGAGCTCGGTCGGGTTCAAGCGCAGCGTCGTGTACGGCCTCTCGACGTTGCGCGTCGTCGCTCGCTATCTGTTGCACCGCCTCCACGTTCGACCCTCGCCGAAGCTCACGGCGCGCCGGTGAATCGTCGGACGGCGGCCCGGGGGATCCTCGGGATCGCGATCAGCGTGGTCGCCGCGTATCTGTTGCTCAGGTCGGTCGATGTCGGGGCTGCCATCGAGGTGCTCCGCCAGGCGAACCTCGCGATCGTGGCCCTCATGGCGGTCACGGTGGTGCTGGACGTCTCGTCACGGGCAGCGCGCTGGCGCGCGCTCCTTGCACCGATCGCCCGGGTCCGGTACCTGCGCGTCGTCGGGTACACGTTCGTCGGTTACCTCGCGAACAACGTCCTTCCTGCGCGACTCGGCGAGCTCGTCCGCAGCCACGCCCTGGGCGAGGGGGAGGGCATCAGCCGGACGACGGTCCTCGGTACGGTCGTCGTCGAGCGGATCGTCGACACCGTGATCGTCGTCGGCCTCGCGGCACTCGCGGTGCTCGCCCTCGGCGTCGGCGGCATCGTGTCGACGGCGGTGATCCTCGGCGCGGTGTTCGTCGGGGTCCTGGTCGTCCTGCTTGGACTGTCGGTCGTCAGCCATCGACTTCCGGGTGCCGACCGTGCGACCGCGCTGATCGAACGCGTCCCGCGTCTGCTCGACCTCGCGCGCCGACTCCGTGACGGGCTCGCCGTCATCAGCAGCCCACGGGCGGTCGCGTTGGCGATCTTCTTCAGCGCCGTCGCATGGACGTTCTCGATCTCCACCTTCGTGCTGGGCGGCGCCGCCCTCGGGATCGCCATCACGCCGATGCAGGGCGCATTGCTGTCGAGTGGCGTGGCGCTGGCGACGATCGTCCCGTCCGGACCCGGCTACCTCGGCACGTTCGAACTGACCGCGGTCGGCATCGCGACACAGTTCGGCATCGACCGTGACTCGGCGTTCGCGAT
>DASSZA010000065.1:0-5055 GCA_035703005.1 Candidatus Limnocylindrales bacterium | reverse complement strand
ACGATCTCACCATCGGCACCACGCTCGCCTCGGTCGAAGCACCGGAAGCGCTGCCGCCGATCAAGGTCGACCTGCCCACGCTGTCGATGTACTTCCAGGTCAACACGTCGCCGCTCGCCGGCCGCGAAGGCCGCTACGTGACGAGCCGCCAGATCAAGGGCCGGCTCGACAAGGAGGTCCTCGGCAACGTCTCGATCGAAGTCCGACCCGCCGAGGGCACCGACGCCTTCGAGGTCCGCGGCCGCGGGGAGCTCCAGCTGGCGGTGCTGATCGAACAGATGCGTCGCGAGGGCTACGAGCTCACGGTGTCGCGCCCAGAAGTGCTGCTCCGCACGGTCGACGGCGAGACCCACGAGCCGTACGAGCGCATCACGATCGACATCCCGCCCGACTACATCGGCGAGGTCCAGGGAGCCATGGCCGGCCGCAAGGGGCGGCTGGAGCAGATGACGACGGACGCTGACGGTCGGGTCCGGATGGAGTACGTGCTTCCGGTCCGTGGACTCATCGGCTACCGGGGGCAGCTCCTCACGGACACCCGCGGGACGGCGCTGCTGCACCAGATCGGTGAGGGGTACGGGCCGTGGGCAGGAGACGTGACGCATCGCACGAGCGGCGTCCTCGTCGCGGACCGCTCGGGCACGAGCAACGCCTACGCGCTGTTCAATCTCCAGGAGCGCTCCGAGCTGTTCATCGGCGCCGGGGTCGAGGTGTACGAGGGGATGATCGTCGGCGAGAACAGCCGGTCGGGGGACATGGACGTGAACCCGACCAAGGAGAAGAAGCTCACCAACATCCGCACGCATGCGCACGACGAAGCGCTAAGGCTGACCCCGCCGCGCCCGCTTACGCTCGAATCGGCGCTCGAATTCATCGCGGGCGACGAGCTCGTCGAGGTCACCCCAGAGTCGATCAGGCTCCGGAAACGGCTGCTTTCGCAGCACGACCGCCGGCGAGAGGCGGGCCGCGTCGAGGACCTCCGCCGGGCTACAGAACCGTCTGCCGTCGGCTGACCTCCGTGTGAAGGCGGACCTTTCGACCGCGGTGTAGGGTGACGGCCATGACCCATCATCGACCGCGCCACGCGCGGCTGGCGGCATTCGCCGGCCTGGCCGCCCTGCTCCTGATCACGATCGTCCCCGCGAGCGTCGCCCGTGGAGCCACGACGATCGGGCTGCCACTCCGGGCGAGCGGCCTGCAGGCGCTGACCCAGGTCACGAACGCCGGAGACGGGTCGAACCGGCTGTTCCTGGTCGAGAAGCGGGGCGTCGTGCGTGTCTATCAGAACGGTGCGGTCAAGGCGGGCACGTTCCTCGATCTGCGGGGTCTGATCGGGGACTCGTCCGGCGAGCGAGGTCTCCTCGGGCTGGTATTCCATCCCCAGTTCGAGACGAACCGCCGGCTGTACGTCTACTACACCCGGACGGGCGGCGACATCGTCGTCGCGCGGCTGCGCGCGAACGCATCGGGCAGCTGGACGTCTCGCTCGACGCTCGAGCCGATGCTGGTCATCGAGCACAGCGCCCACTCGAACCACAACGGCGGGGGGATGGCGTTCGGCCCCGACGGCTATCTGTACATCTCGACAGGGGATGGCGGTGGCGCTGGTGATCCAGGGCGCAACGCACAGAGCAAGACCAAGAACCTGCTCGGCAAGATCCTCCGGATCAATCCCGGCAGCAGCGGGGCCGGTCCGTATCGGCGCTACGCCATCCCGACGACGAACCCGTTCCGTGGGGCCACCACGGGCCTCGACGAGATCTGGGCCTACGGTCTGCGCAATCCGTGGCGGATCTCGTTCGACCGGGCGACCGGGTCGCTGTTCATCGCGGATGTCGGCCAGAGCCGGTACGAGGAGATCGACCGCGAGCCTCCGGCCTACCACGGCGGGCGCAATTACGGCTGGAACGTGATGGAGGGCAAACACTGCTACAACGCGACCAGCTGCAGCACCTCCGGCAAGACGCTCCCGGTCGCCGAGTACGGCCATACGGGCGGGAACTGCTCGATCACCGGGGGCTACGTCTACCGCGGTTCCGCCTACCCCGCGCTCGCCGGGCTCTACGTCTTTGCCGACTACTGCAGCGGCCGCTTCTACACGATGCCGGCCGGGGGCTCGAGTCTGTCGTTGCGTCGCGACACGATCCTCAACGTCACGTCGTTCGGTGAGAGCGAAGACGGCGAGCTGTACGCCGTGACGATCAACGGGCGGCTGTACCAGGTGACCGCGACGACCACATAGCGGCCCGTCGCACGGATGTCACCCGCTCCCGATGCCCTCGACGAAGGGGCGGCGACGAGCGGTGTACGATCGGCCGCGATGCCGATCTACCTCGATCACGCGGCGACGACCCCGGTCCGCCGCGAGGTCGTCGACGCGATGCTGCCCTTCCTGACGGAGTCCTTCGGGAACCCGTCGTCGGCGCATACGTTCGGTCGCGTGGCTCGCGCAGCGCTCGATGATGCTCACGACCGACTGGCAACGGATCTCGGCGTCGAGGCGCGTGAGGTCGTGTTCACGTCGGGTGGCACGGAGGCGAACAACCTCGCCCTGAAGGGCGCGGCGTGGGCGGGCAAGGCGCGCGGCCACCGGATCGTGACCTCGTCGGTCGAGCATCACGCCGTCGGCCACGCGCTCCGCTACCTCGAGAAGTTCGGGTTCGAGATCGTCGAGCTGCCTGTCGATCGCTACGGCCGCGTGGATCCGGACGAGCTCGACGCCGCCCTGACCGACCGGACGATCCTCGTGTCGATCATGCTGGCCAACAACGAGGTCGGCACGATCCAGCCGATCGCCGACATCGCCGAGAAGGTACGCGCCCGAAAGGGGATCCTCCTCCACGTCGACGCCATCCAGGCGGCACCATACGTCGACCTTCGCCTGCGCGAGCTCGGTGTGGATCTCGTCTCGATCAGCGGCCACAAGTTCGAAGGGCCCAAGGGGATCGGCGCCCTGTACGTCAAGCACGGCACGCACATCCTGTCGCAGCAGCACGGCGGTGAGCAGGAGCGTCATCGCCGGGCCGGGACCGAGAACGTCGCCGGCGCGGTCGGACTGTCGAAGGCATACGAACTGTGCGTCGCCGAGCGGGCACCGACCGTCGAGCGGTTGCGGGCGTCGCGCGACCGGCTTGCGGACGCCGTCCTCGAGGTGCCGGACACCGAGCTGACGGGCCACCCGACCGATCGGTTGCCGGGGCTGCTGTCGATCATCGCGCGCGGCACCGATGGGTCCGCGGTCAGCCTCTCACTCGACCTCGAAGGGATCGCGACGTCCGTCGGGTCGGCCTGCACGACCGGGTCGACCGAGGTGAGCCACGTCCTCTCGGCGATGGGCTATCCCGAGGACGAGGCGCGCGGTGCGTTGCGGTTGTCACTCGGTCGGACCACGACCGACGACGATGTCGCGACCGCGGCGGAGGTCGTGCCGCGGGTGATCGCCTCGATGCGGACGGGAGCAGCCACCGTCGCCCGGGATCCGCTCGGGCAGGGGGTCACGGCGTGAGCCGGATCCTGGTCGCGATGTCAGGCGGCGTCGACTCGTCGGTCGCCGCCGCGATCCTCCACCAGCAGGGGCACGACGTGGTCGGGGTCTGGATGCGCCTCCACGATGTCGCCGATACGTATTCGGAGTTCAAGAAGAGTTGCTGCTCGCTGGACGCGGCAGATGACGCGCGGCGCGTCGCCGCTCAGCTCCGCATCCCGTTCTACGTCATGAACCTCGAGCGCGAGTTCGACGCCGGCGTCCTCCAGCCGTTCCTCGACGCCTATCTCGATGGTCGGACGCCGAGTCCGTGCGTCGACTGCAACACGTACGTGAAGTGCGGGGCGCTGCTCGGTCGGGCGCGCCATCTCTACGAGTGCGACGCCGTCGCGACCGGTCACTACGCGCGCCGGCTCGTCGGCGACGACGGTCGTGCGCGGCTGTATCGCGCGCGCGACGAGGACAAGGATCAGACCTACTTCCTGTACGGGCTGCGGGCGGACCAACTCGACCACGCGCGATTCCCGCTCGGTGAGCTGACGAAGCCAGAGGTCCGCGCAGTCGCCCGTTCGCTGGATCTCGTGACGGCGGACAAGCCGGAAAGCCAGGAGATCTGCTTCGTGCCTGGTGGTGACTACCGCGATGCGCTGCGGACCCGCGCCGGCTGGGAGCCGGTTCCGGGCCCATTGTTCGACGCCGACGGGTCGAGGATAGGGGAGCACGCCGGCACCGCGGCGTACACCGTTGGCCAGCGGCAGGGCCTCGGGGTGGCGCTCGGCGCACCGCGCTACGTCTCGAGGATCGACCCGTTGTCGAACACCATCCAGCTCGGACGCCGCGAGGATCTCGAGACGACCCAGCTGACGATCGAGCGTGCGTCGTTCATCGCGCCGGTCGTGCCGGGCTCACCGTTCCGCGCGGCGGTCCGTATCCGCCACCGGGCCGCGCTGATCCCGGCCACCGTCGCTCCCCTCGGCGACAAGCGCTGGCAGGTGACGACGGACGTTCCGGTCTGGGCGGCGGCACCCGGCCAGGCCGCCGTCCTGTACGACGGTGACGAGGTCCTCGGCGGAGGCCGGATCGCGGTACCGGCCGATCGCGCGGTAGGACACGAGGCCGCGCTTCTCAGCGCGTGAACCTCGAGCCGTCGCTGGTCCTGTCGGTGTTGGTCGGCGTGTTCCACGCAGCGTTGTCCGTCGCGATCCGCGGCTCTGCCGGAGGTCGACTCCCGCTGCTCGTCGCGGCCGCCATCCTCGGTGCGTGGGCCGGCGACGCGATCTTTGGCCGGTTTGGGATCGACGTGCTGACGCTCGGCGACTACCACCTGCTTGGTGCCTCGATCGTGGCCTGGCTCGGTATCGGTATCGTGTCCGTGATCGCGGTGCTCGGCCCGAACCCGGGACGACCGACATGAGCGAGAGGAAGGACGATCCGACGACCGCGAACTTCCTGCGGGGGCTGACGATCGGGGCGATCATCGGCGCGATCATCGCGGGGTCGCGGCTGTGGCGGGTGCTCGGGAGACGGCCCAAGCGATAGCGAGCAGCGTGGCGGTGACGGTCGACCGCCGG
>DASSZA010000191.1:0-3285 GCA_035703005.1 Candidatus Limnocylindrales bacterium | reverse complement strand
GCCAACCGCTTCCCTCCCTCGGGCACGGGGGATGACGGCGGCGGTGGCGGCGGCTTCTAGCGCGCCTGGCGTCCTCATCTGCCGCATAGTGTGCGCGTCTGCGCGCGCGGATCTGCCGCGGAGAGTAAAGCCCGGTCGTGCCGAGATGAGTGCGGTGGATCGGTGATCCGCCGGACGTTCAGATGCGCTGCAAGGTGAGCACGAGAGCGTCGAACGTCGGGTCGGAGCTGATGTCACTGCAGTGGTATCGAAAGCCCCCGGCGACCACTTCGCTGATCATGCCACTTGTGTGGCTCTGCGACTCCCAAGGCCCGCGGCCTCGGCCTGAGTCCCACACGTTGTAGAGCCGCAGCAGCCCATCGCTGCTCGATGTGACGTCGAAATGGACTTGGTCTGGGGCGGTGTCACGCAACAACACGACCTGACCGGAAGTCTGATCTACAACGGCCGGGTCGCCGTCGACTGCGAGCCAGACCCCCTGTCCCCAACGTGGGGCGACGGACTCGAATGTCAGCGAGAAGCGATCGCCCGCGAGTCGGTGCCGCGCCGCGTCGAGCGCCCTGGCCAAATTTGTCCGATTTGCCGGATTTCTTGCAGGTGGTCCCCTTATGGTTCGCGGCAGCTGATTCTGGAGCGGACCGAGGGGGCTGTGTCGTGAAGTTGGGTTCTTGTGGACGCGCGTGGACGCGGGTGGCCCTGGCCGTCGTGTGCATGGGATCGATCGTTTTGGGGGCGCCAACGGCGTCCGGGTCCGCCGACGGCTCGGGCGCGATTGATGTCCTGCCGCAGGTGCCGACGGTGCGTGCCGCGGACATCTTCCAAGGAGCCGAGGCGCAATTGGGCAATCTCGACCTAGATGCGCGAGGCGACGAGCTCGTCGGTACCTGGGTGCAGGCGCGACGGCCAATCAGTCACGACGGTGTGCGTACCGGCGACTACGCGGATGCGACGCGCCTGCTGGACGCGACCGCTGACCTCGTGCGTCACCTGCAGGGCAGCTCGTCTGGGGTCGCCCTGGAGGATCGACGCACCGTGTCCGCGCAGTTGCGGTCGGGAGCTGACGTACTGGTCTCGACGGCTGTGGAGGATCTGTCCCTAGCTCTCGACGACCCGGTTGGGGTCGCGAGCACCAACGTCAACCGGGCCAAGCGGTCACTGGGTCAGGCGAGCCACGCGTACGACCGGGCCCAGTCGCCAGGCGGCAGCGACGTGGCGGGGATGGCGCACCTGTCCACGGCCTGGAGGAAGCTGCTTGGCGGGGTCGGCGACCTGGGTATCGACCTCGCCGGCGACGTCGACGGGGACGGGCTCTCCAACCACGTCGAGTTCGTCATCGGAAGCAACGTCTTTGACGGCGACTCGGATGCCGACGGGCTGACCGACGCCTTCGAGGTCGGCGAGTTGCTCGGGCGCACCTCCAGTGTCATCGCCGACTCTGACGACGACGGCGTGGGTGACGCTGCGGAGGACGAGGACGGCGACGCACTGAGCAACTACGACGAGCAGCGCTTCGGCAGCCGCCCGTTGGAGGCTGACTCCGACGACGACGCGTCGACCGATGCCCAGGAGCAGCGAGTCGGCACGGATGCCGCGCGGGCCGACACGGACGGCGACGGGCTCGCCGACGGCGTCGAGCCACCGCTGGGTCTCTCGCCGACCAACCACGACACAGACGGTGACGGCGTCCCGGACGACCGGGACGCTGTCGAGGCGCGACTGTCGGGTCCCGGTGAGGTCTCCGCGACCATCCGCGGGCGCGGCGACCTCGTCACCGACGCGGCCATCACGGCGCTCCCGGCAACAGAGCAAACCACGGGCGTTCCCGGGCAGGCATCGCCGGCGTACGAGTTCCAGATCTCCGACCATGCAGTCGAGCGAATGACCTCGGGCGTCATCACGCTGCCCTTCGACGTTGCCCAGGTGAGTCCAGCCGACGCACGCGTCTTCTACCTCGACCAGGACGAGGGGCTCTGGCGTCCCGCCGAAGGAAAGCAGTCGGTGGACGCGGCCGACTCCACGGTCTCGACCACGGTGGAACATTTCTCGACGTACGCCGTCTTCGACGCCACCGCGTGGGAGCGCCGGTGGGCGGGCCATGTCTCCTGCATCGGTCGAAGTGGCGCCAACCTCGACATCGCACTCATCCTGGACAGCTCCGGGTCGATGGCCAAGAACGACCCAGAGGGCCGCAGACTCGACGCTGCGCGGGCCGTGGTCGACTCGATGCTGGCCGGTGATCGCGCAGCAGTCGTCGACTTCGACAGCGACGGCCAGCTTCTCCAGGAACTGACCACCAGCAAGGCGAGCCTGCGCCGAGCCATCTCCGACGTGGACGCCGATGGTTCCCCGACCAACATCGGGACCGGGGTCCGTACGGCGCTCGACGAGCTCCTCGACCGGGGACGATCCACCGCCGTGCGCGGAGCCATCCTGATCGCTGACGGCGCCGGTAACTACAACCCCGCTCTCACCGACCAAGCCAGGGATGCCGGGATCATCATCAACACCGTCGGCCTGGGCGACGACTCCGACTTCACCGTGCTCAAGGCGATCGCGGCCGGCACCGGCGGGAAGTTCGTCCGGGTCGGACGCGCCGACCAGCTCCCTGACGTTTTCCGTCGCCTTGCCGACAACACCGGCGGGGAAGAGGTCTCGGACACCGACGAGGACGGTCTCTCCGACTGCCTGGAGACGACCGGCATCCTCGCCGCCAACGGTCGGACCTACTACACGAACCCGCACGATGCCGACACCGACCACGACGGGCTCACCGACGGCGAAGAGGTAGGTGAGCGCGTCGACTTCGCACGCCTCGGGGAAGACATTGGGATCCCGGCCCTGACCCGGCTGGGGGACTCCGGTTCGCGGGTGTACAGCCTGCGCAGTTACCCCACGCTCGTCGACAGCGACGACGACGGTCTGCTCGACGCCACCGAGCTGGACGACCGCACCAGGCTGTTCGACGGCGACAGTGACCACGACAGCATCGGCGACGCCACCGAACGAGCGATCGGCACGAACCCCTGGTGGCCGAACACCGACGGCGACAGCTTCACCGACGCCTACGAGTACACCCACAGCGGCGACGGACTCAAGCCGCTGTTCTACGACCGTAAGGTCAGCAAACTGTCGTACCTCGCCGACTTCGTGCGGGGGTTCACCCTCGGTGACCTGCTGCCGAAGGAATCCACGGCCTGGCTGGCGGGAAGCCTCACCTCGAGCTTCATCCCCCTCGTCGACATCCGCGACATCTTGGGCAACGGTACCCGCGGGGACTGGGTCGGC
>DASSZA010000183.1:0-4861 GCA_035703005.1 Candidatus Limnocylindrales bacterium | reverse complement strand
GCGCGAGGGCGAGTTCACCGTCGCGATCTCAGGTTCGACAGCCAGGGTCACGTTGACGACGGCGGCGGACCGCAAACTCGCGAGCGTCGGCTGCCTGGACGATCTGACGCCACCGACCGAGATCACCCCGGTCATCGAGGGGTCGACCTTCACACTGGACGTCGTTCCTGGAGGTCGGTACGAGTGCTTCGTCTCGAGCGTGCCCGCCGCCGCCGCGAATCCAAGTGTGGCCGCAGCGCCTGCGGCTCAGGTGCCGACGGACAAACCGCTTCCGCGGTCGGATACGACCCCGCTTACGGCGGTCCTGCCCGGATGGCTGGCCGTCGTCGTCGTACTCGTCGTGATCCTCGGCATCGCGGCCGTCCTCCGGCCCGTCCGCCGCTGAGGCATCAGGCGCGTTCCATCGGCACTTCGCGGCCATAGGTACGGGGCGACGCCGTGGGTTGACATGCACGCGAGACTGTCCCTGCAAGTCTCATCGCCACGCGTCTAGGGGGGTTGGCATGTCCGCGCGCACGTTCCGCTCGATCGCGCTCCTCGGGTCCCTGCTGATCCTCGTGGCGGTCCCATCGACCGTGGACGCGAGCCATTCGTGGAATGGCTACCACTGGGCTCGGACCTCCAATCCGTTCACGGTCAGGGTCATCGACAGCATGACCTCGAACTGGGACGACAACCTCGCGACCGCCATGTCCGATTGGGGTGCCTCGTCGGTCCTCAACCTGACCAAGGAGGCCGGCACTGACAGCTCCACCACGCGCAAGCGCTGCCGGCCGGTCAGTGGCAAGGTCCATGCCTGCAACGCCAATTACGGCCACAACGGCTGGCTGGGGCTCGCGCAGATCTGGGTGAGTGGCAAGCACATCACGCAAGCCGTCACCAAGCTGAACGATTCGTACCTTGCGTCGTCGTCGTACACCGAGACGAATCGACAGCAGGTGATCTGCCAGGAGATCGGTCATGACTGGGGGCTCGATCATCAGGACGAGTCGGGGGCGGACCTCAATACCTGCATGGATTACTCGAGCAAGCTCGACAACCCGCATCCGAACGCCCATGACTACGACGAGCTCGAGACGATCTATGCGCATCTCGACACGAGCTCGACCATCGCGCAGCTGCCGGCGAACTTCGCCAATGCCGACCTTCGGGCGCGATCTCAGTGGGGTGCTCAGGTCAGCCGGGCCCGAAACGGGCGGTCCGCCGTCTTCGTCCGGGACTTCGGGGATGGTCGCGCCATCCTGACCCACGTGATCTGGGCTCGCTGATCCCGGTCCTGAGCCAGCTCCGTCGACGCGTTCCCCTGCCCCTACAGACCGAACCCTGGGGGCGGGCGAAGCGGCTGATCCACCGCGTCGACGCTGGCGCGCTCGACGCTAGTGAGCAGGAACGTGAGCACGAAAACGGCGGCCAGCACGACCGCGATCGCCGCTGCCCACGGACCACGATGGGGTGCGGATCGGGATGACTTTTGGAACATCGGGTGGATGAGTCGATCTTCCATGGCTGCCACCTCCGGGAGCTGAGGCGACGCTACTCCTGACCTCGTGGCCGTGCGACCTCAGCGCCGACGAGATGCCTGTCATTCGATGGACACTCGAGTGGTCACCTAGGGCGTCGGTGCCAGCCGCAAATCTGCTCGTCCCATCGCTGACGTAGAGGAGCCGAGCACCTCCGCATCGAGGCGGAGGCGCCGTCAGGCACACACACGGAGCGACTCCTCATGTCCGCAAACCAATCAACACATCCGTTAGCCGCCATCGGCATCGCGCGAGGAACAGTGGCCATGGTCGGCGCGATCGCGCTGACCGTATCCGGGCTCGCCTTTGCCGGCACTGTCGCGGCGGCCCAACCGGCCGTTCATGCGACCGTCAGCTACGGCACCCTGCGCATCTCGGGCACGCCGCACGCAGATCGGTTGACGCTGCGTCTGAGTGCGGCCGATCCGAACCGGCTACAGGTGGATGCCCGTGACGATGGCTCGACCGACTTCTCGGTGGATCGAAGAAGGTTCGCTGCGATCCGCATCGCCACGGGCGACGGCGCTGACACCATCAAGATCGACGAGCGGAACGGCGCCTTCACGACGACGGAACGGACGACGGTCTTCGGTGGGAACGGCAACGACACCTTCATCGGTGGCAGTGGCGCCGAGGTCTTCGTCGGCGGACGAGGCAACGACTTCACCGACCCGAACGGTGGTTCTGACACGGCGTTCCTCGGCCAGGGGAACGATACGTTCGTCTGGGATCCGGGTGATGCCTCCGACATCGTCCACGGCCAGAACGGCACGGATACGCTCGTCTTCAACGGCTCCGCCGGCAACGAGGTCATGGCAGCCTCGGCCAACGGTCGCCGGGTCGTGTTCACCCGCGACTTGGGCCGCATCCTGATGAAGCTCGATGAGGTCGAGACGATCGACGTCAACGCCCGCGGCGGGTCGGACTCGATCTCCGTGAACGACGCGACCGGGACCGATCTCACGCGGGTGAACGTCGACCTCGCGGGGACCGTCGGACGCGTCGCCGTCGCCGGAACGGCAGGCGACGACACGGTCGCGGTCGATGCGAACGGCGGGGCCGTCGACGTCGAGGGCCTGGCCGCGGCGGTTCGGATCACCAACGCTGATCCGGCCACCGATGAGCTGGTCGTCGGCGCGGATATCGACCACGTCACTCTGGACCCGGCCCTGGCCGGCCTCATCCAGGTCGCCGTCCTGTAGTCAGGCGGCTGCGCCCGGTGGGGAGCGAACTCCAGCTCCCCACCGGGTCACTTTCTCATCGAGGTTCCGCACTCCAGCAACTCGCTCCGCGCGGTTGTCCCGCCGCTGCTAAATTCGGCCGGCTCGATCCGCGCTTCCAGCCCGGCTCGCCGACCAACGAACCGCGGAGCTATCGCGATGACCCCTCCCTACGTCCGCGACCCGCGATGGTCGACACCTGCCGCACGACGTCGGACCGACGTCTTCGTCGTCGACATCGCTGATCGATTCACGAGCGACCCGACCTCGTCGGAGGATCCGCTCGCACTGACCGCGTAGCGCTACGGCCGCCGGACGACACGCTCCCACGAGCGTTCGAGCCCGAGACGCTCAACCCAACCGTGGACGTAGGCCGCGTCGACCTCGTCTCCAGCCACGTCCAGCATCCCGATCACGTCTCGAAGCTGTCGGTCTGAGTCGCTCGCCTGCGCCCACTCGAGCTTGGCGACCACCAAGTCTTCGACTCGGGGGAGGAACGTAGGGGTGCCGAGCACCTCGGCAGGTCGCCGTCGATCGAATTCCGCGCGGGAGAACAGCCGATCGTGGCGGACGATGAAGTCGACCTTGAACGCGTCCGGGCCGATGGCGTTGAACTGCGTGCGATCGCTGAGCGCAGCCTGCGCGACGTCGCGGTCGACATACCACCGATCGGCCAGGAGGCCGTCGATCAGCTGATCGAGCGCGGCCGGCGAGGGATCGATGACGACGTCGAGATCCTGCGTCGCTCGCGGCTCGCCGTACCAGGAACTGGCGACGGAACCCGTCAGCATGTGGGGGATGCCGGCATCGTCGAGGCGTCCGACAACGTCGGAGACGAGCTCTTCGAAGGTCACCTAGGTCGTTCGCCACCGGCGTCGGACCGTGACATCCGCGCCGCTTGGCCTTCCGCAGCCAACCGCCGGACGTCGTCACTCATCGAGGCCGCCAGGCGAACCCGCCCCTCCGGCCCCATCGCGATCCACGCCGCGACCTGGCGCTGGCGTGCCTCGACCGAGGTGTCGAGTGGGATCGAGCGATGCTCGCGGACCGCCATGTCGGCACTCTACCAAGCTGCTCGGCGGCCACACGCCGTCATCACATGAGTGGACGGATGGTCTCGACGGCGCGATCCACGTCTGCGTCGTCGTTCCAGACGTGGAGCGAGAACCTGATCGCGTCGCCTCGGACTGCCGCACGGATCCCGCTAGCGTCTAGTGCCGCCCGGACCGGCTCAGGATCTGCGATCGGGACGCAGACGAGCGTCGATCCGGTCGGCTCCTGGCCAAGCGCCAGCGCGAGTCGAGCGGCGAGCTCGAGCGGTTCAGCGAGCGTCCCGTCGCGGAGCCAGGAGGCGATCAGTCGCGTCGACTCGAGGGTCGCGGTCCACGGCAGCCAGGCGAGCGACACGTCGAACCGTGACGCGTCGTCGGCGAGTGTCAGCGGGCCACCGAAGAAGCGCGTCCACTTATCGGGCGCACCGTGCCAGTTGGCGTAACTCGGCAGCAGATCGGTGACCCGATCCGACCGGACGTAGAGGAACGCCGTCCCGCGCGCACCGAGCATGTGCTTGTAGGCGTGGCACGCGAGGAAGTCGATGTCGGCGATGTGCGGTGCGACCGGCACGAACGGAATCGCATGCGTCGCATCGATGAACACGCGCGCTCCGACGGCGCGGGCACTCCGGCAGATGCCGGCGAGGTCGGCGACCCGCCCGGTCTGCATCTGCACGAGGCTCAAGGCGACGAGCGTCGTTCGATCGTCGATCGAGGGGACGACCTCGGCGAACGGTACCTGGCGAACCTCGACCCCTCTGCGCTCCGCCACGAGCAGCGGGAACAGATCCGAGACGTGGTCATCTTCCGGGACGACCACGACGTCGTTTGCATTGAGCGCCTCGGCTACGAGGCCTACCGCGACCGACGCTGATGGCAGGAGCGCGATGTCCGCGGCCGTCGCACCGATGATCGACGCGAAGTCGCCGCGCACGGCCTCGACCGGGCGGTCCCAGTCATCGACCCATCGGGCGGAGCCTGTCTGCCAGGCTCTTAGCGCCCGCTCCATCGCTTCGACGGCCGGCCGAGGCGGTAATCCGTAGGTCGCGGCATCGAGGTATGTCCGACC
>DASSZA010000159.1:0-20045 GCA_035703005.1 Candidatus Limnocylindrales bacterium | reverse complement strand
CGGCGCGCGCCGAGCCAAGCACCGTCCGCGTCCGTGCTGCGGTCTGCGGCGCCCAGGCGTCAGGCAGCGGCGCGGTCGTCAGTAACGGCTACGTGGTGACGAACGCGCATGTCGTCGCCGGCGCGCGTGACGGGGCGGTCGCGGTCGACACCGTGAACGGCGATGGCGCTGATGCGCGCGTCGTCCTGTTCGATCCGTCGCTGGATGTCGCCCTCCTGTGGGCGCCGGACCTGCAGGCGCGCGCGCTTCGCTTCGCGGCCGTCGATCCCGCCCGCGGCGCAGTCGGTGCGGCACTCGGCTACCCAGGCGGCGGAGCGTTGACGATCGTGCCAGCGGCCGTCACGGGGTCGTACCGCGCGACGGGCCGCGATATCTACGACGACGCGCGGGTCGATCGCGACATCCTCGAGCTCCGTGCGCGGATCGACCGTGGGGACAGCGGCGGCCCGTTCGTCCTCGACGACGGCAGCATCGGTGGCTTGGTGTTCGCCGAGGCACGCTCGGATCCGGAGGTCGGCTATGCGCTCACGCCGACATCGGTCGCGGTGAGGATCGCCCCGGCCATCGGTCGACACGAGGCGGTGTCGACCGGCAACTGCCTCCAGTAGCCAGGGCGGGCGCCTCGGGCCTCTCTAGTGCGTCGGCGTCGGGGAGTTCTGCGAGATCCACATCGCGACCTCGCGCAGGACCTTCTCGCGGATCTCGGGTCGATCGGCCAGGAGCGTCGCGAACTCGCGATGGCCGAGGACGAGTAGCCTCGCGGGCGTCTTAGCGGTCGCCGTGGCCGTCCGCGGCACCTGGGCGATCATCGCGAGCTCGCCGAAGTGATCTCCGGCGCCGAGGTCGCGAATGTACTTGTCGCCCTTCGAGATCGCGACGGTGCCGTCAAGGATCACGAAGAACTCGTGACCGGGCGCACCCTCCTTGGCAAGGACCTTGCCCTCACGGACATCGACTTCGTCGACGAGCCGGCCGATCGCCTCGAGGTCGTGCGAGCTCAGCCCCGCGAACAGCGGCACCTTCGCGAGCATCGTCAGCTTCTGGTCCATCGCGTCGATCGTCCCTCCTCGCCGGCGACCATGGGATCTCGGTCGCGGCAGCATACGCGCTGACCACCTCGGCGGGAAGGTCGGAGGCTATGCTCCGCTGATGGCGTCCGGGCTGACGAACCGGCTCGATCCGGCGGTCGGCGCGCTCCGGACCGCCCTCGCGGAGCCCGCCATCCGCCGGCTCATCGTCGCCTGGGCCGCGAGCAATGCCGGCCAGTACGCGGTCCTCGTCATCAACCTCGTGATCGCGTACGACCTGGGTGGCGCCGTCGGACTCGGCGTGTTCGGCATCGCGCGGTACCTGGCCCCCGCGATCCTGGCACCGTTCGTCGGCCTTCCCGCCGGCCGCTGGCCCGCGGAGGCCGTCCTCCGGGCCACGAACAGCCTTCGCGCGATCGCGGTCGTCGGGCTGATCGGTGTGGTGCTCACCGACGCGCCGCTTTGGCTGATGATGCTGCTGGTCGCCGTCGAGGCGAGCGCCGGCGCGTTCACGCGTCCTCTCCACATGGCGCTGCTTCCTGCGGTAGCCCAGACGCCGGCCCAGCTCATCGGCGCGAACGTCACGTCCGGGGCTGCCGAAGGCCTCGGCACCTTCGTCGGACCCGCCCTTGCGAGCGTGCTGCTCGTGACGACCGGGCCGGCCGGCGCGCTCGCCGCGGTCGTCGTGATCGACCTGATCAGCGTCGCGAGCATCGCCCGCCTCCACGTTCCGACCGTAGGCCGTCGCGACGGCCCTCGCGACGCGCGCGCTGCGCTGGCGGACCTGTCGGCTGGCGCGCGCGCCGTGGCAACGATGCCCGACGTCCGCCTTGTCATCGCGTCGCTCGGCTTGCAGACGTTCGTCCGTGGTCTGCTCACCGTCTTGATCGTGGTGACGGCCATCGAGCTGCTGGGTCTGGGCGATGCGGGGGTCGGGACGCTCAACGCGGTCATGGGGCTGGGCGGTCTCGTAGGGTCGATCGCGGCGATCACCCTTGCAGGCCGGGAGCGTCTGGGCCCACCGTTCGCGGTGGCGCTCGCCGGGTGGGGTGCGCCGATCGCGGTGATGGGCCTGATCGTCAACCCGGTCGTTGCCTTCGGCGCGATGGCCGCGGTCGGCATCAGCAACGCCGTGCTCGACGTCGCCGGGTTCACGCTGGTGCAGCGCATGACGCCGAACGCGATGCGGGTGTCCGCCCTGGGCCTCATCGACAGCGCCGCGAACGCAGGTCCGGCACTCGGCGGACTCGTCGCGCCGGCCCTTATCGCGGGGATCGGCACGGAGGGTGCACTGGTCGTGTCGGGAGCCATCCTGCCGATCGCCGCCATCCTCGCGTGGCCACGGCTCCGCCGCCTGAACGAGGGTGGCCCGGCGGCGGCACGCCGGGTCGAGCTACTCCGGGCGCAGCCACTCTTCGCGCCGCTATCGCTCGCAACGATCGAGCACCTGGCCGGCTCCCTGCACCCGCTCACATTCGAGCCGAACACCTGGCTCATGCGCGAAGGCGACCCCGGCGACCGCTACCTTCTGATCGACCGTGGCGAGGCCGAGGTCACACGTCTCGGGGAGGTCATCGGACATCTCGGTCCGATGGAGGGGGCCGGCGAGATCGCCCTGGTCAACGACATCCCGCGGACCGCGTCGGTCCGCACGATCTCGGAAGTCGACGCGTTCGCCCTCGACCGGCGCGATTTCCTGGAAGCCGTGACCGGCCACGCTGCGAGCGAAGCGCGGGCGCATCGTCTCGTGGACGAGCGCCTCGCGGCCGACGAGGCTCGGCAAGCCTGACGCTGCCGACCATCGCGGCGTGATCCGCGTTGGCTATCCTCCGCCGATGAGCGAACGGCGGACGCGGCGGCTCGATCTCGCGTTGTCTGCGATGCGGACCGCCCTTGCCGAGCCGGCGATCCGACGCCTGACGTTCGCCTGGTTCTGCGTCATGGCGGGGAAGTGGGCGCTCCTCGTGGCAACGCTGGTGATCGCCTACGACCTCGGCGGGCCAGTCGCCGTCGGTGTTCTCGGGCTGGTCCGCTACCTCACGCCGGCGATCACCGCGCCGCTCGCCGGTCTGCCGGCATCGCGCTGGTCCCTCGAGTCCGTCCTGCGCGCGACGAATCTCGTTCGCACGCTCGCGGCCGTCGGCGCCGTGCTCGTCGTCGCGGGGCAGGCCCCGTTCTGGGCGCTCGCGCTGATGGTCGCGATCGAAGCCGGCATCGGCGCCTTCACGCGACCGGTCCACATGGGGCTGCTGCCGGCATGCGGCCGCACGCCGGAGCAGCTGATCGCGTCGAATGTCACCTCGAGCGCTGCCGAGAGCCTCGGGATGTTCGTCGGCCCGGCGATCAGCGGTCTGCTCATCGTCGCGGGCGGACCGGTGTGGGCGATCATCGCGGTCGTCGCGATCTACATCGCGGGGCTGGTCGCGCTCATCGGACTCCGTATCCCGGTGGTCGGCAGGCGGCGGGAGCCCGCGAGCGTCGGATCCGTCGTTCGCGACATCTCCGCAGGCCTTCGCGTCGTGTCGACAGTGCCGGGACCGCGCCTCGTCATCGTAGGCTTCGGCCTGCAGACCTTCGTCCGGGGCCTCCTGACGGTCCTCGTGGTCGTGGCCTCCATCGAGCTCCTCGGGCTCGGCGAAGGCGGCGTCGGGACGCTGAACGCGGCGATGGGCGTTGGGGGACTGATCGGAGCCGTCGCCGCGATCGGCCTCGCAGGCCGGACGCGACTCGGGCCGGCGTTCACGCTCGCGCTGGCGGGATGGGGAGCGCCGATCGCACTGATGGGGCTGATCGTCCAACCGGTCATCGCGATCGTGGCGATGGCCAGCATCGGCATCAGCAACTCGATCCTCGATGTCGCCGGCTTCACCCTCGCCCAACGCACGACGCCGAACACGTCACGCGTCGCCCTTCTCGGTCTGCTCGATGGGGTGGCCAACCTCGGCCCGGCGATCGGCGGCATCGCGGCCCCGATCCTGATCGGATGGATCGGGACCCCGGCAGCGCTCGTCGTGACAGGCGCGATCCTGCCGATCGCCGCGCTTCTCGAATGGCCGGCCGTGCGTCGCCTCGATGAGGGCGGCCCGGTCGCGGCGCGCCGCGTCGCATTGCTTCGCGCGCAGCCACTCTTCGGCCCGCTGTCGCTGGCGACCGTGGAGCACCTTGCGGCCACGCTGGCCCCGACACAGTTCGCGGATGGAGAGTCGCTGATCCGCGAGGGCGACGTCGGCGACCGCTACCTCGTCATAGACACGGGCAGTGTCGAGGTCCTCCAGAACGGTCGCTCCCTGCGAGCGTTGGCGCCCGGTTCCGGCGTCGGCGAGATCGCCCTCATCCGCGACGTGCCCCGGACGGCGTCTGTGGTCGCGCGCGGGCCTGTCGGCGCGTACAGCCTCGATCGTGGGTCATTCCTGGAGGCCGTGACCGGCGTCGGGGCGAGCCACGCCGCGGCCGGAGTGCTGGCCGAGGGCCACTTGGCGGCAGACGCCGGGCGCACGCTCCCGACGGCCTGACCGCGCCTACACTTCGGGTATGCCCGAGGCCGTCACCCCAGCACCGTCACACCCCGGCCGCGCGAGTGATCCCGCCAAGCGCCATTCGAGTGCGCTGACCGACGGGCCGGACCGCGCCGGTGCCCGCGCCATGCTCAAGGCCATCGGCTTCACCGACGAGGATCTCGCGAAGCCGCTCGTCGGCGTCGCGACGACGTGGATCGAGACGATGCCGTGCAACTTCAACCAGCGCCGGCTGGCGGAGTTCGTCAAGGCGGGTATCCGCGCGTCGGGCGGCACGCCGATGGAGTTCAACACCGTCTCCGTCAGCGACGGCGTGTCGATGGGCACCGAGGGCATGAAGGCATCGCTCGTCAGCCGTGAGGTCATCGCCGACTCCATCGAACTCGTGGTCCGCGGCCATCTGCTCGACGGGCTCGTGTGTCTGGTGGGCTGCGACAAGACCATCCCGGCCGCGGCGATGGCGATGGGCCGTCTCGACGTGCCGTCCGTGGCGCTCTACAACGGCACGATCTACCCGGGGGTCTACAAGGGCCGGAACGTCGACATCGTCAGTGTCTATGAAGCGATCGGCGCCTACCGGGCGGGGAAGATCAGCCTCGACGAGCTCCACGGGATCGAAGACGTCGCGTGCCCGGGCGCGGGCGCCTGTGGTGGCCAATACACGGCCAACACGATGAGCATGGTCCTCGAGTTCCTCGGCCTGTCGCCGGGCGGCCTCAACGGCATCCCTGCGGAGGACCCGAAGAAGGACGAGGCGGCCCGGCGCTGTGGCGAGATCGTGATGGACCTCGTCCGCCGCGACGTGCGACCGTCGTCGATCGTGGACCGAAGGGCTTTGGAGAACGCGATCGCGTCCGTGGCCGCGACCGGTGGATCCACGAACGGGGTGCTCCATCTGCTGGCGATCGCTCACGAGTTCGGGATCGCCCTCGACATCGACGAATTCGGCGCGATCGCCGATCGGACCCCGATGGTCGCGGACATGAAGCCCGGCGGCCGCCACTCAGCGGCGGAGCTGTACGAAGCAGGCGGAGTCGAGCTCGTGATGCGCGAGCTGCTCAAGCGCGATCTGCTGGACGGCGGTGCAACGACGGTCGACGGGCGGACGCTCTCGGAAGTCGCGCGAGACGTCGTCGAGACGCCCGGACAGACGGTGGTCGTCCCGATCGAGAGGCCCCTGAAGCCGACCGGTGGGCTGGCGATCCTGCGTGGCAGCCTCGCGCCCGAGGGCTGCGTGGTGAAGCTCGCGGGGCACGAGCGGCGGCTGCACCGTGGTCCTGCACGGGTCTTCGACTCGGAGGCCGCGTGCTATGACGCCGTTCGCGCACAGCGGATCGTCCCGGGCGACGTCGTCGTCATCCGGTATGAGGGACCCGTCGGTGGACCGGGCATGCAGGAGATGCTCAGCGTGACCGCGGCACTCGTCGGCGAGGGCCTCGGGGATGCCGTCGCGCTCATCACCGACGGCCGGTTCTCCGGCGGGACGCACGGGTTGATGCTCGGCCACATCGCGCCGGAAGCCGCGCTCGGCGGCCCGATCGCGGTCGTCCAGGAAGGCGACGAGATCGTGATCGACGTCGACAACAAGCGTCTCGACCTCGCCGTCCCGGCGGAGGAGATCGAACGGCGGCTCGCGGCGTGGACGCCACGCCCCGCGAACTACACGACCGGGGTGCTCGCGAAGTACGCCGCACTCGTGGGGTCGGCCTCGACGGGCGCCGTCACGACCGGGCCTCGCATGACGGCGAACCTGGCGGCTGCCCGCGTTCCTGCATGACCCGCCATATCCCGATCGGGATCAAGACCTCTCCGCAGGCGGTCGACTGGCCGACCCTGGATGCGATGTGGGCCCGCATCGGCGCCCACGACGTGTTCGAGTCCGTCTGGATGAACGACCACCTGACGGACATCGCATCCGATCGGCATGGCCCGAGTCTCGAGGCACTCACGACGGCCGCCGCGCTACTCCATCACGTCGCCGGTCGCTGGATCGGGTTCGCCGTGCTGTCGAACACGTTCCGACACCCGGCGGTCCTCGCCAAGGCGGCGACCGTCCTCGACCACGCGACCGGTGGCCGCCTCATCGTCGGGCTCGGTGCGGGCTGGCACGAGGGTGAGCACCTCTCGCTCGGCATCCCGCTACCGCCGATGCGCGAGCGCTTCGACCGGTTCGAATCCGCGGTCAACGTGCTCCGGGCGTTGTGGTCGCCCGAGGCGGCATCACCGCCGGGTGTCACCCGCCCCGACCCGTTCTTTCCGCTCGTCGAGGCGACGAACGAACCACCGCCCAAGCCGGGCGGTGGGCCACGGCTGTGGCTCGGCGCCGGCAAGCGTCGGGGCATCGCGTTGACAGCGGCGCTCGCGGATGGATGGGTCATGCCCGCGGTCGACGTCCTGTCGGGCCGGGCGACCGACCTCGACGACTTCAGCCGGGGCCGAGATGCCATCCTCGCGCAGCTCGAGGCCATCGGGCGCGACCCGGCGACGTTCGACTTCGGGGCGCAGGTCCCGACCGGCGAGACCGCCGACGACCACGCCAAAGCGCTCGACGCCGCCCACGACGCGCTCCGGCGCGGAGCCACACACCTCATCCTCAACGTGCGGCCACGCGTCGGGCCCGATGGCGTGGACGTCGTCGCGGAAGACGTGGCGGTCCCGTTGCGTCAGGCGATCGGATGAGCGGGCATCATGGCCTCATGACTACGCAGGAGCCGCGGTCCGGCCGCCCGACCGGCCCGGACCCCGAGCTGTACGACTCGCCGCGGGCCCAGCGGGCACGCGAGAAGGGGCTGCCTGGGCCGTACATCACGGGCGGCGAGGCTCCCGATGAGCCCGAGGCACTCGCCGAAGAGCGCCGGCTGGGGCGCTGGCTCGTGCTGATGGTCGCGGTGATCGTCGCTGCCGGGTTCGTCCTCGGTCTGATCGCCGCGCTTCTCGGGATAGCAGTCGCCCAGTGACCGCGCGTACGTCCGGCCGTCCATCGGACGCGGTCGCGGGGAGCGACTGGGACCGGGCGCACGCCGCGGTCGTCGAGTCGCTGCGCGACCTGATCCGTATCCCGTCGATCAACCCGCCGGACCCGGCCCTGCCCGACGGCGAGACGCGTGCCGCGACCTACATCGCCGACCGGCTCGTGGCGGCCGGTCTCGTCCCCGAGATCGTCGAGCCCGTCCCGGGCCGCGGCTCGGTCCACGTTCGGCTGCGCGGTGAGGGAACCGGCGACGACCCTCTCCTGCTGATGTCCCATCTCGACGTCGTGCCGGCGCCCCCTGAACGCTGGTCGCACGACCCGTTCGCCGCCGACGTCGACGGTGGCTGGATCTACGGTCGCGGGACGGTCGACATGAAGGGGATGGTGGCGCTCCAGCTCGGGGTGATCGAGCGCCTCGCCAGTGAAGCCCGAGCCGCCGGCCGCGATCCGGGATCCGACCCGATCCCCGGCCTCATGCGCGACGTGCTGTTCACGTGCGCCGCCGACGAGGAGGCCGGAGCGACCGATGGGGCGCGCTGGCTGGCACTCCATCGACCCGACTGGCTCCGAGCGGCTGGTGCGCTCAACGAGTGCGGTGGTGTGACCGTCCACGTCGCCGGCGTGCGCTTCTACCCGATCATGGTGGCGGAGAAGGGCTTCGCTCCGTACCGGATCCACGTCAGCGGTACGTGGGGGCACGGGTCGATGCCGCGACCCGAGAACGCGGCAGTCATCGCCGCGCAGATCGTCGCGCGGATCGCGGTCCCCGGTCCGATCCGGATGACACCCGTGATCACGCGCATGCTCGACACCGCGGCCGACGCTCTCCCGGCCTCGACCGGCTCGGTGTTGCGCGCCATCGCCGCCGCGGAGCTCGATTCCGAGGCGGCCGACCGCGAGATCGATCGCCTCTGCGACCCCGTCTGGTCGCGTGCGATCCGGGCACTGATCCGCGACACGTACAGCCCGAACATCATCCAGGCCGGCGTCAAATACAACGTCATCCCGGGCGACGCCGTGGTCGACGTCGATTCTCGGCTCCTGCCGGGCTCGACGGACGCGGACATCCTCGCCGAGCTCGAACGGCGGATCGGGCCGGACCTCCTGCCGGCCTGTCGGTTCGAGCGCCTTGCGCTCGGCGAGCCGGTCGAGGCGCCGGCCGAAGGTCCGCTTTGGGACACGCTCGTCGGCGCCCTGCTCGATCATGATCCAGCGGCGGTGCCGCTACCGGTGATGGCACCGTTCGCGACGGATGCCAAGGCCAGCGCGATGGTCGGAACGCCGACGTACGGCTTCGCACCCTTCGGTCTCGAACCAGGCGAGCCGTTCCTCGAGCTGTGGCACGGGGTGGACGAGCGGATCTCGCTCAGCGCGCTGCGCTTCGGGTTACCCGTGCTCTACGACGTCGTCCGGCGGTTCTGCGCCTGATCTCGGCCGCCTTGCCCCGTCGCCGGCTCAGCGCGTCAGCCGGCCTCCGGCGAGTCGCCGCGCTCCGACGCATCGTCGCCGGCAGGCGGGCTTACGGCGATCGTCTCCTGGCACTGGCTGCAGACGTAGACATGGCCGCGTTGCCAATCGCGCTCCTCGTCGAACCGCGCGGGGTCGTGCGCGTCACGGGGCTCCATCTCGGCCCACGAGCCATCCTCGTGCTGATGCTTGATCCGAAGGTCGCCAGCCACGATGCCGTATTGGAACATCGACTTCCTCCTCGGCTGTGTCCTCGTCAGCCAGCCTGAGTGCGATTCGGATCCTCGCGGGCGGGCGCCGGCCCGATCACACGGACCCGCTCCTCGCAGGTCGTGCAGATGTAGACATGGCCACGGTCCCACTCGCGCTCGGGGTCGGCTCCGGCCGCGTCGTGGACTTCGGTGCCCGCGGGCGCGAGCGTCGACCACGTCCCATCGCTGTGCTGGTGCTCGATCTGGAACAGCGCGGCCGCCGGGTTGCCGTAGTACATCGAGACCTCCTGCCCGCGTAGCCTACGCGCCGCGCGCGGCTACGTGCCGGGCTCTCGGGTCGCCCGGATCAAGCGGCCGCGGCGGTTGATCGCATGCGTGGCCAGAGCGGCGACGCCCATCGCGACGATCGAACGCTCCGCGGTCGGAAGCGGGCGCACGGCCGAGAGGAACTGCTCGGCACGGCCGCGATCGACCACCCGCAGGATCGCGTGACCCCGCGGCGTCAGGCGCAGGACCTTCTGACGGCGATCCTCCTCTTCGCTGCGCCGCTCGACGAGGCGACGCTTGACCAGGCCGTCGATGAGCCGGCTCGTCGCGGACGGCGAGCGGTTGATCGACTCGGCGAGCTCGCCGATGGTCAGGGTGCTGCCATCGGCCAGGACGTAGAGGGCCGCGAGCTGTGTGAATCCGAGCCGCAGCTCGCCGAGCTGGCTGGCGAACCCGATGACGAGCTCGCGCCACAGGGCGCGGCCCATCGCGACCCGCTCGCTGATCTGGCGCACGTTCGGGAGGCGCGTGCCGGCGGCGAGCACGGACGCGGACAGGTCCGTTTCGAAGCGCTGCGCGATCTCGCGGCGCGGCGCGGGGCGGGTCGTCGGGCGCACCCGTATCTCAGTCATGCATGCAAGCATGCACGCGAATCCCGGTCTGGAGCAACCGCGCCCCGTACGCTCGGGGCCGATGACTTCCGTCGCCTTCGTCTTTCCCGGTCAGGGCTCGCAATCCGTGGGCATGGGCCGGGATCTCGCCGCGTCCTCGCCCGCAGCTGCCGGCGTGTGGAAAGCGGCTGATGCCGCCCTCGGCGAACCGATCAGCTCGCTCGCGTGGGATGGTCCTGCGGAGAAGCTCGACCTGACCGAGAACGCCCAGCCCGCGTTGCTCGCGGCATCGATCGCGATCCTCGAAGCACTCCGCGAGCGGTGGATGACCGCCGGTGTCCCGGAGCCGATCCCCGCATTCGCCGCCGGCCACTCGATGGGCCAGTACTCGGCCTTCGTCGCCGCGGGGGTGCTCTCCCTCGACGACGGGGTCCGTCTCGTGCGACGGCGCGGTGAGCTGATGCAGGCGTCGGGGCAGGGCCGTGATGGCGCGATGGCGGCGCTCATCGGACTCGACGACGCGAAGCTCCCCGAGCTGATCGCCGAAGCCGGCAAGAGCGGCACGTTCGTCGTCGCCAACCGCAATGCTCCGGGCCAGGTCGTCGTATCGGGCGAGCGCGCCGCGATCGAGGCCGGCGCGGACATCGCGAGGACGCTCGGCGCGAAGCGGGCGATCGTCCTGCCGGTGAGCGTCGCGGCCCACTCCCCGCTCATGGCCGAGGCAGCCGAAGGGATGCGTGACACGCTGGCCGATATCGCCTTCGCCGACCCGACCACGACGTTGCTCGCCAACGCGGACGCTCGTCCCATCACGACCGGCGAGGAAGCACGAGCCGAGCTGGTGGACCACCTGACGGCCGGCGTCGACTGGGTGACGGCCGTCCAGCGGATGACGTCCGCTGGGGTCACGACCTTCGTCGAGGTCGGGCCCGGCAAGGTCCTGACCGGCCTCATCAAACGCATCGCGCCGGACGCGGAGATCGTCTCCGCCGACGATCCGGCGACCCACGACCTATCCATCGATCCGGCCGGCGTCACGGCCTGATCACCGAAACTCTGGAGGATCCGAACCACATGCGTCGTCCCGACTACGACCGCCGCGTCGTCGTCACAGGTGTCGGGGTCATCAGCCCCGTCGGCAACGACAAGGACACCGCCTGGTCCAATCTCGTGAACGGCGTGTCCGGACTCGGGCCGATCACCTACTTCGACACGGAACCCTACGAGGCGAAGGTCGCCGGTGAGGTCAGGGGATTCGACCCCAAGGAATGGATGGACCCGAAGGCCGCGCGCAGGAGCGAGTCGAGCCTGCATTTCGGCGTCGCGGCCGGTAAGCAGGCGCTCGCCGACTCCGGCTTCGAGCTCACCGACGAGAACCGGACCGAGGTCGGGGTGATCTTCGGCTCCGGGGCGGGCGGCCAGCAGCTGATGATCGACAACTACGTCTCACTCCACGAGCGCGGTAACCGCACGGTCGCGCCGACGTTCATCGCGAATGCGCTGGTCGACAGCCCATCCGGGATGATCGCCATCGAGACCGGGGCGATCGGCCACAACGTATGCATGGTGTCCGCGTGTGCGACTGGCACCCACAATGTCGGGGAGGCCGCGGAGGCGATCCGACGCGGTGACTGCATCGCCGTCATCAGCGGTTCGACGGAAGCGCCGCTCCTCGAGGTCGCACATGCCGGCTTCTCGAACATGCGCGGGATGGGTCTGCCGCGCGCCGGGGAAGACCCGGAGACCGTGTCGCGTCCGTTCGACGCGACGCGCGACGGGTTCGTCCTCGGCGAGGGCGCGGGGTCGCTGTTCCTCGAGGACCTCGAGCTCGCGAAGGAGCGCGGCGCGAAGATCTACGCAGAGGTCGTCGGCTACGGGTCGGCCGCGGATGGCTGGGACATGATCCAGCCGATCGACGCAGGGATCGGCTCGGCGCGGGCGATGAAGATGGCCCTCGAACGACGGGGCGTGCCGGCTGACGAGGTCGACCTGATCAACCCGCACGGCACGTCGACGCCGCTTGGCGACAAGCGAGAGGCCGAGGCGATCTGGACGACCTTCGGGTCGCGCGCGTCGCGTGACTCCCGCTCGATCGCGATCAGCGCGACCAAGTCGATGACCGGTCACATGATGGGTGCGGCGGGTGCCTTCGAAGCGTTCGCGGCCGTCATGTCCGTTTCTGAGCAGTGCGCCCCCGGGACGTTGAACTATCGCGACTACGACCCCGAGTGCGACCTGTGGGTCCCAGCCGAGACCGTCCCGATGGAGATCCGCTACGCGCTATCGAACAACATCGGCCTTGGCGGCCACAACGGCGCGGTGATCTTCAAGAGGTATGACGGGGACTGACGGACCTCGTGTGCGGCGTCTGGCGTCGTTGAGCGTCGCAGCCTCGCTCACGCACACCCAAGTGCGATCGCGTCGCCTGCTCCGCACCGCCTAGCCAGCCATCCGCCCACTCGGCCCGTTATCCGCGTCTCTACAATCCGAGCCGATGCCTGAGAAGGATCCTGCCCGTCGCGCGGTCGTGACCGGTCTCGGTGCGGTCATGCCGATCGGCAACGACTTCCCGACGTACTGGTCGAACCTCAAGGCCGGCGTGACCGGCACGCGGACGATCCGCAGCTTCGACGCCTCGAATCACGAGGTGCGCATCGCGGCCGAGGTCCTCGACTTCGATCCCGCGAAGGTCATGGATCCGAAGATGGCCCGGCGGATGAGCCGGTTCATCCACCTCGCGATGGGAGCCGGCAAGGAGGCGGTCGCCGACTCCGGCATCGACTTCGCCGCGATGACCCAGGACGAGCGCGACCGTGTCGGCGTGGTCGTGAACACCGGCGGCGGCGGTATCGAGCAGATCATCGACGGCACCCATGTCCACGACCAGAAGGGGCCGCGGTTCGTGTCGCCGTTCGCCGTGCCGGCGCTGTCAGGTTCGATGGCGGCCGCGATGCTATCGATGGAGTGGGGCCTCACAGGGCCGGTCATCACCCAGGTCGCCGCCTGTGCCACGTCCGTCATCGCGTTCCAGGACGCCCTCCGGTTGATCCGCGACGGCGACTGCGACGTGGTCGTGACCGGCGGCACGGAGGCGCCGATCTGGCCGATGGGCGTGGCCGCCCTCGCGAACATGACCGCGCTCTCGAAGCGCAACGACGAGCCCGAGAGCGCCTCCCGGCCGTTCGACCTGACGCGTGATGGGTTCGTCCTCGGGGAGGGCGCCGGCATCACCGTCGTCGAGTCGCTCGAGCACGCGCTCGAACGTGGCGCGACGCCGATCGCGGAGATCATCGGCGGCGCGCTGACCGCGGATGCGTTCCACATCAGCGCGCCGGAACCGACCGGCCGTGGCCAGGCCCGATCGATGACGAACGCGATGCGCCATGCCGGGATCGCGCCCGACGAGGTCGATTACATCGTGGCCCACGGCACGGCGACACCCCTCAACGACGTCACGGAGACGCGCGCGATCAAGGCCGCGTACGGCGAGCACGCGTACAAGGTGCCGATCAGCTCACCGAAGTCGATGATCGGCCACCTCGTCGGCGCTGCCGGGATCGCCAGCGCGCTCGCGGCGCTCGGCGCGATCCGCGACAACGTGATCCCGCCGACAGCCAACTTGCGCACGCCGGATCCCGATTGCGACCTCGACTACGTGCCGTTGACCGCGCGGGAGAAGCAGATCGATACGGTCGCTGTGGACGGCTTCGGCTTCGGCGGCCAGAACGCGGTGACGATCTTCCGGCGCGTGGTCGACTAGCGCCGGCACCCGCTGCGCGCCCGGGTCAGCGGAGCGGGTGGCCCTCGAACGCCTCCATCGCTTCGACGAATCGGTCATCGAGCTCAGAGGCACGGCCGACGGTGTAGTCGTAACGGACGAGGACGGACTCGCTGATCGCCACGAGGCGCGGGTGCCCGCCGGGCTCACACGCCGTCAGGCGATGCTCGAGCACGAAGCTCGAGCGGCCGATGCGCGTCGCGCGCGATTCGACGGTAACGACATCGGTATGGAAGACCTGGGCGCGATAGGTGATGCGCGCTTCGGCGAGGATCAGGCTCTCGGCGCCGTGATGTCGGGCGGCCAGCGGTTCGCCGGTGACATCGGACCAGTATCGGATCCGGGCCATCTCGCAGTACGTCAGGTAGACCGCGTTGTTGACGTGGCCCATCGCGTCGGTGTCTGCGAATCGCACGTCGATCGACACGCGATGCGCGAAATCCCCCGGCAGGTCGCGCGGGTCGGGCAGGGTGTCGATCCGGCCGAGGGTCATCGCGGGCTCAGTCTGGGGGCTCGACGACGAGCGTGCCGGCCATCCCGGCCTCGGCGTGACCCGGGACCGTACAGACGATCGGGTAGGAACCGGCGTCGTCGATGCGGAACCTGATCCGTTGCGTCTGGCCGGGACGGGCGCCCGCGTCGACGTTGGCGAGTCCCTGCACTTCCCAGTCATGGAAGACGGCGTCCTCGTTGGTGAACGACAGGACGACGGTCCGGCCCGTCTCGACGCGAACTTCGGCCGGCGTGAAGCGCGCGTCGCGAGCGACGACCGCGACGTGTGTCGCGCCCCGCTCGATCCAGCGATCGGCGGCCATCACGCCACCAGCCACACCGAGCGCCGCGAGCGCCACCGCGCCCAGGAATGCCGCCTCGCGGAGTCGGTGGAACGATCCTCGTCGCATCCGGTGCGGTGCCTCGGGACGCGCGTCGTACGTTCGCAGTCGCAATGCGTTTGCGACGACGGTGACGGATGAGAGGGCCATCGCCGCCGCGGCCAAGGCTGGCGACAAGGCGATCCCGAAGGACGGCACGAGGACGCCCATCGCGATCGGGATGAGCACGATGTTGTAGGCGAACGCCCAGAAGAGGTTCTGGCGGACCGTCGTCATCGTCGCCCGCGACAGGCCGATGGCAGCCGCGACACCGCGCGGGTCGGCCCCGAGAAGCGTGATCGGCGCGGCCTCGATGGCGACATCTGTGCCAGTCCCGATGGCGGTCCCGACATCCGCTTTGGCGAGCGCTGGTGCGTCGTTGATACCGTCGCCGACCATCGCGACGGTCCGACCCCGACCCTGCAGATGCGCCACGATGTCCGCCTTCCCCTCGGGACGGACCTCGGCGACGATGCGATGCGCGGGGATGCCGACCTGGGCACCGATCGCGTTGGCGGCGCCTCGAGCATCGCCGGTGACGAGCCACGTCTCGATGCCGGCATCGGTGAGTTCCCGGATCGCGACCGCGGATTCGGCACGGACGGGATCGGCGATCGCGATGACCCCGACGGCACGCCCGTCCACGGCGGCCGCGACGACCGTTCTCCCTCCCCCGCCGATGGTCTCCACCAGGTCGCCGATCGGAGCGACATCGAACCCCGCCTCGGCGAGCCACCGCGTATTGCCGACGGCGACCGTCCGGACGGCGCCCGCGTCCTCGAGCCGACCGCGGACACCGCCGCCGACGACGGCTTCGAAGGCATCGACGGTTCGGAACCCGAGCTCGCGAGCGTTCGCGTACTCGACGATCGCCCCGCCCAGGGGGTGCTCGCTCGCTCGCTCGAGGGATGCCACGAGGTCGATCAGTGTGGTCACATCGAAGGTGCCCACGGCCACGACATCGACCACCGAGGGCCGCCCGAGCGTGAGCGTCCCGGTCTTGTCGAACACGACGGTGTCGATAGCCTCGGCGCGTTCGAGCGCCTCACCACCGCGGATGAGGATGCCCGCCTCGGCTCCCCGACCCGTGCCCACCATCACGGCTGCCGGGGTCGCCAGACCCATCGCGCACGGGCAGGCGATCACGACGACGCTGATGAATGCCGATAGCGCGAGCGTCAAGCGCGGCTCGGGCCCTGCCACGAACCACACGACGAACGTCGCCGACGCCAGGACCAGCACGAGCGGCACGAACGCCTCGGCGATCCGGTCGGCCAGTCGCTGGATGGGTGCCTTGCTGCCCTGGGCACGCCTGACGGCCTCGACGATCCGGGCGAGGGCCGTGTCGTGCCCGACCCGCGTCGCGCGCATCACGAACGTCCCTCTGCGGTTCATCGTCCCGCCGACGACCTCCGTCCCCGGGACGACCTCGAGGGGTACCGGCTCTCCGGTGAGCATGCTGACGTCGATGCTCGAGGCGCCCTCCACGACGACGCCGTCGACCGGCACCTTGTCGCCGGGTCTGACGCGGAGCCGGTCGTTGACCGCGACGCGGACGAGCGGGACGTCCGTCTCGCCGTCGTCGGTCACGACACGAGCCGTGGCCGGCTGCAGGCCGATCAACCGCCGGATCGCGCCGGCGGTACCGGCCTTCGCTCGACCCTCGAGCCATCGCCCGAGGAGGACGAGGCCGATGATGATCGTCGACGCGTCGAAGTAGGTCTCGGGGTGGAGGCCGGCCTCGTGGATGGCCTCGGGGAAAAGGGTCACACCGACGCTGTACAGCCACGCGGCGCTCGTCCCGACCGCGATAAGCGTGTCCATGTTCGCCGTCCCATGGCGGAGGGCGCGCCACGCCGCACGGTAGAACCGTCCACCCGCCACGAACTGGATCACGGTCGCAGGGATCAGGGCGATCCAGTTCAGGGTCTCCATGGAGATGCGCGTCTGGGGGACGAACATCGCCACCATGATCGCGACCGCGACGACGATCGACGTGACGGCCTGGCGCAGCAGCAGCGACGCCTCGCGGTCGCGCCGCGCATCGTCACGAGCGGCCTCCTCGACCAGCGACCAGCCAGCGGCGTCCGAGGCGTCGGCGGGGCCGACGTCATCGCGTGTCGGCTCGGCTTGCCGGACGTCGTATCCGGCGGCTTCGACGGCCGCGACAAGCCGGTCCTTGTCGGCGACATCGGGGAGGTAGCGGATCGTCGCCATCTCGGTCGCGAGGTTGACGTTTGCCTCCTCGACGCCGTCCGTGGCCCGCAGGAATCGCTCGATGCGATTGACGCACGAACCGCACGTCATCCCTTCGATGGGGAGCTGGATCTCGGTGGTCGAGCTGGGCGTGGTCATACTCCCTAGGAGTATACCGCTACCCTGGCGGGCCACCCGTCCCGCAGACTTAGGCGATGGCTCAGCTCGTCGTCACGACGACCCTCGACGGCGGCAGCGCGCCGTTCCGCGTGGCGGCCACGGAACGTGGCATCGCGGCGGCCGGCTGGGAACCCGATGAGGACGCCTTCCGGGGCGAGGTCTCGAAGCGCTTCGGCGCGCCCGTCGTCCGCCTGGCGGATGCGCCTGCCAATGAGCCGGCGGCTCTCGTCCTTAGCGCCGCCCTTCCGGTTATCGAAGCCCTCGTTCAGGGCGCGCCTGTGGCGGACGCGGCGCTCACGGTCGACCTGTCGGACCGACCCGCCTGGGATCAGCGCGTCCTCGCCGAGGTCCGTCGCGTCGGTCCAGGGACGACGGCCAGCTACGGCGACATCGCGAGACGGGTGGGCGCTCCGCGCGCGGCGCGTGCCGTCGGCGGCGCCCTCGGGCGCAATCCGGTCTCGTTGGTGATCCCGTGTCACCGGATCATCGCCGGCGACGGGACGCTCGGCGGATACGGTGGGACCGGCTGGGTGGACCGCGATCGGCAGCTCTCGCGCAAGGAAGCGCTATTGCTGCGGGAAGGCGTCGCAGTGCCGCGTCGCGGCGGCTAGACTCCCGGCCAACGGCCGCGGTCTTGGGGTCGATCGGGTCGACCGGGGTCCACCGAGTAAGGGTTCGGCGCGCGACGCGCCGCTGGAGGTCCGATGACGGCAGCGTCCGTGCCCGCCCCGTCGATGTTCGCCGTCTTCCGGAAGCGCGACTTCTCGCTGCTCTGGACGGCGCAGCTCATCTCCACCGCCGGTTCCGCGCTGACCGATCTCGCGGCCGGGATCTACGTGTTCCGAGTCACGGGGTCCGCGCTAGCGGTCGGTCTGACGCTCATGGTCACCGCCATTCCGAGCCTGATCGTCGGCCTCCTGGCGGGCGTTTACGTCGACCGTCACGATCGAAAGCGCATCCTGATCGTCACGTGTCTCATCCAGGCTATCGTCGTCGGACTGATCGCAGTGGTGATCGGCATAGACGCCGTAGCTTTACCTGGCCTGTATGTGCTCTTGCTGCTCAATGCCGGCATCAAACAGTTCTTCGACCCGGCACATGACAGCCTGATTCCCGAGATCGCGAGCGACGAGGAGCTGGCCGCCGCGAACTCGTTCCTGTCGATCGCAGCCTTCGGGTCCACGGCGATCGGCTTCGCAGGCGCGGGCCTGCTGGCAAGCGTCGACATGCGGCTCGCGTTCCTGCTAGACGCGGTGTCGTTCTTGATCTGCGCCGGGCTCATCTCCTTGATGAGCCGCTACGAGATGCCGGTCCCGGAGGACGAGGCCAGCGTGTCGGTCGTCGTCGACAACCTGAAGTCCGGGCTAGGGACGCTCTTCGGCACCCCGGTTCTCCGCGCGTTGTTCGTCGTCGGCGGACTGATGTTCTTCTCCTTCGGACTCTGGAATGTCCTCCTGCTGCCGATGTCACTGCGTGAGCTTCACGCGACGGAATTCCAATACGGGCTGCAGGAAGGGCTGACGTCGGTCGGGTTCGTGATCGGCTCGTTCTTCATGGCCCGCTTCTCGAACCGCCTACCCGAGGCGATCTGGATCGCTTTGGGGCTCGCGGCGATGGGGATATGTGGTCTCGGCTACGCGGCCGCCACGTCCATCCCGGTGGCGATCCTGCTCGTGATGATCTCTGGGTTCTTCAACGCACCCACGTCTGTGGCCAGGTCGGTGTTGTTGCAGCGGAATACGCCGCGCGAGATGCGAGGTCGCGTCTTTTCCGCGTACTACGTCATGCGAGATGTGATCTTCGTCTTCGGCATGGCCGGCGCAGGGCTAGCAGACGTCATCAACGTCCGTATCCTCATCGCCTTCTCTGCGCTTTTGCTGTTCGGGGCAGCGGCGTTGGCCCTCGTCGTACCGAGCTTCGGCATCCCCGCGATCCGCGCCGCACGGGCCCGCCTCGCGGGGGCGTCTCCGGCGCTCGCGGGTATGCCGTTGCGACCGGCCGCGCTTGCTGACTTCGACCTGCTCGTCGGCAAGCTCCCGACGTACGGCCGACTGTCACCGTTGCAGCGCGACGCCTTCCTTCGAGACGCGACGGTTCGTGAGGTCCCCGCCGGGACCAAGATCCTTCAGCACGGAGACACTGCTTCATCGGCGTACTTCATCCTCGCGGGCTCGGCGACAGCCGGCATCCCGGACGAGACCGGCGGCTACCGAGGCCTCTCGACCATGGGTGAGGGCGACTTCTTCGGCGAGATCGCGGCACTCACCGGGAGCCCGCGGACCGCCGATGTCGTGGCGAACAGCGACACGACGCTGCTCGAGGTGCCGTCCGATGGCCTCCGCGCCACGATGGCCGTGCCCGAGATCCAGAAGCTCGTCTTCTCGACGCTGACGTCACGCCTGATGCGCACCGAGGCGGCCGATCTACCGCGTCTCGCCGGCCCGGACCAGGAGGCGTTGCGCGACCTGCGGACGCCGAGGCCGAGCGTCGAGGCGTTGCCGCGGTCCTACACGGGCGAGCCGGCATCGTGATCGGTGTCGCCTAGCCGACATCGACTTCGTCAGGCCGCATGTCCTTGTAGTCCCTAGGTAACGGCGTACAGTGGGACCGGACACATCAGACCGTCAGCGACAGGAAGGAACGGTTCGATGAAGAAAATCAAGCTCCCGAAGGACTCGCTGGTCGAGCCCGAGGAGGGGCAGTCGGGAACCGATGGCTTCATCGACGAAGGTGATGTCGAGGGGCACGGCCTCCCGGTCACAGCGCCGCCGAGCATCGGTCAGCGCCTACCGGGTCACGGCGGCGAGCTCGCGCCACATGGCGGCGAGCTGACACCGACCGACGTCGATGGGGACGACAAGGTCGAATAGACCCCCGACTCCCCAGCACGCCATCACGAGAGACCGCCCGGCACCGCCGGGCGGTCGACGTTTTCTCCGTGGCCTCGA